>JBBRQE010000083.1:0-15295 GCA_038226905.1 Chthoniobacterales bacterium | reverse complement strand
TACTCGCACCACGCCCTCGAAGTCGTCCAATGAAAGCTTCTTAATCGTGCGATCACGGATGATACCAGAGTTATTAATTAGAATATCGAGGCCGCCGTGCCGCTCTTGAATGTGCTTCATCATGTTTTCGGCCTGTGCCGAATCTGTCACATCGCAATCAACCACGAGTGCATCCGGCAATGGCCTGGCCACATTTTCCGCGTCGCTTTTGTTCTGTCCCGTGGGGTCGGAGATGTAGTTAACGACGCACCGTGCGCCGCGCCCGGCGAAAGCCTTGATCATCTCGGCGCCGATCCCGCGTGAGCTGCCGGTCACGAGGACGATCTTGCCGCTGAAATCCAGAAAATCATTCATGCCACGACTTTAGGCCGGAATCGGATTGCCGGGCAACCGAATGCCGCTAGAATTTGCGTTGCGCGCGGGGGTCCGCCGAGGCGAAGTTCGAGAATCCTCGCAAAAAAAAACCATGGCTGCACCAGTTCGTATTCTGACCGCTGTCCCCATTTGCGACGGACACGACAGCGCCATCAACACAATCAATCTCGAGTTCATTCGGCACGGCATTGAGGTCGTGTATCTCGGTTATCACCGTTACGCGCAGGATATCGTGCGCGCGGCCATCCAGGAAGATGTGCGAGCCATCGGCATCTCCAGTTACAACGGGGGCCACGTGGAGTTTTTTGTCGAGGTGGTAAAGCAATTGCGGAAGCGGGGCGCCGATGATATTGCGGTTTTTGGCGGGGGCGGCGGGACGATTACCCACGACGACCAGCGCGTGATGCAACGCAGAGGAGTCGACAAGATTTTTTTCGCCGGAACGTCGCTCAGCGAGATGGTGGCATTCGTGCATCAGCGCTACGGCAAGGCGCATCCGCACAATGGTCGCAACGGCGCACCCGCCGATATGCAACTCGCCCGCAAGTTGACCCGGATCGAGGACTCCTACGCCAAGGGCAAAAGGCCTCGCCGGGCGGCCGTTAAGAAGAGTGCTAACACCCGAGTTGTCGGGTTCACCGGTCCGGGAGGCGCCGGCAAGACGACGCTGATCGACGAACTCGTCTTGCGGCTGCTGCAGCGCGATGCCAAATCGCGGATCGCCATCCTCTCGCACGACCCGAGCGTGGTCGGCGCAGGCGCTCTCCTGGGCGATCGCGCCACCATGATCAATTCACAACACGATCGCGTTTTCATGCGCAGCATGGCGACGCGCGGCCAGGCGGGCGGATTGTCTCCAGCGACGGAAGATTGCCTGCAACTCCTCGCGCAGAGCGGCTTCGATTACGTCATTATCGAAACGGTCGGCACGGGTCAGGAAGCGATGCCTTTCCAAAGCAAACTGGTCGATCAAACGGTTCTGGTGATGAACCCGGATTACGGTGCGCGCTTGCAGCTCCAGAAAATTGTCATGCTCGACCTGGCGGACATCGTCGTGGTGAACAAAAGCGACCAGGAGCGTGCGCGCACGGCCATGAGTGAGATTGAGCGGCGACTGGAACAAAACCACCGTGAACAACGATTAATCTCGACCGTAGCGAAGCGTCACCGCGATGAGGGCGTGGATAAACTGTGTGATTTGCTGACGCAGCCGCGGGCAGCGTTGAAGAAAGGCCGGGTAAAATGAGCAAGCTGGGACAGGTAGTCGAAGCGGTAGATAAGTATAACACGTTCGTGGAAGCCGAGGTCAGGCGCGCGCGTACGGACAAGAAGTTTGGCCAGCAGATGGTCAACCGGTGGAAAGAGATCAAAGCAAAAATTCCCGTGGGACGCGCCCCGACCGGTCTGCCTTTGCCGCGCCTCGCGCTCCCCGAGATCGATGAGGCGGGCGAGATAACCCGCTACTTGTTAGGCGACGGGTTGCCCGGCGAATTCCCTTTCCTGAACGGAGCCTATCGCGAAATGTACCTCGAGCCGATGCAGACGTCCGCCATCGAGACGGCTTCCCTGGAGAAGAACAGCCATGGCAAAAAGTCGAAAATGGGCGGGAGCAAGAACGGTGCTCAGCCGCCGCAGGCGGAAGAGCCGACTCGTTTATTCTCGGGCCTTATGCTGGCGGAAGATACGAACGAGCGCTTTCACTTCCTCGGCGCCCATCAACGCTCGAAACGCCTCAGCACCGCCTTTGACGGGCCGACCCTTTACGGCATCGACAGCGACGCCGACGGCGTGTTCGGGAAGATCGGGGAAGGCGGCGTGGCCGTCGATACGGTCGAAGATATGGTCAGGCTTTACGACGGCTTCGACCTTGGCTCGCCGGACTTCTCCGCCTCGATGACGATTAGCGGGCCGGCCCCGATCATCATGGCGATGTATATCGCGGCGGCCAAACGGCGCTTCGGCTCGGGGATTGTGCCGAAGCTGCGCGGGACGATTCAGGCCGACATCTTCAAAGAGGTCCAGGCACAGAATGAAACAATTTTCCCGGTGGAGGCTTCGCTCCGTTTCCTGACCGACATGATGGAATTTACCACGCGGGAAATGCCGCGCTGGTACCCCGTTTCGATTAGCGGTTATCACATCGGCGAGGCGGGGTCGACCCCCGTGCAGCAAGCTGCCTACACTCTCTCGAACGGGTTTGCCTACGCGGAGATGATGGCGGCGCGCGGTATCCCGGTGGATGAGTTCGGCCCGCGGCTTTCGTTCTTCCTCGATTGCGGCCTTGATGTGGAATATATCGCGCTGACCCGGGTTTCGCGTCGTATCTGGGCCATCGGGATGCGTGATGCTTTCGGGGCGGGGCACAAGGCGCAGATGTTCAAAGTGCACACCCAGACGAGCGGGCGCTCGTTAGTCGCGGCCGAGTTCAAGAATAACCTCACGCGCACCGCGGCCGAATTGATGCTTTCTTATATGAACGGCACAAACTCGTGTCACTCAAACAGCGCGGATGAACCGTTCACGACGCCCAGCGAAGAGTGGATTCGTCTGGCGGCGCACGGGCAGGCCATCCTGCTCGACGAATCCGGCATTTTTAAACACACCATGAATATGCTCAGTGGCTCGCCCGGGATGAAGGCAGTGGAGCGCGCGGTGGAGGCTGCGATTTTGGAAGAGTTTCGCGAGATCGAGCGGCTCGGCGGCGTCATGGGCGCAGTCGAGAACCGTTATCAACGCAGCCAAATCCAGGCCGCGGCCCACCGTTATGAGCAGCAGATTTACGACGGCACCCGCCCAATCATTGCGCTGAACAAATATCGGAATGAGCGGGAAACGATGCCAGAATTCGAGCTCGCCCGCACCCCGCGAGCGAAGCAGCAACTGCAGGTTGATCGTCTTAGGAAGTTTAAGCAGAAGAACGCGGTCAAAGCCGAGAAGGCGCTCGAGAAACTGGCTGCGGTGGTCGAGACAGACGAGAACTCCTTCCCCGCTCTGCTCGAAGCGGCCGAGGTCTGTTCGTTAGGCCAGATCAGTAATCGCCTGCAGGAAGTGGTCGGGCGCTTTCGCCCGATGGTGTAGGGCTCAAACTTTTTAAGGCCGAACGCTCAGCGCCGAAGCTCCAACGTCTCACGTTGAATTGGGAAACGAGCCTACGCGTTTGGATTGCGCGGTTCGCGATGGGCCAGCTTGAGCGGCTTTGCTTCCTTCAGCACGTGCCGCGCGATGACCAGCCGCTGTACCTCGCTCGTGCCTTCACCAATCGTGCAGAGTTTTGCATCGCGCAGATAGCGTTCGATCGGCAGATCGCGGCTGTAACCATAACCGCCGTGAATCTGCATCGAGCGATCGCAAATTTTGACGGCCGACTCTGAGGCGAAGAGCTTGGCCATGGCGGACTCTTTCGTGGTGGTTGCGCCTTGGTCCTGCAAATGCGCCGCATGCATGGTCATCACTTCTGAGGCCTCCAGCTCCATGGCGGAGTCAACCAGCATCCATTGGATGGCCTGAAAGTTTCCGATGGGATGACCAAACTGCTTCCGCTCGTTCGCGTAAGAATTGGCGCGGTCGAAAGCGGCTTCGGCGATGCCGACGGCCAGCGCCGCGATGCTGATGCGGCCGCGATCGAGCACAGTCAGCGCCTGTTCGCGCCCTCGCCCTCTTTCGCCGAGAAGCTCCGCCTTCGAATTCGTGAAGCGCAATTCTGAGGTCTCGCTCGCACGCATCCCGTAGGTGTGGATCTTCCTCACCGGAGTGACCTGATCTTTCATCGTGATGAAAGCGCTGATCTCGTTCTTGCCGGCCTCAGTACGGCCGGTCGTGGCAATGACAACCAACAGATCGGCCACGCGACCACTGGTGATGAAATGCTTCATCCCGTTGATGTGCCAGTGGTCTCCGTGCGCCTCGGCTTTGGTTTCGATCCCGCCGGTATCGCTGCCTGCGTTTGGCTCGGTCAAACACCAGCCGCCAATCCATTCACCACTCGTTAGGTGAGGCAAATAAGAACGCTTTTGCTCCCCGGTCCCGAAAAGGTTGATCTGACCGACGGAAAGGGCATTGTGCGCGGCAATGTCCATGGCGAGGGAGGCGCATTGCCGGCCGAGTTCCTTCACGGCCAGGGCCGCTGTCACGTAGCTCAAGGCACGGCCGCCAAATTCTTTCGGCGCAACCATTCCCATGAGGCCGATCTGGCCGGCCTTGGTGAAGATTTCACGCGGTAGCTGTTCATCGTGGTCCCACTGGTCGGCGTGAGGCGCGACTTCGACATGGCCGAACTCTTCGACCTCTTTCAAGAAGGCGCGTGATTCGTCATTGAGAGGATGTTCGAGGGTCGTCATAGGTCGAGGTGTTCGTTTGAAGTTACGCGCGTCTACTGTGGCACGGCGAGAATGGCAAACTACCGAGGCAATTCGCCGATTCAACCTGGCGGCCGTGCCCACGCCTGATTTCAGTTTTGATGGCAATCGAATCACGGCAACTCAGTGCCGTGGCTACAGGAAGGGCGCGCTGTCGCCGCCTCGCTCTGTCGAGGCGTTGGGAGGCGCCCGCTCCAGTCAGTCGTTTGTCTTCGATACCTACCGATCGCGATGGGCGCTCGTGAGTGGGTTTCTCATTGTGAGCATCGCAGCCCTCGCGTTATTCTGCGCCCGCAACCCATGGCCGCCCCGCGAATTGATGCTGGAGAAGGTGCGCGCACTCGCATCGCGGCGCGGCTCCTGCCGTTTCTTTTTCTCCTCTACGTCGCGAACTACCTGGATCGCACGAACATAGCCTACGCCACGCTGGGGATGAAAGGAGACCTGGGTCTGACCGACTCGGTTTTTGGGACGGCCAGCGGAATTTTTTTCATCGGCTATCTCGGGCTGCAAATTCCGGGGGCCCTGCTGGTCGAACGCTGGAGCGCAAAGCTCCTTCTGGGGATAACCCTGATCACTTGGGGCGCGCTTTCCACGCTCACAGGTTTTGTGCGCACTCCGCTGGAGCTTTACGGCGCGCGTTTTCTTCTGGGCGCGGCCGAGGCCGGGTTTTTCCCCGGTGTCATTGTTTATCTTTCCCACTGGTTCATTTATCGGGACCGCGCGAAGGCGGTGGCGCGGTTTATGTCCGCCATTCCGATTGCCTACATTCTCGGGGGGCCGCTGGCCGGCAAAATTTTGGGTGTTCACTGGCTCGGACTCCCTGGATGGCGATGGCTTTTTCTACTGGAAGGCGCGCCGGCCGTCGTCCTGGGAATCGCGACGCTGATCTGGTTGCCCAATCGCCCTGCTGAGGTGGCCTGGCTGCGCGCCGACGAACGCGATTGGCTGGCCACTCGTCTTGCCGAAGAGCGGAGCGCGAAAGCACACTTGGATCGAATTACGATTTGGCAAGCGCTGCGCGGTCCCCGGGTGGTGCTGCTCACCGTCGGTCTGTTCTTCTGTTATACCGGTGGCTACTCCTTCTGGTTTTGGATGCCGACCATGCTTCAACGGCTCACCGGTTGGACTGACGTGCAGCGCATCGGCTGGATCGGCTCCATACCGTTTGTCGCCGGCCTTATCGGGATGCTGCTGCTGGGCTGGAACTCCGATCGCACCCGCGAGCGCCGCTGGCATTTCGCCATCCCACAGTTAACCGCTGCGCTCGGGCTCAGCGCCTGGTTCTTTCTTCCGCATTCGAATGGGATGCTGGTCGCGGTCTTTACGCTGATAGGCTTCGGTACCATCGCCTACCTGCCATCCTTCTGGGCGCTTCCCACGGCGTTTCTGGCCGATTCAGCGGCGGCCGTGGCGGTGGGGTTCATCAATTGCACGGCCAGCATTGGCGGATTCATCGGCCCGATGATTATCGGCAACCTCAGTCAGCGCACCGGCTCATTCCGTGGTGCATTTATCTTTATGATCGCCTGCTGGACGATCGCGGCCTTGCTGGTGTTGCTGTGCCCGCGGGAGCGGCCACTTGAATCGCGGGAGGGATAGACAGAAACAATCCTTGAATTCTATTAATCCTGTCCGCCTTTTTCGCGCTTGAGCATAACCTCAAACGGCGCGCCGGTCCTGGCCCGGATGTCCTCCTCGGTCGCGCCCGGATGCAGCTCGATGAGAACAAGCCCGCCACCCTCCTTCACCTCAAAGACGCAAAGGTCGGTGATGATCAGGTTAACGACTCCCTTGCCCGTGATGGGCAGGGTGCATTGTTTCAGAATCTTCGGGCTCCCGTCCTTGGAACAATGCTCCATCACTGCCACCACCCGTTTCACTCCGGCCACGAGGTCCATGGCGCCGCCCGGGCCTTTGACCATTTTTCCGGGAACCATCCAATTCGCGATGTCACCAGAGTCGGTTACCTCGAAGGCCCCGAGAATCGCGAGATCGATGTGGCCGCCGCGAATCATGGTGAAGGAGTCGGCGCTTGAGAAAAAGGCCGAGCCGGGCATGGTCGTGATCGTCTGTTTGCCGGCATTGATCAGGTCGGCGTCGACCTCGTCCTCGTTAGGAAATGGCCCGATACCGAGCAGACCGTTTTCCGATTGGAGCGTGACGTTCATGCCTGCCGGAATGAAATTCGCGACCAGCGTGGGAATGCCGATACCGAGATTGACGTAGTAGCCTTCGCGTAACTCCTGGGCCGCGCGCTTTGCCATCAAGTCGCGAATCGGATTTTCTTTTTTGGCCGCCGTGCTGCCCTGCACGGTGCGAAACTCGATGCGCTTTTCGTAACTCGGACCTTGAATGATGCGATCGACGAAGATGCCCGGCGTGTGAATCCGGTCGGGATCGAGTTGACCGATCTCGACAAGTTCTTCGACCTCCGCCACGCAAACTTCGCCGCAGGTAGCGATCATGGGGTTGAAGTTGCGAGAGGTTTTTCGGAAAATGAGGTTGCCGGATTTGTCTCCTTTCCAAGCCTTTACCAGGGAAAGCTCGGCCTTGATGCCGGGTTCGAGCACATAGTCCTTGCCATCGAAAACTTTCGTCTCTTTGCCCTCGGTTAGTTTGGTACCGAAACCGGTGCGGGTATAAAACCCTGGGATGCCCGCGCCGCCGGCGCGCAAGCGTTCGGCCAGAGTGCCTTGCGGGATGAGCTCGAGTTCGAGTTCGCCTGCCAACACCTGGCGCTCAAATTCCTTGTTCTCTCCGACGTAGGAGGCCATGACCTTTTTCACCTGACGAGTGGTGAGCAGAACGCCCATGCCGAAGCCGTCCACGCCCGCGTTGTTGCCGATGATGGTGAGACCCTTTGCCCCGCTCTGGCGCAAAGCGGCGATGAGATTTTCCGGGATGCCGCAAAGCCCAAAGCCGCCAGCGGCAATGGTCATATCGTCGTGCAGCAGGCCGTCCAGAGCAGCCGCGGCGTCAGGATAAACTTTGCTCATGGGGAGAGAAATCTAGTCAGTCACAAGAGAAATGCACACGGATGAATTCCCCGATGTTGTCATTCTGCGATTCGTGGTCAGATTGAGGTTCCATTGCCCATGACTAACACACTCGCTCATCAACTCGCTCAATTCGCCTGCAGTCTCCAGTTTGAGGATCTTTCTAAAAACGTCGTGCACGAGGTGAAGCGGCGCGTGATCGACTCGTTTGGCTGCGCCCTCGGGGCCTGGAACGAGGAGCCGTGCAGGATCGCGCGCACGGTAGTTTCCGATTTCTCGGCTGGGAATGGTGCGACGGTGATCGGCACCTTGCACAAAGCCCCGCCTGACTGGGCCGCTTTCGCCAACGGATGCTGCATTCGTTATTTCGATTATAACGACACCTATCTTTCCAAAGAACCGGCCCATCCGAGCGATAACCTGGCGGCGGTTTTCGCGATTGGCGAAAGTGTGGGCGCGACGGGCCGGGAGATTATCACGGCGGCGGCTCTCGCCTATGAGGTGCAATGTCGCCTGTGCGATGCGGCCAGCATTCGCGCGCGCGGCTGGGATCATCCGACTTATGGGGCGTTCTCGACCGCGCTGGCTTGCGCGAAGTTGATGAAGTTGGACGCGGAAAAGACCCGTCACGCGGTCAACATTGCCGGTGTGGCCGGGATGGGCATGCGGCAATCGCGCGTGGGCGAGCTGTCCCACTGGAAGGGCGTGGCCTTCGCCCACGCCGCGCGGCATGGCGTCTATGCGGCCCTCCTGGCACGCGCGGGCATGACCGGACCGGCCCCGATTTTCGAGGGACAGATGGGATTCGAGAAGCAGCTCGGCGTGTCGCTAGGCGATCTCAGCCAGATTTTCACCAAAACAGCTGAGGCGATTCCGGGCGAGGGGCCGGCTTCGATGATTCTAAAGACAAGCATCAAGTATTGGCCGGCCGAATATCACAGCCAGAGCGCAATTGAGGCGGCCCTCTTCATTCGAAAGCAGATCCCGGATTTATCGCAGGTGAAATCGATGGTGATCGAGAGCCACGACGCGTCGGTCGACATCATTGGGAGCGAGCCGGAGAAATGGCGGCCGATGCATCGCGAGACGGCCGATCACAGCCTGCCGTATATCACAGCGGTAGCCTTGATCGATGGAGAGGTAACCGACAAACAATTCGAGCATTCGCGCTTCACCGAAGAGAAGATCGTGGCTTTTCTGCCCAAGGTGGAGGTGAAGCGAAACGATGAGCTGAGCGCAATTTACGCGGAAGCGGTGGCGAACATTGTGCACGTGACGCTGGCCGACGGTCGGACTTTAACCAAGCGAGTGGATTATCCGCTGGGCAACGCGAAGAACCGGCTGAAAGATTCGGAGGTGGAAGCAAAATTCACCGCGCTGGTCGCTCCAGCTCTGGGTGAGGAGAAGGCGACGAAAGTGGTGGAACTCGCCTGGAAGCTGGATCAGGCGGAGAATGTGAGTGGATTAATGAAGGCACTGGAGATGCCGTCGGGGAAATAGTTAGAGATGGCTTCCGGCAGCTGCCGGACTCGACATGAAAAAAGAGAAGACAAAGGCGGAGCGCTTACGCGAGTTGATTGCGCAGGGTTGCGTGGCCATGCCGGGGGTGCCGAACGCGGCCATGGCGCGGCAGGTCGAGCAAGCTGGTTTTGATGCTCTCTACATAAGCGGGGCCGGAATGGCCAATATGACGGCCGGTGTTCCGGACATTGGGCTGTTGACCCTGACCGAGGTGGCGCGCCTCGCTGGTTATGCGGCCAACGCGGTGGAGATCCCGGCCATTGTTGATGCGGACACGGGTTTTGGCGGATCGGAGAATGTCGCGCGAACCATCCGCGAATTGGAAGGGGCCGGATTGGCCGGTTGTCATATCGAAGACCAGGAATTCCCAAAACGTTGCGGGCACCTGGCCGGAAAGTCCCTCGTGAGCGCGGAAGAAATGGTGGAAAAAATCAAGGCGGCGGTGGCGGCAAGGCGCGATCCTGATTTTCTGATCATCGCGCGCACGGATGCGCGGGCCGAGGAAGATTTCGCGGGCGCGGTCAAACGGGCCGAACAATATGGAGCCGCGGGCGCGGACGCGATTTTTCCGGAGGCGTTGCAAAACGCCGATGAGTTCCGCGAATTCGCCAAAGCGATTGAACTCCCCTTGCTCGCCAACATGACCGAATTCGGGAAAAGCCCGCTGCTTTCGCTGAGCGAGTTGGCCCATCTCGGCTACCGCATGGTGATCTTCCCGCAAAGCGCCTTCCGGGTGGGGATGAAGGCGACCGCGGAATTTTTGCGGGTCTTGAAAGCCAATGGGACGCAAAGCGAGTGGGTCGATAAAATGCAAACGCGGCAGGAACTCTACGCTTTGCTTGACTACGATCCGACGGCGGAGAGTTGGCCGGCCAAATGATTTCCGGCGCTCCGAGCGTACTTTTTTGGAGAAAATGACGTCGCCTTCGCACCGCTCGTTGCAGGAAATGTATGCGCCGCGCAATGCGTGTTTCGGCTGCGGTCCGGCTAATCCCCACGGCTTACAAATCCGTAGTTTCGCGCGGGGCGATGAAGTGGTGGCGGAATGGAAGCCTCAATCGAAATATGAAGCATTCCCCGGTGTTTTGAATGGTGGAATCATTGGCACTCTGCTCGATTGCCATTGCAATTGGGCGGCGGCCTTTCATTTGATGCAAGGCGCGCAGGCGCAGAGTTTGCCCTGCACCGTGACGGCCGAGTACGCGATCAAACTGCTCCGGCCCACGCCCACAGGCGATGTCGTTTTCCTGTCGGCGAGGGTCGTCGATTCGAGCAGCGATCGGGCTACGGTGGAAGGCACTCTCACGGCGGGCGGCAAAATCTGCGCGAGCTGCCGCGGTGTTTTCGTGGCCGTCAAAGAAGGTCACCCGGCGTTTCACCGCTGGTAGATGGCCGCAATTTCTACGACGTTACCCGCTTGAAGCCGGGTCAACGAACGGCAGGAAAGCCCTAACGAATGATAAACGATCGGCCGAGCGGGACGAAGGGAATGGCCTCGCCCGGTGTTTGGGTGGTGGCGGCGGGCTTGGTGGCGTTCGCCCTTAAACTTTGCATCGCGCTCAACACCGAAGGCACAAACGATGTCCGATTTTTCCAGCATTTCGGGCGCGACCTTAATTTGCATGGGCTGGAGTGGACCTACCGGCACTGGCCCATTTTTAATCACCCGCCGCTCGTCGCTTGGTACCTGCGCGGCATCTATCTCCTGTCCGAATCTCCGACGCTTTACGCCAATGGACTCACGTTTGCCTTCTTCCTTCGGCTTCCCGGAATCATGGCGGATCTCGCGGTTGTTCTCATTCTGCTGAGGTTGCGGGACGTGTGGAAGTTGCCAACCTGGTCACTCGTTTTGTTGGCGCTGAGCCCGGTGTCGCTCATGGTCTCCGGATTTCATGGCAACACCGATCCCGTGCTCGTGTTGCTGGTGGTCGTCGCCGCTTGTCTTTGCTTGCGCGATCGCCCCGGGTGGTGCGGGGCGGTCCTGGCTTTGAGTTGCGGAATCAAAATCATCCCTTTGCTCCTGCTGCCTCTCTTTTTTTTCCATTGGTACACGCGTCGGCGTGGCCTGCCGTTCGGTTTGTCTTTTCTCGGCGTGCTCGTCGCAATCTCGCTGCAACCGTTGCTGGGTTTCCCGCTGTTGTTCGCGAAGAACGTGCTTGGCTACGGAAGTTACTGGGGCATTTGGGGAATCAGCTATGGCCTCAGAATGACCGGCTGGCCCGGATTCAGCGTGATCGACTATGGCAAACTGCCTCTCCCAGAGATCCTCGTTTCGGCCGTTCTTAAATTTGGCATCGTGGCTGCGGCTTTCGTCATCGCATGGCGTCGTCGAAAGGAGGACGGTCAGGCCTTGTTTGTGTCAGTAGCCTGGACCTGGCTGGTCTTTTTCATCCTCGCGCCCGGGGTGGGCGCGCAATATCTCGTCTGGCTCATGCCCTTCGTCCTGGTCATGTCGCCGGTCGCCTTCGCCGGCGTGACGGCAGCCAGTTCGTGTTTCCTGTTTGTCTTCTACAACACCATCTCCGGAGGTCTGCCGTGGGATCTGGCTTTCGCGACAGACGCGGTGGTGGAACGCTGGGCGCCATGGACGCTCTGCCCATGGCTCGCCTTTGTCGCCGCGCTGGTCATAGCATGGCAGCAATCCCGCGCCTCGGGGATGGAAAGAGTGCGCGCCCGGGGTGACTCGAACACCCGACCGTCGGATTAGAAATCCGATGCTCTATCCGGCTGAGCTACGGGCGCCTTGGCCAATTTCTTGAAAGGCTGGTCAGACTCTTCTCTCTTACCCTGCCCCGGGCAAGTAGCACATGCGCTGCCCGAAGGTGGATTTCGTTGCCCAGGAAAAAAGCGAATCGACATCGTGCAGGATTTCAGGCAGCGATGGGTGCGATGAAATTTTCCGGACTGTTGGTGGTGGTTACGCTTGGCCTGGCCCTGCGCGCCGGGGCGACGACCAAGGGGTTGAGCCAGATCGTAACACCCGATTTGCAGCCGGAGGGCGACTTGTCCCTGAGCGTGCAGGTGCAGGATAAGCGCATTGCCAATCCCTACGAATTCCAGGCTGAGGTTGGCCTGACCGAATGGGCGGAGATTGCCATTTTCCAGGGCTTCGATCCCAACGAGGAGATTTTCGCCGCGGAATTCGGCGTTCTCCGGACGGAGCCGTGGCTGCTCTCGGTCGGGTTTAGTAATTGGTCACCCCGCCAGGGGGTGGATCCGCAGCCTTATCTCGAAGCGGGCTTTTATACGGAACACCATAAGATCATCGCGGGCGCGATTCACGCCGGATACAAGAACGAAGCGATTCTGGGTTACGCCTACGATTTCAACAAGCAGTGGCGCGCGCAGGTTGATTTCCAGAGTGGCGCAGAAAACTCAGCCACCATCGGATTCACGTGGAACATCACGCGGGATTTTCAGGTTAACCCGGCCATTTACTTTGCCAATTATCATCCCGATCGGGTCATGGGATACGTCGTCTTCACTTACACCTTTCATCTCTGGGCTAAGGACAAGAACCAAAAGGACCAGAGCGTTCCCGGCGGGTAGGGAAGGGGCCGCGGCGGGCCGAGCGACCGGGCGGTCGCGGAAAAGAACGAACTCTTACTCGATGCGCTGCTTCAGTTCCCAGACGCGCAGCGCGGCCAGAAGAAGAGCTTTGGTGCGAGTGAGACTGCCGGCGGCAGCCAAGCGCGGGAGACCGTCCGAACCGGAGGAATCGATCTTGGTGCGAGGGCGGCCGCGGCGCGCTTTGGGCTTACGGAGGGCAGCAGTTTCGCTCAGAGGAAGGTGTCCACTATTCATACTAATCATAATTAGCATATTCTTTGCCAACTGACAAAATGAGGGTCGCCAGCCCCTCCCGTCGCGGGGAATCTACTTGTGCCCTTCTCACTTCTCCTACAGCTTTCAAGCCCTATGGCTGACCGGAAACTGGGTTGTCTCAGCATTTTTTTGTTCGTGGCTTTGTGCGCCAGCATTTTTGCCAATTTCATCCTGATGATCGCCGTGGTTCGACGGGCCGGCGGGGGAATGAACGATGGTGAGTCGATGCCTCGATTCCGCGAACTCACGGTCGAACGGGGCCGGGGCAGCGATAAAATCGCGTTGATCGTGATGCGCGGATTGATCAGCTCCAGTCTTCCCGGAAACGTGGGAGACACCATGGTCGACGACATGCGTGCGGCGTTGCAACAGGCGCGCGAAGACAATCATGTGAAAGCCATCGTCCTGGAAATCGATTCGCCCGGCGGGGAGGTGACTGCCTCGGATGAAATTTACAACGCGGTGGTCAAGGCGCGGGCGCGCAAGCCGGTCGTCGTCTACATGGATACGCTGGCCGCTTCGGGCGGCTACTATGTTTCGTGCGGCGGCAAGTACATCATGGCTAACGACACCACCATCACGGGCAGCATCGGTGTCATTATTCAAACGCTGAACTACGAGCAATTGTTCAACAAGATCGGACTTTCCTCGGTGGTTTTCAAAAGCGGGAAGTTCAAGGACATTCTGAACGGGGCGCGGCCCATGACGCCGGAGGAACGCGATTATATTCAGGCATTTGTCATGAAGACCTACGACAAGTTTCTCGGAGTCGTTTCGAAAGAGCGCAATCTTCCGGCGGAAGGGTTGCGCAACGGCATCGCGGACGGGCGAATCATGTCGGGCAAAGAGGCGGTGGAAAACAAACTGATTGATGGCTTGGGGCAAATCGAGGATGCCTACGACAAGGCGAAGCAGCTGGGCGGTGCACCGAATGCAGCCATTGTGAAATACGGGCCGCCTTTTAGCTTGGGTCGTTTTTTCCGCGCCTTCGGCAAGACGGATGGAACGAAGATCCAACTGGAGCTTCCGAAACAGCTCGTGCCTCAGTTGGAAGGCGGGCACGCCTATTTTCTGCCAAGCTTTTACGCTCCTTGACCGGCTTCGTGGCGATGTTGTCCGAGGCGTGGACAGGTGCGCTGATCAACCTGCTGTTCGGGTTGTTCTTCCTGGGTGGATTTTACGTTTACACAGCCCTGACCCGGCAAATTGGCGCTAGAGCGCCGGTCGGCCCCGTGGCAGGGGAAGCAGGATCGGCAAAAGCCTTTGGGCTGCCCGAAGCGATCATCGCCATTTTGTTGATCTCATTGCTTCTGCTCAGTGCGTTTTCCTCGTTTTCCACTCCTGCAAGTCCGCTGAGTTCGCGCGATCTGGTCGCTAATCTTATCGTCTCAGTGGTCGTGATTCTTGCGCTGATCGGCTTCCTTGAACTGCGGCGCCTGAGCGTCGATAAGCTGGCCGGGCTTTCCAAATATGGAATTTTCAGGACGATCGCCACCGGTGCCCTCCTCCTTTTGGCGGCCTATCCCCTCATCTCGGCGGCCGACGCCGTCACGGCCCGTTTCGCAGGAGACGGCTCGGGCAAACAGAACATCGTGGAACTCTTCAACGGATCCCGCACGATCGATCAGAGAGTGATGATCATCATCCTGGCGGTGGCCCTCGCCCCGATCGCGGAGGAATTTATCTTCCGCTTTTTTCTCTACGGAGTTTTAAAACGCTATCTCGGACGTTTCGGGGCCCTGGTTTTTACCGCCCTTCTTTTTGCCGCGGTGCATGCCCATCTTCCTTCCTTCGCGCCGCTCTTCGTTCTGGGCGCCTGCTTTACTCTTGCCTACGAGTGGAGTGGATCGATTCTGGTTTCGATGACCATGCACTCCCTGTTCAATTCGTTAAGTCTGATTCTCCTGGCCTTTCCCCAGCTCTCCGGGCAATGAAGCTGCGGCATCTGGGTGAAGATCGGCTCCTGGCCAGGCTGCTCCCCTCACTGGGTCGGTCTTCCCGCGTGATTCTGGCGGCGGGGGACGATTGTGCCGTGGTGCCGTCGCCGCGCGGCCGACTACTTTTGTTGAAGTGCGACTGCGTGGTCGAGAAGGTGCACTTTCGAACAGACGCTTCTCCGGCGGCCATCGGATGGAAGGCCATGATGCGGCCACTGAGCGACTTTGCCGCCATGTCGGGCCTCCCTGAATTTGCGCTCGTTACCCTGAGTCTCTCTTCCCG
>JBBRQE010000082.1:0-15315 GCA_038226905.1 Chthoniobacterales bacterium | reverse complement strand
TCGCAAGAATGCCGCGCGCAACTTGCCTTTGCTCCGTTAAAACTTAAGACTTAAGTTCTTAAAACGCTTTCACCATGTCCTGCGCAAAAATAGATCCCGCTCTGCACCAGGCGCAGAAGCCGGCCTGGATCAAGGTCCGGCTTCCTTCCAATCCGGTCTTTTTCTCCACCAAAGCACTCATTTCCGATCTGCGTCTCCATACGGTGTGTGAGAGCGCGCAGTGTCCCAACCGCTGGGAATGCTGGAGCCAGGGGACTGCCACCATGATGATTGCGGGGGACCGCTGCACGCGGGCCTGCGGGTTTTGTGCAGTCACCACGGCCAAACCATTCGCCTTGGAAGAAGACGAACCGGAGCGGGTGGCCGAAGCGGTGCGTCGCATGAAATTGAAGCATGTCGTCATCACAGCTGTTGCGCGCGATGATCTGAAGGACGGCGGGGCCAATCATTTTGCTCGCGTCATCGGCGCAATCCGCGCGATGGATCCGTCCGTCATCGTCGAAGTGCTGGTGCCGGATTTTCACGCGCAGGCGGATTGCATTCAAATCGTGCTGGAGGCTGCGCCGGATATTTTTAATCACAACATGGAAACGGTGGAACGTCTCACCCCGCTGGTGCGCAGCCGTGCCAAATATCGCACCTCCTTGCAGGTGTTGCGCCGGGCCAAGGAACTCTCGCCTAAAGTGGTAACGAAGAGCGGGGTCATGCTCGGCCTGGGGGAATTCGAAGCGGAATTATTCCAAACCATGGACGATTTGCGAGAGGCAGGCTGTCAGGTCTTGACCCTTGGCCAGTATCTCCGCCCCACGCCCGATCATTTGCCCGTCATCGAGTACGTCACACCGGCCCAGTTCGATCTCTATGGAGAGATCGCGCGAAACAAGAATTTCGATCATGTCGCCTCCGGTCCTCTCGTGCGCAGTTCCTATCATGCGGCCGATTTTCATCCGGTCGTCCGGTAACGCTAAACCAGGAAGAGTTAGACAGGATTATTAGGATTAGAGACTAAGATCGGAACCTTCTGTCTAATCCTATAAATCCTGTCCTGTTTTGTTTTAGTTACTGTTTCACTCGATGGAAAATTCAGGCGAACCCGCCGCGGATCGAAGTAAAATCGCCGCCATTATTCCTGGCTACCAGGAGGAGGCACACATCGGTGATGTGGTTTCTCGCACTTTTCAGCAATTGAGTTCCGTCCTGGTGGTGGATGATGGGTCCTCCGATCAAACAGCGACGCGCGCGCGGGCGGCCGGCGCTGAAGTGATTGTTCATCCCCAGAATCGCGGCAAGGGCGAAACCATCAAGACAGGGCTGCACCATTGGTTCGATCGAGGCTTCGACTTCGTCGTAATCCTCGACGCAGACGGACAGCATCGGCCGGAAGAAATCGATCGTTTCATCACCGCCGCCGCCGGTCTTGAACGGCCCAGGTTGATCGTGGGCAACCGAATGAATGACGTGGCTCTGATGCCACCGCTGCGACGTTTCGTTAATCGTTACATGAGCAATCAGATCAGCAAAGTCTGCCGCCAGCCGATCCCCGACACGCAATGCGGTTTCCGCATGTTGCATCGCGAACTTATCCCGGAACTGTTCGGCGGCGCGGAACGCTTCGATTACGAGACCGAGATGCTTATTATCGCCAGCCGGAAAGGTTTTCGCATAGCCTCGGTTCCGGTCAGCACCGTCTATTCCGATGAAGTTAGCAGTATTCACCCGGTGCGCGATACCGTGCGCTTTTTCAAGCTAATGCAACGCCAAAAAAAGACAGCGGGCGCCGATCTTCCTTTAACTCGTTAGACGAGCCCGCGTCGGCGGAAGTCGCCGATATTGCCGCCGGCCGAGTTTTCGATCATATCGATCGTAAATTTCAAGAGGCAGACTTCCCAGGCGTCGTCCACTCCCTGGATCACTGCGCTGAGCGGTTCCTGCGAGTGCTGCACTTCCGATTTGGTGCGAGCCACCACCGCGTCTACGGGATCGCGGAAGAGTCGTTCCGTCACGTCGGTCTTACGGAACTGAAAACCATAACGCAAGACCGTCATGCTCTGGGTATGCGCACGCAGTTGCTCGGCATATTTTTCCGCTTCCTCGCCAAAGCCTTCGAGGAGCATGCGACTAAAGTAATCGGGCGTTAGAATTTGGGGACGGTCCGCATGAATGTGGCCGTCGCGCACGCGCACTTCGTTGACTCGATCCATCAACTCGGAAATGAGATAGAAACGAAAGCTCGTACTCCCGAAGGTGGCGATCTTACGTTCGGGTGCGAGGATAACGCGGGTGTTCTCGATCGCATATTGAAAATCGTCCGGCCGCATCGCGGCGGAAGCATAAGGGATCGATGCCTGCACGCAAATGGGAGGGCCAGCCGGCGAGAAACATGGCAGACGGCTTGTGGTGCCTAAGCCGGTCGCGTCATTTGCGTGGCGGCGGCCTGGATCCGGAGTTCGCGCCAGCGACGCAGGGCATCGACCGAGAAAACAACGAGGGCCAGCCAGATCAGAATAAAAGTGATGAGATGTCCGCGGGTGAATGTTTCGTGATAGGCAAAAACACCCAGGCAGAAGGAGCCGGTGGGGGCGAGGTATTGCAGAAAACCCACGGTCGTTAGGCGAAGATGACGGGCGGCGTGACCGAACCAGACGAGCGGTACGGCTGTCACTACGCCTGTCGTTAAGAGCAGGAAAGTCAGACCGGCGCCGCCGCGTCCAAAGATCAGGTCGCCGCGGCCATACAAAAATGCGAGGTAGGCGAGGGCGAAGGGCACGAGCAGGATGGTCTCAAAGAAGAGGCCGGGAATCGGTGCGGTGCCGGACTGTTTGCGGAGCAGGCCGTAAACGCCAAACGAAAGGCAAAGGGCGAGAGCGACCCAGGGAAGGCGGCCGTAGCCAAAGGTCAGGTTCAAGACGCCGAGCAGGGCCAAGAGGACCGCGACAATCTGCCAGGGTGTGAGTTTTTCCCGCAGGAAGATTGCGCCGAGAAGAATATTCACAAGGGGCGTCATGAAATAGCCCAGACTTGTTTCAAGGACCTGTCCGTTATTGACGGCCCAGATGTAGAGGAACCAGTTGATCGCGATGGTGGATCCGCTGGCCAGACAGTAGAAAACGGCGCGCGGCGTCCGTCCGTTGGTCAAAACTTCCTTCCAGCGGTTTTGCCACGTGAGCAGGCCGACAAGGAACAGGCTTGTCCAAACATAACGATGCGCGAGGATTTCGGCCGCGGGAATCGTCTTGAGCAATTTCCAATAGCCGGGGATCAGGCCCCACGTGACAAAGGCCGCGACGCCGGCGAGGAGCGCGGATTTTTCGTGATGAGTCCCGTGACCCTTTCGGGAAAGCATCTTCCCCTATTTCACGGTTGCACTGAATCGGCAAATAATGAGGGGAGGGTGACGCGGCAACAGAGTGCCGCGGGTGCAGGTTGCCGTCCAATCCCCGCTCCTATTTGGGAGCAGGGTGGCAGGACTGCCGGGAGCAGCCTGGGTTGGCTGAACGAGAGGTATGAAAGCTTCGTATCCGAGCTTTTTCATGTTCTCGAGGGGCACGAACTTCAACGCAGCCGAGTTGATGGCGTAGCGCAGTCCAGTGGGGGCCGGCCCATCTTTAAACAGATGTCCGAGGTGCGAATTGCTGCGAACGGCGCGCACCTCGGTCCGATCCATGTCGAAGGAAGTGTCTCGCTTTTCCAGCACCCGGTCGGCGGAAATCGGTTTGGTGAAACTGGGGCGGCCGGTGTTGCTGTTGAACTTATCGACCGAGCTGAAGAGCGGGTCGCCCGTGATGACATCGACGTAGAGGCCGACCCGATAGTTATCCCAATATTGATTTTGGAAGGCGGTCTCGGTGCCGTTTTCTCGCGTAACGTGGTATTGAGCATCGCCCAGTTGCGCGCGCAATTGAGCGTCGCTCGGAACAGGCTTTAAATAGCCGACTTGTCCCGGCACCTGGCCGGTGTGCATGCGCGTAAAGAGAAAGAAGCCACCCCCGAGCAGGACGATGACGCCGAGCAAACCCAGCCAGAGCGAGACGTGGGACGAATGTCCGTCCGCCGGTCGAATCATTTTTGTCATACGCAGGAACGCCGCAGCTCAGTGAGCGGGAAGTGATACTCCAAGGCACGTGGTCATTGATTTCTTCAGGTTACCTTGGCAGAAAAATCGCCGCGGCGTCCATGCAAAGCTGGTCGATCTATCCTTTTTTCTTTTCCTTTTCGAAGAGGCTCAGGTACTGCCCATAACCTTCTTCCTTCAGTTTTTCCACTGGAACAAAACGGAGGGAAGCCGAGTTGATGCAGTAGCGTAAATGATTGGGACCGGGACCGTCGTCAAAGACGTGGCCGAGGTGCGAGTTGCTCGTTTTGGATTTCACCTCTGTCCGATCCATCCCATGGGACGTGTCGGTGTTCTCGTTCACATGCTCCTGGGCAATCGGCTTGGTAAAGCTGGGCCAGCCACTGCCACTGTCGAATTTGTCGAGCGATGTAAACAAGGCCTCTCCGCTGACCACGTCCACGTAAATGCCGGCGCTGTGGTTATCCCAAAATTCGTTGTTAAAAGGAGGCTCTGTTCCGCACATTTGCGTGACACGAAACTGTTCGGGCGTGAGTTTCTTACGTAGCTCCGCTTCCTTCACTTTGGCGTCCGGCGTGGAGTTAGAAGAGGGCGATGGATTTGTCATGGTTATTTCCGTGGTTGTTTTGTCCTCTTTCTTTTGCGCACCGGCGCGATTGAGAAAAATCGCGACGCCGCCGAGGGCGATGAAAATGAAGGCGCAAAGAACCAGCATGCCGCGCGACGATCGCTGGGGGCGATGCGGTAACTGTATCACCGGAAAAAGTAACTCTTTTTAGGAAGTCACAACAGCGAAAAGTGCGGTGCTGTTTCCTTGAACAAACCCCGCGACGCGCCCGCCGCCGCGAGCATCATCTTGAGGCTCGACTGGCCCTTCTGCCCATCGCCCTCGGAGAGTCGATCCACCTCCTTCAGACGTCGTCCTGCCGTCCGGCTTCCGGGACTCGAATGTAGCGACGCAGTGCGAGCAAACCAATCGGACAGACTGATGCGGCCAAGGCGAAGATGAGCCACATCGTTCCGGCACGGCGCGGGCCTTCAACGGGACAAAAGGCAGCCAGGATCCAGCCAGAGGTGCCGACGAGAAGCTTGCCGATGAGGAAGGGCAGGTAGGCGAGCGCTCCGTAGGAAGCCTCCTGACCCCTCGGCGCGATGGCCGCCGCATATTCATAGACGCGCGGAGAATAGAAGGCTTCACCGATCGAAAACACCGCCAGATAAAGCGCAGCCATCACATAATACGGATGAATGCTCCCGGTCAGACCGAGGTAGCCATGCCCCAGCCACAGCCCGAGCACACTGTGTGTTGCAGGTTCGAACCAATCGGTTGGCAGGGCCATAATAAATACGCCTGCTGCGCAAATGATGCCGCCGACAATTACCATCCGGTACGACGCGATGCGCTGGGTAAGTGCGCCCACGACTGGCGCCAGCACGATGACCACGATGGCGTTGATGTTCGCCAGTTTGCCAACGGGCGCGTGCAATCCCATCACGCGATCGCCAAACTTGGGAAAGACGTAATCCATTTGCAGGAAAATCGCTTTTAGGAATCCGATAAAGAGAAAGAAGAGGAGCAGTCGATAGAAACCGGATTGTTGAAGCAGCCGACGAAAGAGCGCGATCGTGTCCGACGCGCTTTGCCGCACGGCGAGCGCGATGGTGGTCCAGATGCCGCAGCGTGCGGGTAGAGATTCAGGCGTCGTGTTTTTGCCCTCGGCGTTGCGCCGCAGAAAATAAATGGCCGGGAAGAGCAGTAACTCGAAGGCAAGGCTGATGGCGAAAAGCTGCTGGTGCGGCGTCGGTTGAAATCCCCCGATGTTCACATGCAGATCGAGTGAGCGAACAAAATCGAAAATGTAGCCCGCCGCCATGTAGCCGACGTTCATGATCGCGTAGATGATCGAGAACGCGATCGAGCGTTGCGCCGTAGTTGAATAGACCCGCGTGGCCGCGAGCAAGACCGGTGTGCCAAGCGCTTCGCCAACGGCGAGCGGGAGAACGCCGAACGCGAGGGCAAGAGACGGATGGGTCGTCGTGACCATCACGCTGCGCGCCACGGTGCAAATCGCTACACCTAAAAAAAACGTGCGGCGCAACCCAATCGCGTCCGTCAGCGATCCGGCGAGCAAAGTGAACACCGTCATGGCTGGCGCCCACACCCAGCCCACCAGCATCCCGGCCGACTGATCGCTAAAACCGAGATCTTTCGACAGCCATAGGACCATCGTCTTGTTTGTTACGGAATAGGCCGTGTAGATCAGGAACTTGATCAGGAAGGTCAGCCACAACTCGCGTTGCGCGCCTTTGAGCACGGTGAATTTCGCGAGAAAGCCGCGCATGCCCGTGGGCACCAGGGGAGGGACGTTCTCTTCCGACGCGAATGTCTCTTTGTTTGCTCCGCTCACGTTTCGAACTTTCGCTACAACATGCGGGCGACAAACTCGCGCCCGTCGAAAGGCGCAAAGTCGTCCAGCTCTTCGCCCGTCCCGACAAAGCGCGTGGGAATTTTCAACTCGTCCTGGATGGCAATGATCACGCCCCCTTTGCCGCTGCCGTCAAGTTTGGTCACGATCAATCCGGTCAATCCGATTGCCTGGTGAAATTCACGCGCTTGCGACAAGGCGTTGCTGCCGGTGGTCGCGTCCACCACCAGGATGGTCTCCTGCGGCGCGCTCGCATCATGTTTGCCCAAGCTCCGTTTCACCTTGTTTAATTCCGCCATCAAATTGCTCTTGGTATGCAGGCGGCCGGCCGTGTCGCAGATCAGGAATTCCGTGTTGCGCTTTTCCGCCGCCTCGTAGGCCTCGTAACAGAGAGAGGCGGGATCCGCGTTGTATTGCCCGCGAATCATCTCAACCCCCAGCCGTTCCGACCAGATGCCGAGCTGCTCGATGGCGGCCGCCCGAAAAGTGTCAGCCGCCGCGAGCAGAACGGTGTGCCTGTTCTTTTTAAAATAATGAGCCAGCTTGGCCGTGGAAGTCGTTTTGCCCGTGCCGTTGACTCCCACCACCAGGATCGCTTTTGGCTTGGCCGGCAACGGTCGAATGGGCGGAGGGTTGATCGGCAGAATGGACACAATCTCCTCCCGCGTGACCTCCACGATGTCGGTGGCGGTAATGGTCGATCGGGTGGAACGGTCCTGTAGCGAGCGCAAGATCCGCATGCTCATCGGAACTCCGAGGTCGGCGCGAATCAAGCTTTCCTCGAGTTCATCCCAATCGACCGGCCGGCCTGCAAATTTCTGGATGAGAGACTGAAAAAAATTCATGCGTGCGGGTGGTGCGAGGTCGAATTAAGCCGGCGCCCACCAAAGCAAAAGGACAGAGGAGTCGACACTCTCTTCATCCCCTATTCCGGCAGGATTTCTTCCGCCTTGGAAGGGGAGGGCGCCGCTTCGCGCAAGGGCCGCTTCAAATCATTTTTCACCCGATCAAGAATGCCGTTAACGAATCGCCCGGATTCGCCACCCCCGAATGTCTTGGCCAGTTCGATTGCTTCATCGATGGAGACGACGGGTGGAATGTCATCGCGGTAGAGCATTTCGTAGATGGCGAGGCGCAGAACGTTACGATCGACCGGGGCGATGCGATGGAATTCGTAGTTCTCGCAGTAACGCCGGATGCGGTCGTCCACGTCGTCCAGATGGGTGACCATTCCTTCGATGAGCGGCTGGGCAAATTCGCGGACCCGCGGCGTGGCCGGACAAAACTCCCAGAAATCATCGATCCGTTCGGGCGTCTCACCATGCTGAAGATCGCGCCAGAAATGATATTGAATGGCGGCTTCCCGCGCTTTTCGGCGTTTGCCCATGATCGATTTATTCGCGCAGATCGCCCAGGAGAACGGCTATTTCCACAGCGGCGCGTCCGGCCTCGGTGCCGCGATTGATTTCCTCGCCCAGACAGCGTTCCCGGGCCTGGACCTCATCCGTGACACTAATTACGCCGTTTAACACGGGCACACCGTTTTCCACCGCAATCCGTTGCAACGCATCGGTCACGGAACGGCTCAGATTTTCCGCATGATCGGTCTCTCCTTTGAGAATGAGCCCGAGAGCGATAATGGCGTCGGCTTTTTTCTGAGCGGCGACTTCACGGACGATGACCGGAATCTCGAAGGCTCCCGGGACTTGGTACAAAATTACCTTTGCGCCCGGCACAAGGCGACGCACTTCGGCTGTAGCATGGCTGACCAATCCCTGCACATATTCGCCGTTGAACTGGCTGGCCACGATAACAAAGGCACGTTTCCCGGGAACGAAACGCGGGCGGGGCTGGATGGCAGTCGACATGTGGAAGCTTTAATGCCTTAACATCGACCTCTCAGCAACCATCTGTCTCCCATGACGGATTGCTTGCATGCAAGCGCCCGGGCTTCACAGCATGTGCCCGAGCTTCACCTTCTTCGTTTCGAGATATTTCGCGTTATGGGGATTGGCTTCGCTGCGGATCGGGACCTGTTCCACCATCTGCATGCCGTAGCCTTCCAGACCCACGACTTTTTTGGGATTGTTGGTGAGGAAGCGGAATTTGCGCACGCCCAAATCAAAAAGAATCTGGGCGCCGATCCCGTAGTCGCGCAGGTCGCTGGCAAAGCCCAGCCGGGCGTTCGCTTCCACGGTGTCGAGGCCTTCTTCCTGCAGCTTGTAAGCGTGAATCTTGGCGGCCAGACCGATGCCGCGCCCCTCCTGCCGCATGTAAACCAGAACGCCCGCGCCTTCGTCCGCGATCTGACGCAGCGCGGCCTGCAACTGGTTCCCACAATCGCAGCGGCGTGAGCCGAACACATCGCCGGTTAAACATTCGCTGTGCACCCGGACGAGCGGGGCGTCTGTCTCTTTAATAACACCCATGACGAGCGCAAGATGATGCGCCCCGTCCAGTTTTGACTGGTACATATGCAGATCGAAATCGCCGTAATCGGTCGGCAACTTCACGACCTGCTCCAACTCGACCAGCTTCTCCCGCATGCGCCGGTGCGCGATGAGGCTTTGAATCGTGCAAATGCGCAAGCCGTGCTTCTTGCGAAACTCCATCAGCTCAGGCAGCCGGGCCATCGTTCCGTCATCATGTAAAATCTCACAGAGCACACCAGCCGGTTGCAATCCCGCCATCTGAGCGAGATCGACCGAAGCTTCCGTGTGACCGGCGCGACGCAGGACTCCGCCGTCCTTGGCTCGCAGCGGGAAGACATGGCCGGGTTGGACCAGATCCTCCGGGCCCGACTTTGGATCGGCGATTACTTGAATGGTGGCCGCGCGATCGGGCGCGCTGATTCCCGTGGTCACGCCGCGGGCCGCATCGACCGACACCGTAAAATCCGTCCGGTACATCTCGCGATTCTGCGCCACCATGCGCTGCAGACCGAGCTGCTCGGCGCGCTCGTTCGAGATAGGGACGCAAATGAGGCCGCGTCCGTGCTTGGTCATGAAGTTGATTGCCTCGGGCGTGGCTTTCTCCGCCGCCATCACCAAGTCGCCCTCGTTCTCGCGGTCCGCGTCGTCCGTCACGATCACAATTTTGCCGGCGGCGACGTCGGCGATAACATCGTCGATCGCGTCGAATTGAAACGCTGGCGGGTCTTCCGGTGGCACTCCCATACCATGACGTTCCGAAGGCTTCCCGGCAAACGGGCAATCCTCCCAGGTTAAGGGTGACTTCTCATGGAGAGGCGGCAAAGTATGAGAATTGCTTTTCGAGGCGCAATGAGCGCGACTCCCACCTCGCCCGTCTCCTTCATCGGGCGCAGGCCCGCGTGTCTGGTAACGCTGGGCGTTTGTCTTGGCCTGGCCTGGCTGACCTTCGGAGTCTTCGGACAGACAACGCGGTTTGGCTTCCTGAACTTCGACGACGATCTCTATATTAGTCACAACCCGAAGCTGACGGCGGGCTTGAGCGTGCCGGGAATCGAGTGGGCTTTTGGCGCTAATCTCACTCAGCTGGAAACAGGCGCCGAGTATTGGGAACCTCTTACGCTCCTCAGCCGGCTCGCCGATGTGCAATTCTTTGGGACCGCGCCGGGCCAACATCACCGGAGCAACATGCTCTACCATCTCACGGCCGGGCTGGTTTTATTCGGCGCGCTCAAGCAACTTCTGGGTTCGACCGCGCGCAGTGCCGTCATCGCCGCGCTTTTCCTGGTTCATCCTCTGCACGTCGAGCCGGTCGCGTGGTTATCCGCGCGAAAAGATATTCTGAACGGCCTTTTTTACTTCGCGACCATTTGGGCCTACGCGTGGTATGCGGCCCGGCCGGGCTGGCGCCGTTACCTGGTGGTGGGCGCGAGCTTTCTCTGTGCGAACATGGCCAAACCAATGGCAGTTTCGTTGCCTTTGGTTCTGTTGTTGCTCGATTACTGGCCGCTCCGGCGTCTGGTTAGGCCAGTCTCACCGCGCCGCGCCTATCAACTCATCCTCGAGAAACTTCCGCTCATGGCGGTGGCCGTAGCCATAAGTCTGCTCGCCATCCTCGATCAACAGCGACAGGGCGCGATGGGGGATGATGGGCTCTATCCGCTCAACGTCCGCCTCGGGAACGCGGCTATCTCCTATTGTGTTTACCTGGGGCAAACCATTGTCCCTTCCGGATTAGCCATCTTTTATCCGCACCCGGGAACCGCAATCAGCTGGCCGCTGGTCGCCGCCAGTAGCGTGTGCCTTCTTCTCATCACAGCTGTTTTCCTTTACCAGGCGAAGAGGCGGCCGTGGCTGATCGTGGGCTGGGGATGGTTTGTCGTGGCCCTGCTGCCGGTTTCTGGAATTGTGCAGATCGGTGAAATGGCACGGGCCGACCGCTACGTTTATGTCGCGCTCGTCGGGATTTTTCTTTTGGGTGCTCAGCAAGTATCCGAATGGACCCGCCTTTGGCGTGAGGGCCACCGCGGCACAGACAGGCTCGCAACCTTGGGGGCCGTGGCCCTGTTGGCGACGAGTAGTTTTCTGGCCTGGCGACAGACTGCGACCTGGCGCGACAGCACGACAGTTTTCACCCACGCCATTGCGGTCACGGAAGATAACTATATCGCGGAGGCCAACCTGGGGGCCGCGCTCTTCGCGGAGGGGCGCAAGGAGGAGGGCCTGCGCCATTATGAGGAGGCGGTTCGCCTGCACGCCCCGGTGCTTGCCTATCATCGGCAGGAGGGTGCGAGCGCGGAAGCGCGGGGCGATCTGCCCGGCGCAATCCATCATTACGAGAAAGTGATCACGCTGGTTCCCGCGGATAGCAGCCTGCACCAGCGCCTGGGCGATCTCCTTTTCCGCACCCGCGATTACGGGAAAGCGTTAGGCCAATACAATGAGGTTCTGCGTAATCAAAGGAATGCCATCCCGCCGCGTCTTGGCATTGTCCGGACACTGATCGCACAAGGTCGTTTTCCCGATGCGCGTTGGATGATTGACGTGATTCTGCGCCTCGATCCGGCCAATCAAGAGGCCGCGGCCCTGTTACGCAGTTTGTAATAAATCGATCGTCGCCGTGGGGTGCGATGCACCCGGACCACGAGTGGAAGCTATCTACTATTTTGCTAATGGCTCAGGGCCCGGCGCTACTCGCTACGATCGCTTCGGGACGGTAGACGTCGCGGTTGCTTCCCTGAAATTCGGCTTTCAATTTCACTTTGAACTTTGAGAGGTCGACTAGATCCCAGCGCGTGAACTTCCAGTGATTCTCCGTCCTTATTTCGTGCTCGAACCCCACGATGAGGTGCACGGCATCGTCCCGGACTTTGTTCGTGGCGCTTTTCGGTTCGAAGTAGAACGTGCGGAAACTGCTGGCGCGGCTCCCGGTCACGTAGAGCTTGGGATCGAGATAAAAAACCCGCTTGCTCGCGGAATCGACGATCCGCAAATCCGGATAACCCGAGCGCTGAACCTTGTCATTGGCGGTGCGAGGAAAATCGCAGGCGAGGCCCGGCTTGGCCGTGAGTAACTGCCGGAGCAGATCTTCAAAGTGGCTACTGACTTCGTTGATTCGGGGAATGGTCTGGATGCGACTGTCCGCCGCATTCATCGCTTTGACGACTTCATCGAGCACTTCGCTGATTTCTTTAATGACGCGCCGGTCTACTTCGTTCTTCCGGTCAATCGGCAGGACCCGTTTTCCGGTCGTGTCAAAAATAACCTGGCTGAACGGAATGCCGCGCAATTCGCGATCTTCATCCAGGAGCCAGGGGATAAGTTGATCGACCGGCTTGCCCGAGGGGGCGGCCTCTTTCGACCCCTCTTCTGTCGGTGAAGCCGGCGTCGGAGCGGCTGTTTCTCCGTTTAGAACGCCGGCAGCGAGAGTGAATGCGACGAATAAACGCGCCGCGCTACCCCCACCGATCATGCGATGACCACGGCCTTGGTCAGCAAAGGCATTACCTCGGCAAGTGATGATTCGTCGCGCGCGTGTACCATCATGACGGGTTCATCGCGCTGGACCTTTTCACCAATTTTCTTGATCGCCGAGAGTCCCACGGCGAAATCAACGGTGTCGTTCGCTTTTTGGCGGCCGCCCCCGAGCAAAACGGAAGCTCGTCCGATCGATTCGGCATCCATTCGCTTCACTGCACCGTTTTTCTTTGCCGGGATTGGCTTGACCACCGGCGCGCGGTGCACCTCGGCCATTTTTTCCAGGGTGGTAGCATCTCCATCCTGCGCATAAACGAGGGCCACGAATTTTTTCCAGGCTCGCCCATCCTTGAGATGTTCCGCCATTCGTTTGCGCGGCGTTTTCGAAACCTTGGTGGCCAGGTCGAGGATTAAATCAACCAGGTCCGGCGGGCCGCCACCCTGCAGCACCTCCACGCATTCGGCCACCTCGAGGGCGTTGCCCACGGTTCGTCCGATTGGCTCGTCCATGGCACTGAGCCGGTGCGACATCTTTACTCCCATTCGCTTGCCTACGCCGGTCATGGCGGCGGCCAGCGCTTCCGCTTCGCGTTTCGTTTTCATGAAGGCGCCGCGACCAAACTTCACATCCAGGACAAGGCGATCCAGGTTTTCCGCCAGCTTCTTGCTCATGATGCTGGCCACGATGAGAGCGGGGGAGGGAACCGTGCCGGTAACATCGCGCAAGGCGTAAAGTTTTTTGTCGGCTGGGCAGATGTCCGCCGTCTGCCCGATCATAAATACGCCGATCTTCTCCAATTGCTTTAGCGCGCGTTTTTCATCCAGGCTCACGTTGAACCCGGGAATGCTCTCGAGTTTGTCCAAGGTTCCACCCGTGATGCCAAGGCCGCGCCCGGAAATCATGGGAACCCACACGTCGTCGCAGGCCAGAAGGGGAGCCAGGACAAGCGAAACCTTGTCGCCCACGCCGCCAGTTGAATGTTTGTCGATGCGGGGAGGAGCGTTTTTCGGGAATTTCAAAACTCTCCCGCTATTCATCATCGCCTCGGTCAAGTGCTGCGTTTCCGCCGTAGTCATGCCGCGAAAGAAGATGGCCATGGCCCACGCGCTCATTTGGTAATCCGGAAGTTCGCCGTGTGTAAAATCGGCGATGATTTCCCCGATTTCAGCCGCGCTCAGTTCGCCGCCGTCGCGTTTTTTCTCAATTAGGGATGGGAAATGCATGGAGGACTATACCGCCACCGTATCGAGAAACGAGATGCCGGTCGGCCATGGTTCGGCCAGTTGGAAAAATTCACCGAGCGACGCGGCCACATCAGCCAGACTGGAGCGCGTCCCCAGGTTACGCGACTCCTGGTTGTGCATGACGAGCAACGGAACCTGCTCGCGCGTGTGATCGGAACCGGGAAAGGTCGGATCATTCCCGTGGTCCGCCGTGATGATAAGCAGATCGTTAGGCGAAACTTTCTGCACAAAGCGTCCCAGCCAGCTGTCGAATTCAGCCAAGGCTCTGGCGTAGCCCGGCACGTCGCGCCGGTGACCATGGACCATGTCGAAGTCTACCAGGTTTGCGAAGATGAGACCCTGCGCAACCGAGTCCCACAATTCCTCGATTTTTTCCATGCCGGCATGGTTCGAGTCGGTGGGGTATGACTCACTGACGCCTTCTCCGGCGAAGATATCGTTTATTTTTCCCACCCCGATGACGCGGACGCCACTCTCTTGAATGGAATTGAGAACAGTCGGAGCAGGCTTCATCGAGTAGTCGTGTCGCAGGGCCGTGCGTCGGAATTGCCCGGCCTTTCCATCGAAGGGCCGCGCGATGACACGCCCAATGCGATAGCTGTCACTGCGGTGCCGCGCGATCTCACAGATCTGGTAAAGACGGGAGACCGGGATCACTTCTTCGTGCGCGGCGATCTGCAGGACCGAATCCGCCGAGGTGTAGAGAATGGGCGAAGCCGTGCGGATGTGTTCGGCACCTAACTCCTCCAGAATCATGGTGCCGCTCCGCGCGTAATTGCCGATAAATTTCACGCCCGCTTCCCGCTCAATCTCGCTGACCAGCGGCTCCGGAAACGTTTCGTAGGTAGCGAACGGTACCTCCAGAATGTTGCCGGCCAGTTCCCAATGCCCGGTCGTGGTATCCTTCCCGGCCGAACGTTCCTGCATTTTTCCATAACTGGCCAAATACGGACGCGCTGTGGTATCCGCCCGTCCGCTGATTTCGCCCAGGCCCAGCCTCGCCAGATTCGGCAGAGCCAACTCCGGCACCCGCTCCAAAATGTGCCCGAGCGTATTCGCGCCCTCGTCCCCGTATTTATCGGCGTCCGGGGCGTGCCCGATGCCCACACTATCGAGGACGATGACGAGCGCGCGCACCTCAAAGACCGATCGGATGCCAGGCCGTCTTCATTTCCACGGTATCCAGAATCCAGTAGGGATTTTCCGCCTCCGCTCCTCGCCATTGTGCCGCCGTCAGATCCCGACGCACGTAGCGTTTCACATTGAAATCACCACCGCGCTGCAATTCGCGCTCCACCTTATCGTCGCCGCTCGCGTCCACGATGGCATTCACATCCATGTGACTGGCGAAATGCGGGGCCAGTTCGGTGCGATCTCCCGCCAGCACGTTGACCACGCCCGCGGGCAAATCGCTCGTAGCGATGATTTCAGAAAAGGTGAGGGCAGCTAAAGCCCGGGTGGGGGAGGCCAGCACGATCGCGCAATTACCGCTCAGGATGATGGGCGCGACCAAAGAAACGAGGCCGAGCAGGGCGGGCTCGTCCGGGCAGACCACCACCACCACGCCGGTCGGTTCCGGCGCGGTAAAGTTAAAATGAGAACTGGCCACCGGATTCACCGAGCCGAAAACCTGGCTGAATTTATCGGTCCATCCGGCGTAATAAAC
>JBBRQE010000081.1:0-15384 GCA_038226905.1 Chthoniobacterales bacterium | reverse complement strand
TTTTGCCCGCCCCTCCCCGCCCCACCGTCGCCTGCTTGATTCGAGTGGGCGCATATTCGAAAACGGGCAACCCTCGTTCCGCCGCCGCCAGAATGGCCGCGCCCCGCGCCGCCCCCAGCAGAATAGCCGTCCTGTAACTCTGGACGTATATGACCGACTCGAGCGCGCAACTATCCGGTTCATGCTCGTGAATCAACTCTGCCAGACGGTCGCGAATCGCGACGAGACAGGAAGAGGAGCGCAGAGCGGGCTTATTAAGAATGGTACCATAATAAAGCGCCCGGGTGCTACCGTTCCCGCCGTCGACAATGGCCACGCCGGTGCTGCGAAGTGATGCATCGATGGCCAGAACGCGCATGAATTATCGGACCAGAAATCCGGCCGCTAAAAAAACGAATCCCACCACGCCAAAACAGAGACTAACGAACCAGAATCGACGCTTGCGCGTCAGCGCCGAAATGGCGGCGATGGCAATGGCGATCTGAAACATGGTCACACCGCCGGCAAATACCTCGTGTTGTCGAAAGTTGCGCCTGGCTTCGCGTTCCGTGCTCTCGGCCTTGTCTTGAATCTCTTTTTGCTCTGCCTGGTAACGCTCCGCCTTGGCGCGATCTTTTTCGTCGACCGATCCGCTCAAGGACATCTTCATATCCAGGATGGAACTTTTAATCCCTTTGGCCTGGTAATAGGCCCAGTGGTCCGAGGCCTCGATCTGGCTCATCATCGCCTCGTTGGCGTGACTCCCGGAAAGCAGACCCGCGATGGCAGCAAGAACCGCCAGCACGGCCGTACTCAAGGCCACCCACGAAAGCCAAGCCTGGCCGCCGTGTTCCGCGCTGTGTTGAATATGTTCGTTCAATCCCTCCAGAGGAACTTCAGCTTCTTCCATGTCTCTAGATTAGGATCGGTCACCGCCCGTTCAAGACAGAATCGACAACACGCTCGACACAAGCTTAACTCCCGCATCCGATGAGTGAGACCAAGTCAGATCCCGTTTGTTGCATCTGTCATCAACCGAAAGATGCGCAGGATGGCCAGATTGCCGATTTGGTGCGGCCCTCTCTCCTGGAGTTTATCCAGCGGCTCCATCCAGAATGCCAGGGAGCGGAGTTTGTCTGCTTCGAAGACCTCGGGAATGCGCGCAAAGAATACGTCAAAGAAGTCCTGCAGGATGAAATCGGAGAGCTTTCCAGTCTCGACGAAGAAGTAGTGGAAAGCCTGCGGCAGCACGAAATTCTGTCGAGCGATCTGAGCAAGGAAATCGAAAGCAAACTGACTTTCGGCGAGCAACTTTCCGATCACATCGCCGAGTTCGGCGGCAGCTGGAAATTCATCATCACTTTCGGCGCCATCCTCGTTGTCTGGATTATCATCAACGCCGCCATCCTCGCCACGCGCGCGTGGGACCCCTATCCCTTTATCCTGCTCAATTTGATTCTTTCGTGTTTAGCCGCCCTCCAGGCTCCCATCATCATGATGAGTCAGAATCGAGCCGCCATACGCGATCGCCTCCACGCGGAAAACGATTACAAAATTAATTTGAAAGCGGAGTTGGAAATCAGGCATCTTCACGAAAAAATCGATCACCTGCTCCGCCGCCAGTACAATCGACTCTTCGAAATCCAACAGATCCAGATCGAGCTCCTCGAAGAACTCGGGCGAAGACCGAGTCCGGGACGCACTTAAACTGCCGTCATGGACGGGCCCCACGCTTCCCCCATGGCGCCGGCTGGCCCTGCCGAATCGTCCCTGACCGCCCCTCCGGAGCGCGCCGACCAAACGTTTTTGGAAGGTCCGCGCTCCCGTTTTGACGAGACCGTTACGCTTCTGCGCGTGCTGACTGATTTTCTACGCGGATTTCGCGCCCTGCACTTTGTCGGCCCGTGCGTCACGGTGTTTGGTTCGGCCCGGATCAAACCGGACAGTGCCTACTACGGGCTGGCCCGCCAGATGGGCGCGGCCATTGCCCGGCTCGGCTTCACCGTCATGACCGGCGGCGGCCCCGGCATTATGGAAGGAGCCAATCGCGGAGCCAAAGACGTGGCCGGGCGTTCGGTTGGCTGCGGCATCCGTCTTCCGCACGAACAACACGACAATCCCTATCTCGATCGTTCCGTCACGATAAACTATTTTTTTGTGCGCAAGGCCCTGCTCATTAAATATTCCTACGCCTTTGTCGTGCTGCCGGGCGGCGCCGGAACTCTCGACGAACTGTTCGAAGCGCTCACCCTGATACAAACGGGCAAGATCAGGAATTTCCCGATCGTCATCATGGGGAAGGATTACTGGCGCGAATTGATTGCGTTCGTCGAAAAGATGGCGCAGGCCGGCACGATGAGCGCATCCGATCTCGATTTGATTTTTGCGACGGACTCGGTGGAGGAGGCGATTGCGCACATTCGGGCCAGGGCCAATGAGCCCTTCGGGCTAAAATTGGTTAGGCGTGTGCGACGGACCATCCCATGGCTGGGCGAACATGGGCTCAAACCCACGGAAGGCAAAACAAACTCGCCGACATTGTAAACATCCTGCGCTGGCGAATTGCCCTCGGGGCTGCCGCGAGATCGCTCGTTCCTGTGTTGCCTCACTCGGTAGGCGAATCCAGAACGCAGCGAAATCCGTAGATCACATCACGCTCGTTGCGATCGACCACATTGCGATAGGACGACTGTAGTTCGCTCCGACTGCTCGTGGCCCAGGAGCCGCCACGTAAAACACCCCAGTCGCGTCCGGCCGTACCACTATCGCCTTTGTACCCTTCGGCGCACCATTCCCAGACGTTGCCTCCCAGATCGTAAAGGCCGAATGTGTTCGGCTTGAAACTTCCGGCCGGCGCCGTTTGAGCGAAGCCGTCCGAGTAATTGTCAATCACGCCGCTGCGCGGACGCTGCGCCCCTTTGTCTGCGTAGTTACCGGCACCCGCCGGAGGCGGCCATTGCTTGCCCCACGGATACTCATTTCTGGTCTTGCCATCACGTGCCTCCGGGGTGTTACCGCCTTCGTTACGCAAACCGACGGCCGCGCTCCATTCCGGGTCGGTCGGAAGACGGTAGGACTGGCGGGCTTCTATTAAATTCTCGTCACGTTCCTTGTCCGTCAGCCACTTACAAAAGGCGACCGCGTCGGCCCAGTTTACTTTTACCACCGGATGAGCCGGACCCTGGGAAAAATCCGGCACATCGCGGTGGCGCCCGGTGGCCACGCAAAAGGCTTCATAATCCTGCACGCGCGTTTCCCAGACGGAGACCTGGATTTTTCCCACCGGCATAAATTTCATTCCCAGCGAGTTAATCCAGGGTTGACCGGGCTCCGGGCTCAAACTTTTTTCCAGACGCGCGGCCAGAAAAGCCTGTTGCTGGGATTCGACTTGTCCCTTGATGGAAATCGATTTGTAGCCCGCCAAACGCAGTTCGTAGGCGACCGCGCCCGGCTTCACTTCCTCGATGACCAGCGGCGTCTGTCCAAGTTCGCGCCCCTCGGCCATCACTTTTGCCCCACCCGGCGCGCTCGTAATTTTGACACTGCCGTTGGCGAAGGTGAAGCGCGCCGCATTCTCGCCCTCAGCTTGCAGGACAACGGACTGACGTTCGTCCGGCCAGCCCGACAAGCGCGCCATTAATTCGTGAGACCGTACGGGAAGATCAAGGCGCAACGGCGTGCGACCCGCCGAAGCACCATCTATCACAATCTCCACCCCGGTCGGATCGCTTGTCACACTGAGGGGCGCAATGGCAAAGGCGAACGATTTGTGCGTCAGATCGCCGCGCACGATCTCCACGTCATCGCGCAAATCCCAGTCGCCGTGGCGGGCGACTAACGAATATTTTCCGGTCGGTAATTCGTTAATCCGGACAGGCAGCGTGCCCGTTCGGGAAACATTCCCGTCCTCACTACGCAGCGTGTAGTGCGCGTCCGGCGGTTGCGCAGAAATTTCGATCGACCCACGGCTGCGGATTAATCGGAAGAGAGGCAGATCAGCCACGTTTTGTCCGCTCAAGTCGAGCACCGTTTCCACGGGGTCGTAGCCGGGACTCATGATGCGCACATTGTATTTGCGTGCTTCCAGATCATTGAACGTGGCCGGGCTTTTCTCGGCGTGGTCGCCGAAAACGACGAGCGCACCGGGCGGCTCCGTCCGCACCGTCGCTTGCAGGCGCGACTCGAGCAGGGGCGGGATGTGATACTTCTGTCGGAGAACGAAAGTCCCGAGCAGGGCAAGAGCGACGGTTCCAGCCGCGACGGCCCATTTGCCGGTCGATCGCTTCCGTCGCGGGAGTTGACCAGCCGCGAGGCGACAAAGGTCCTCATGCATTCGGGCAGCCGACGCGTAACGCTTTCGCGTCTCGCCGGCACAGGCGTTGAGCAGCACCTCGTTCAAGCGCATCAGCTGCTGCTTGTCCGAGCGCCCGGTCAGTTGCGAATCGAGCTCGGGGAAGTCGAGGCGATCTTTCCCCGTGCTGACTTCGTAGAGGACCTTGCCCAGACTGAAGATGTCGGCCTGCGGCGTGCCCGGACCTTCCGGCGGGACGTAGCCTTCCGTCCCGACGAAAGAACGCTGCCCCGTGGCCGCGACCAGGCCGATATCCGCCAGCTTGGGCACGCCATCGATAAAGATAATGTTCGAGGGCTTGATGTCGCGGTGCGTTAACTCATGGTCATGCAGCGCCTGCAGCGCCTGGGTCAGAGAGATGCCCAACTGAATGGAGTGGGCCGCGGGGAGCCGCCGATGCCGGTCGACATCCGTTTTCAAAGTGCGCGGAACGTATTGAATGATATCGATCTTGCGGCCGGCCATGTGATCGTCCGCCAATTCCATGATGTAATAGAGATATTCCTTGGTGCGACCGACGTGCAGAATGTCAACGAAACCGGGATGAGCCCGGGAAATCGGTTCGAAGCTCGACATGCCCTGGAATTCTCGCTGAAAAGCGCGCTCGCTTTCGAAGGTGGTTCGATGCACCACTTTGACCGCGCGCAGGGCGCCGGTCAGCCCCCGGGCCAGCCAGATTTCGCCGTATGCCCCCCGCCCAATCACGCGCAGAACTTCGTGATCGGGAATTATGGGAATCGACGCGGAAGCAGACACTTCCGGCGGAAAATCTTTCACTTTGTCAGAGATGCGCAGGATTTTACACAGGGGCGCAGGCCGAAGCAATCCCGCGAGAATGGAAGGCATGCCGCACCGCTGGCGCAGAGAATCTTTTGTAGGGGAAGCTGTCAGCTTCCCAGGGAAGGCAACGCCTTCCCCTACAGATTAGGCGTGATAGACCCGCCCCTACCGGACTTTCGCAACCGCTAGAACCAGCCACCCCTACCTACCCCAGTTTCTCCATGGCTTTGATTTCTTTCTTCAGGAGAGCCGTCATACGATGACGCGCCAGATAGACCTGCCCGACATTGACCCCCAGCTCCGTGGCCACCTTTTGCGCCGGCCATTCTTTCCGGACGTAACAGTCGAAAATCTGAAACTGCTTTGCGTCCACTTTCTTCTTCAACCGCTGCATGGCCGCGGCCAGCAGGTTCTCCTGCCATTCCTTTTCCCAGAGCGCGTCGAGATCCATCGCATCCTGGTCGGGGACGCGCTCGATCGTCGCCGTCAACCGTGTGTCGTCGGAAAAATGAACACGATTTTCCCCCGGCTGTCGTTTGCGATACTGATCGGCAATACGCCAACGCGTGATGTGCAGCAGCCAGCCCTTGAACGAGCCACGCGCTGGATCGTAGCGCAGTTTGCCGACTTTCTTGGCCACGGTTATCACCGTTTCCTGGACCACCTCCTGCGCCTCCGCTTCCGTCAGGCCGGATTTCCGCGCCGCCGAAAAAATCAACTTCCAATAAGTATCGAAAAACTCCTGCCAGTTTTTCCGGTCCTCCCAGTTTTGTCACCGGTCGACCAAACTGCGCCGCGTCGCGACCAAGCCGGAAGTCCTCATCCGCCTGTTTTTACCCGCAGTCGGCCCGGGAGGCAAAGATTGTTCCTAATCACTGAAAGATTGGAGGGGGGCGCCCGTATTCCACCCATGCAAGAGCTCCTCAGAAAATCAGGCGGCAAAATTCGGAACGTGTTCGCCTGGGGCGGCCGGGGCCTGACCTGGATCGTTTTCTCCCTTTTTGGCCGGGTCAGCTGGAAACCGCCCTTTTGGATGGCTCGCGCGGCACAGGCCTCTGCTCGTTTTCATCGCGCGCGTCCCCGTCTCACCTGGAGCGTGTTGCTCGCAGCCCTTCTCCTGTCGAGTGCGGGCGTGTGGGGTTGGCACTGGTACCAACACCTGCCCAAGCCCCATCGTGTCACCGCGACGGTCAGTCCCATCCCGGTGACGAAATTGGAAAAGGATCTGAAGTTCCCGCCCCTCAATATTTCGTTTAGCGAATCGGCAGCCGCCCTCGAAGATTTGCACAAGCCCTCCTTGTCAGGCGTGAAATTGGAACCCGCCCTGGCGGGCGCGTGGCACTGGGCGGATGACCAGCACCTGGTCTTTCAGCCGACTGAAGACTGGCCGGCCGAAAAAAAACTCCACATCAGTTTCGAACGGAAGTTTTTTCCGCGTCATATCGTGATGGAACACCTCACCTACGAGGCCCGGACGCCGTCTTTTGAAATTGCCATTAAAGATCTGCAGTTTTATCAGGACCCAACAAATCCCACTCAACGGCAGATCACGGCCACCTTTGAGCTGACGCACAGTGTCGAGTCAGGCGATCTGGAAAAACATGTGCAACTCGCCATGCTGGGCGGCCCGGGCCTGTTCCCGCCGGGCGATCCTGCGCCGCATTTCGCCGTTACCTACGGTTCGCACCATCGCCTTGTCTTTCTGCGTAGTTCGCCGGTCACGTTGCCGGACAAAGAAGATTTCCTGAAAGTTCTGCTCAGCAAAGGTGTGCGCACGGCTCAGGGAGGCGTGGCCACGCAGACGGACGCCGAAAAAAAAATCCGGATCCCCTCTCTCGACACCATGTTCCGCATCGATTCGAGCGACGGAGTCATCGCCCGGAACAAGGGGGGCGAGCCGGAACAGATCCTCATTTTCGAAACGACAGCCGACATCAGCACCCGTGCTTTAGCCAAGGCTATCGAGGTGAGATTGTTACCCAGACGCAAGGTCGCTGTGAAACCGGCTGACGACGACGCCGAGACCGACGAAGCCGGTGAAGGCGCGGGTGACACCTCGGAGAACGATACGGCCAGCGACAAAGAGGATTCCTCGGACGACGCGGACGCAGGGCAGTCCACGTTGAAGGAAACGGAAAAATGGCAAAGCCCGGCCGACGTCCCTGACGAAATACTGGCCGAAGCGAAACGCATCGAGGTGACCGCGCTGCCCACGGAAAAGACACAGGATCGCCAGCACTCTTTCCGCATACGGGTCGAGACGGACGGCGAACTTTACGTGCGCATCCACAAAGGCATCCGTGCTCCCGGTGATTACCCGCTGGCCGACGATTACAATGCGATCCTGCCCGTCCCGGCCTTGCCGCGGGAGGTGCAGATCGAAGGCGAAGGCGGACTGCTCGCCCTCAGCGGCGAACGGAAGTTGTCCGTGCGCTCACGGGGCCTGGGTGCCATCGAATATGAAATTGCGCGCGTCGCCACCACCCAGATCAATCACCTGGTCAGTCAGACGGAAGGGCGATTCCAGCATCCTGAATTTCAGGTCCCCGAATTCTTCAATCAGGAAAACATTTCGCGCATCGCCCTCCAGCAGCAGTCCATCGCCATGGAGAACACGTGGAAGGCGAACTACTCGGCTTTCGATTTTGCCGAGCACTTGAAAAAACCGGCCGATGGGGGCAGCGAACGCGGCCTTTTCTTCGTTACCGCCCACGGCTGGGATCCGATCAAGAAAAAAGCCATCAAAAACATCAAGGATCGCCGGTTCATTCTAGTGACCGACATCGGGATCGTGACGAAAAAAGGAGCGGATAACAGCGAGGAAGTTTTTCTCCTCTCCATCAAAGACCAAAAACCTCTGGCCGGCGCCACCGTCGATATTCTGGGCAAGAACGGAGTGGCTCTGCAATCGATGCAGACTGATGCGGATGGACATTGCTCCTTCGCTCCAGTCGTCCAGGAGGTGCGCGAAAAAACGCCGGTCGCGTTCGTGGCTCGTATGGGCGACGACGTTTCGTTCATCCCCTACGCCCGGCAGGATCGGGTCTTGAATTTCTCGCGCTTCGACGTGGATGGCATCGACAGCGTTCTTCCGGAGAGTCTCGATGCTTTCGTCTTCACCGAACGCGGTATTTATCGCCCGGGCGACGAGATGCATATCGGACTCGTCGTAAAACAACGTAATTGGGGCGGCAACCTCGAAGGCATGCCGGTCGAGACCGAAGTGATGGACGCACGCGGGCTGCGCGTGCAAACGAAGAAACTCACCCTGCCCGGATCGGGCTTCACCGAGTTGACCTTTCAAACGGCTAACGAGTCCTCGACCGGGCTCTACACCATCAATGTTTATCTGGTCAAAAACAGTAAACGAACCACCCTCCTGGGGTCGACCACCGCGCAGGTGAAAGAGTTCCTGCCCGACCGGATGAAGATCGAGACTCATCTTTCCAAAAGCACACCGCATGGATGGATCGACCCGAAAGATGTTCGCGGAACGGTCGTGCTGGCCAATCTCTATGGCACACCGGCGACCAATCGCCGTATGACCGGGCGCATGGAACTCGCCCCCACCGCGTTCTCGTTCCCTGAGTTCGGCGACTTCGTTTTTTACGACTCGCTCCGTGACGAGAAGAAAGAACACAAGGAACAGTCCCTCGATCTGGGAGAAAAGAAGACGGACGACCACGGCCAGTCCGAGTTCGATCTGCAATTGGAGCGCTTCGCCGATGCCACCTACGCCATGCGTTTTATCGCGGAAGGCTTCGAGGGGGACGGCGGCCGCAGCGTGACGGGCGAGGCCAGCGCACTCGTTTCGGCACTCCCTTATGTGATCGGCTGTAAGGCATCGGGCGATCTGCACTACGTGGAGATGAATAAACCGCGCGCCCTCGACCTGCTCGCACTGGACTCGCGCCTGAATCGAATCGCGGTGCAAAATCTCACCCTCAATATCATCGCGCAGGAATACGTGTCGGTTCTAACGAAGCGCGAGAATGGCAATTACGGATTCGAGTCGGTCCTGAAGGAACGCCAGACCAAATCGGAGAAAATTGCCGTCCCGGCCAATGGTCTGCGCTACGAACTGCCGACGGACGAGCCGGGGACGTACGTTTTCGAAGTGCGGGACGATCAGAACCGGCGGCTCAGCAAAATGCAATTTTGCGTGGTCGGGCGCGGAACGGTGGCGCGTTCCCTGGAAAAAAACGCCGAGCTCGAAGTGAAGCTCGACCGGGCCGAATACAACACGGGTGACGATATCGCCATCAGCATCACCGCGCCCTATGCCGGCAGTGGACTCATCACGATCGAACGGGACAAGGTTTACGCGCACCAGTGGTTCCAGGCCAACACGGCCAGCAGTGTGCAACATCTTCGCGTGCCTGAGGGATTCGAGGGGAGTGGCTATATCAACGTTTCGTTTGTGCGCGCGCTCGACTCGAAAGAGATTTTTGTGAGTCCGCTGAGTTACGGAGTAGTTCCGTTTACGGCTAACAAGGAGAGGCGCCGTCTCCATGTAGAAATTGAGGCGGCCGAGAAAGCCAGACCCGGCGAGCCGTTGCATATTCATTACAAGACGGATCGGCCGGCCCGGATTGTCATCTTTGCGGTCGACCAGGGCATTCTCCAGGTAACGGATTACAAGACTCCCGATCCCCTCGGGTTTTTCTTCCGCAAATGCGCGCTTTCCGTGCAAACCGCGCAGATCGTCGATCAAATCATTCCTGAGTTTTCTCTTCTGCGATCGGCCTCGGCCTTCGGCGGAGGCGGCGATATCCAGCGATTGAATCCGTTCAAACGGGTCACGGAAAAGCCCGTGGTCTTCTGGTCGGGGATTCTCGACGCCGATTCGACCAGCCACGAAGTGGTCTACCACGTCCCTGACTTCTTCGACGGCAATTTGAAGATCATGGCCGCCGCCATCTCCTCCAACGGGGCGGGCGCGGCCGAGCGGAACGCGCTCATTCGAGGGCCGTATATTATAACGCCGAGCATCCCGGTCCTGGCCGCTCCCGGTGATCAATTCGAAGCCGGAGTGACCGTGGCCAACAACGTGGAGGGTTCTGGAGCGGACGCGGAGATTGAACTGCGGGCCGAATCGAGCGAGCACCTGTCGCTCGTGGGGCCCGCCGTACAAAAGTTGCGCATCAGCGAAGGCCGCGAACAAAGCGCTACCCTCCGATTCCGCGTCAACGATCGATTGGGCGCCGCCGAAATCAGGCTGCTGGCCAGAGGGCACGACGCGGAGACGCACCGGCGCGCCACTCTGAGCGTGCGGCCTCCCGTGCCGTTCATGACCGATGTGCGCAGCGGGAGATTTAAGAAAGGGACCACCGAAATCCCGATCACGCGAAGCAGCTACCCGGAGTTTCGTAATTTGAACGCCTCGTTATCCGCCGTGCCTCTCGGCCTGGCTCGAGGCCTCGATGCTTACCTCAAGAGCTTTCCCCACGGCTGCAGCGAACAACTTACGAGCGGCGCGTTCTGTCGCCTCCTATTGGCGGATGAAGCGGATTTCGGATTGAGTCGCGCCGAGATCAACAAACAAATGGAATACACCTATGGCGTGCTGCGCCGCCGCCAGAACGATCAGGGGATGTTCGGCTACTGGGCGCCCGAGCCGGGCGAGCGTATCAGCTTTGTCTCCGTTTACGTGATGGACTTTTTGAGCGAAGCCAAGGCGGCCCGCTTCGCTCCCCCGGCGGAAGTGTTCGCCAGCGGCCTGCTCGACCTGCAAAAAATGGTGGTGCACGAACCGGCCGGTCCGAACGAGGCGCGGACCGTGGCCTACGCCATTTATATACTCACCCGGGAGGGGGTGATTACGACCAATTACATCCTCAACCTGCGCGACTACCTCGATAAGCATCAGACTGACATGTGGCAAAACGACGTGACGGGCGTTTACCTGGCCGGAGCGCTGCACCTCCTGCACAAGGACGGCGACGCGGACAAACTCATCGCGCGCTACAAGATGGGGGCCGCCACTCCACGCGAATGGAGTGATTTTTGCCAGCCGCTCGGAAGCGACTCTCAATACCTGGCCGTCCTGGCGCGTGAGTTCCCGGCGCGCTTGAAAAAGATTTCCGGGGAGGAACTGGAGAACATTCTTCGCCCGATCGGAGAGGGCCAATTCAACACGCTCTCCGCCGCCTACGCGGTCCGGGCGCTTAAAGCCTACTCCGCGTCTGCTTCTCAGAACGTGCCGGAACTGACCATTGCCGAAGTCCGCCCGGACAGGAAAGAAGTCCGGCTTTCCAGCGGCACCAGGTTATTGCAGAGCCACGCTTTTTCCGGCGAGGCCCGGACTGTCCGCTTCCGCGGCAGTTCGCCCATCGGAGGATCCGGAGCGTTTTTTCAGGTTATCGAAGCGGGCTTTGATCGGCAGGTCCCGAACCAGCCGGTGACCAGCGGTCTCGAGGTTTACCGGGAGTTGTTAGGCAAAGACAGCCATCCGGCCGGGGCGACCCGGTTGGGTGAACCTTTGCATGTGCGTTTGCACGTGCGCAGCCTTGCGGGAAAACCACTCAGTAATATTGCCATTGTCGACCTTCTCCCGGGCGGATTCGAGATCGTCGACTCGTCTTTGCATGCCGGGATCTCCACTCTGCCCGGCGTTGATTTCGTCGAACTGCGGGAGGATCGCGCTGTCTTTTTTGCGGCTGTCCCGACTTCCGCGCTCGAAATCGATTATCAGATCAAATCGTGTAACCGCGGGGAATTCGTTGTCCCGTCCGTATTTGCCGAATCGATGTACGATCGCAACGTCAAAGGGCGCGGCGTCGGGGGACACATCACGGTCACGCAATGACAGCGAAAACTTGCGCGCAATCTCGGGCCTGGCCGGTAGGGAGTGGCATCGCTGCCCTGGTGATTCTCGGAACGACTTCTGCCGTCATCTGGCTCTTTCTTCCTCGTCCTCCATTACTCGACGGCATTCCCTTTTCGCAATGCGTGCACGATCGAACCGGAAAACTGCTGCGCGTCACGCTCACGCCTGATCAGAAGTTTAGAATCTGGACGCCCTTATCGGATATCTCTCCGGAATTCGTTAACGCGACCCTCCAGTATGAGGACAAGTATTACGCACGGCATCCCGGGTTCAATCCGGTGGCTCTGCTACGGTCTACTTACAGCCTGACCCATCGCCCGGGAACACGCACTGGCGGATCGACCGTCACCATGCAGTTGGCGCGTCTGCGCTTTCATCTGCACACGCGCACCATCCCCGGAAAGTTGACGCAGATCATCCGGGCGATTGAACTCGAGCGTCATTACTCGAAGTCTCAGATTCTCGAAGCGTATCTCAACCTGGCACCTTATGGCCGAAATATCGAAGGGATCGGCGCCGCCACTCAAATCTATTTCGATAAAATACCGGGGCGCCTTACCGGTCCCGAAGCGGTAGCTCTGAGCGTTATTCCCCAAAGTCCCACGCGACGCGCGCTGACTGCGTCCACGGTCAATCGTTCCGTCGCGCTGGCGCAGGACAACTGGTACCGGCGGACGGGTGCCGCCAACACCTCAGAGCTGTCGGCTCGTTCGTTTGAAGCGCGGGCCGGCTCTGCTTCCAACATGTTGGCCCCGCATTTCGTGGAGCAAGTGTTGGAGAGGAACAAGATGGCCAGGCAAATCACCACCACACTCGATTTCGAAAGACAGAGGCAAATGGAACGACGCGTTGTCGATTACGTCGCAGTCAATCGGGCCCGCGGGATTGAAAACGCCGCCGCCCTGCTGATCGACACCCGCAGCATGGATGTTCTGGCGCAGATCGGATCGGCCGATTTTTCGAACACGCGGATCAACGGACAGGTCGATGGCACTCGCAGCCTGCGTTCTCCCGGTTCCACCCTCAAACCCTTTGTCTACGCCCTCGCCCTCGAGCAGGGGCTCATTCATCCATTCTCCATCCTGGCGGATTCGCCCCACAGTTTTGGGGATTACAATCCGGAGAACTTCGACCGCGAATTTCTCGGGCCCATCCGCGCGGCCGACGCTCTTTCCCGCAGCCGCAATGTCCCGGCGGTCGCACTGGCGGCGGGACTCTCGCACCCCACGCTTTACGAATTCCTTAAAAAAAGCGACGTGCCCCTGCCCCGGCCCGAATCCTTTTACGGCCTGGCTCTGCCCTTGGGGGGAGCCGAGGTTTCCATGGAAAATCTGGTCCGGCTCTACGCCGCCCTCGCAAACAACGGTGAACTGCGTCCGCTGCGCCGGAACATCACCGATCCGTTAGGCAAAGGTCGTCGCATTCTTTCCCCCGAAGCCTGTTTTTTGGTGCTCGAAATGCTGGGGAACGTCCCGCGACCTGAAATGAATTGCGCCGATGCCAATCGCACCGCGCCGGTTTTTTGGAAAACGGGAACGTCGCACGGTTTTCACGATGCCTGGTCCATTGCGGTCTTCGATCATTATGTGCTCGCGGTCTGGATAGGCAATTTTGACGGCCGCCCTAATAATGCGTTTGTCGGACGCACGGCGGCTGCTCCCTTGCTTTTTCAGATGATCGACGGTCTGCGGGCGAACTGGCCGGAAGCATCCCAACCGCATCTCCCACCGGACGGAGCCAACCTGAGGCGTGTGGAATTTTGCGCCGTCTCCGGCCAATTGCCCGAACCCTGGTGCACGCAGCGCATGGAAGGCTGGTTTATTCCGGGAGTCTCGCCCATCAAGACCTGCGACGTGCATCGCGAAGTGCTGGTCGATACGAGCACCGGACTGCGCGTGCCTTTGGACGATGGCACGCACGAGCTGCGGCGGGAGGTCTTCGAGTTTTGGCCGAGCGACTTGCTGGCGCTATTCGAGCGGGCGGGCGTCCCGCGCCGGTCGCCCCCGCCATTCTTGCCCGGCACTGCCACGGACTTGCTCGGACGAAGCGGGCAACTGCCGCGGATCATCGCGCCGGCCAGTGGCGCCACGCGGGAAATAGCGTTCCTGACCGAGCGATCGGATCACAGCGTCCCGCTCCGCGTGAAAACCGACGCAGATGTGCGTGACGTGTATTGGTTTGCCGACCGCACATTCATCGGAAAAGCCAGGTCAACTGACGTGGTCGCGTGGCAACCAACCCGCGGCCGCTACGAACTGACGGCCATGGATGATCACGGGCGCTCTGGGTCGTGCACCGTGACCGTGCGCTAACTCCAGTTGCCTGGAGGGCGCCGCGCCGCCGGCGCCTGTGGGACACGACGGCGCGTGTCCCACCATCGTTGCCTTGGCCAGGGCAGGAAAGCTGCCCGAAAAAATCGGGGTTTCACATTTCCATTGAAGAGAGCTTCGTGCGACCGCAGCGTAACGCTCCATGCCCCGCGAGTACACACTGCAACGCGCCCCCGGCTCCGGATCGATTCACATCGATTATGCGGCCGAGCTGAACGAGCAGCAGCACGCGGCGGTGACCGCGTCGCCCGGACCGCTTCTGGTCATCGCCGGTGCGGGCAGCGGGAAGACGCGCACCCTGACCTATCGCGTGGCCTACCTGCTCGAAAATGGAATCGATCCGCGCAACATTTTGCTTCTCACTTTTACCAACAAAGCTGCGCGGCAAATGCTCGATCGGGTGGCCAACCTTCTGCCCATGGATGCGAGCGGACTCTGGGGCGGCACCTTTCATTCAATCGGGAACCGCATGCTGCGTCGCCATGGCAGCGCTCTCGGCTACTCGAGCGGTTTCTCCATCATGGATCGCGAAGATCAGAAAGACCTGATCAACACGGTCGTCTCGAACGCGGGAATCGATCCGAAAGAAATTCGTTTCCCGAAAGGGGATGTCCTGGCGGAGATCTTCAGTTTCGCGGTCAACACGGAACGGCCGATGGAGGAGTTGTTGGCCGAAAAGTTTCCCTATTTCCTGCCCCTGCTCGACAAGATCAAGGACGTCCACGCGCGCTACGAGAAGAAGAAGAAAGCGACGAACTCGATGGATTTCGACGATCTGCTCGAGAAAACGCTGCGCATGATCAAGCAGCACGAAGAGATCGCGGCGTTTTACCGCCGCCAATTTCAGTTCGTGCTGGTGGACGAATACCAGGACACAAACAAGATCCAGGCCGACCTGATCGATACGCTCGCGCAGGAGCATAAGAACGTCATGGTCGTGGGAGACGACGCCCAGTCGATCTACTCGTGGCGCGGCGCCAATTTTCAAAACATCCTCGAGTTCCCCAAGCGTTACCCCACGGCACAGGTCTTCAAGATTGAGATGAACTACCGTAGCGTGCCCGAGATTCTGAGCGTGGCCAACGCGGCCATCGCCGCGAATGTGGAACAGTTCC
>JBBRQE010000080.1:0-15530 GCA_038226905.1 Chthoniobacterales bacterium | reverse complement strand
CTGACCGAGCGGAGCAAGCGTTCCACCACATAGACTTCGTTATAGATAGGGAGCTGCATGGTCACCTTGGGCAGCTGGGCAAAGCGAGCCAGAGGCTTCGGTTCATGCTTCCTGTTCTTGAGGAACAGATAGATGATGACGTAACGATGAATGCCGTACGCAGAGAGCCCGAAGAGGACACTCAAATAGCAAATCGTCCAAATAAAATAGCTAACGCTTCCTTGCATAAGGCTTCTAGAACCTGCTGGCGTGGCCAGCAAGGGCGACATGATGCCGGTTCCGCGGCGGGCGTCAAATCAAAAATGCCCGGTTTGCCTCGGAGAAAGAGGGCTCTACGCTGGGTAAAATTGGGGTATTTTCCCGCTCTCATCGTATCCGGCTCGATCCTGCTGGCAAACCCAGCCAGGGGCCAGGAAGAGCCAGTCGGTCCCCCTGGACACGAGCGGGAAGAGCTGGGCGTAAATCGCTATACGGCCCCGCGCATCGAGCATGTTTTCGAACAGCTCGACAAACTCAAACCACTCCCCTTCGCCCAGCTCTGGCGCGATCTGCCTTCCACCAGTCCGCGCCAGCGCGAGCAAAAAGGACTGATCTTCGGCAGTCTTATCGCCGATGGCTTTCTTATCGTCACCGCACAAAAGCAGGAGATGGTCGATCCACTGGGGCGTGTTCTAATAAGAGAGGCCCGCGGATTGGGCGTGGCTGATCGGGTCATTCGTCATAGCGCCAGCCTGACCGAATTGGGACGGGCCGGCAACTGGCCGGCCGTGCGCAGGGAATTGGTCGCCACCCAGGAAGATGTGGAACACGCCATGATCGATCTGCGCGATGAAAAAATGGCCGCTCTGATCAGCCTGGGCGGCTGGCTCCGTGGATTGGAAATCGGCGCAACCGCCGTCGTCGCGAAATTTTCCCCGGATCGGGCCCGGGTTCTGGTTCAGCCCGAGTTGGTAGATTACTACACGGAAGAGTTAAACACCCTGCCTCCGCTGGTCGCTCACACTCCGGTCTTCGAAAAACTGCGCTCCGGCATAAAAGAAATTCGCAGCACGCTTTCTCAAGGACAAAACTCAGGCCTGCAACCTTCCCAGGTGCGGGCTATCCAGGCCGCCGCACGCGATCTCGATTTGAGCCTCCGTCGTCAGAACTAGAGTCGGCCGTCCCGAAGGCCGGAGGCGCGCAGACGGTCGGGGAGTTTGTGTTATACTGAGGCCCCTTAACCCGGCATGGAATTGCAAGAACCAGCCAAACACAAAAACAGGAGCCGCTTCGAACGGTTCAACATCGTCTTCCCCATCCTGTTGGCAGGCTGGGTGCCGTCCATCCTGACCTTTGTCGTCTCCTACACGATTCTGAGTAACACCCTGGAATCCAGAATTCTGAGGGATCGACAGACATTCGTTCAACTGATCGGCCACATGGTGGGGGACGACCTGAGCCGGACGAGCGGAATCATCGACTATTATCAGAGCGCTCCGGAGACCGCCCGAATCCTGGCCGGCACGGTCCCGCCGGCCGTCGCCCAACAGTGGCTTACCTCCGCCTTTTATTCGCACCCGCGCATCGACGGAATGTTTCTCACCTCGCCGGAGGGTCGATTGATAGCTTCCGTGCCGCCCGACCCCGACATGGTGGGCAAAGACTACGGCTCGGAATTCTGGCGGCAGGCAAACGCGACCTCGAGCCGCCCTTACACCTCACCCGTTCATCCGCGCTTTTCCGACAAGCGCCTGGCCACGGATATCGTCGGCGCGGTGCGGGCCCAGAATGGATCGGTGCTGGGGTATCTGGGCGTCTCGGTGTTGGTCGAACGAATCGGGCGGCGCCTCTCTTCCATCGAATTAGCCGACCAGTCGCAGTGTCAGGTGTTGGACCAGAAAGGCAGCGCTCTTTTCACAAAAAACTTCAGAGCCAATCCCAGCCCCTTATCGACCGAAGGGCAAAATCTGATCAACGACATCGGCAAAGAAAAAAGCGGTCATGTCGAGCGCAACGGAAGTCTCTACTCCTTTTGCCCATTGGAGTCGACCGGTTGGATGGCGGTGGTCGAGCAGCCCAAGGCCGTCGCCTACCGGCCCGTGCATGATCTGGTCGGCAGCATGGCCGTTCTGACCATCTGGTTGCTGGTCCTAACGCTCGTCTTTGCCTTGCTCAGTGGCCGTTTTTATCGACGTCAAACTGAGTCCGCCCGGCGCCTTGAGCGCGAGGTGATTTTCAATGAGAAGATTCTCGCGAACATGCCGACCGGGATCGCCTTTATCGACCCCGTGACCCGGCGCTTTTTGCAAGCCAACGAAGCCTTCGCCCAAATGGCCCGGCGCTTCGGCGGCCTGCCCGCGGCCCGGGAGATATCGGAAGCGTCCTACGAGGACGTCTTGATCGCGCCGTCCGGCACGATTGAACGGGTGCTCTCGTTCGGGACACCCTTCCAACTCATCGAGCATCCCTTCAAAGATGAGGGGGGCATGACCCACTTCGTCAACGTCAACCTCCTGCGTTTGCAGGATTCGCAACAAACTGTACAGGGTGTGCTCTACCTCGTGGAAGACAAGACTCGCGATGTCACTTTGCGTCAGGAGTTAATCGGCGCCAATGCCGCCAAGGATCAATTTCTCGCTCTCTTGTCCCATGAGCTGCGCAATCCGCTTTCACCCGTCATCGCCATGGTCGGCGAACTGGAGGCAAGCACACCGGACTCGCCATCGACCCGGCACGCTCTCGAAGTAATCCGGCGAAACGTCGAGTTGGAAGCCCGCTTGATCGATGACCTGCTGGATGTAACCCGCATCGCCAAGGGCAAACTGCAGCTCACCTTCGAAAGTGTGTCAGTGCATGAAACAATGCAGCGCGCTTATGAAATTTGTCGCGACGATATCCAGCAGAAGGGCCTTCAGGTCGAGTTCCGGCTGCAGGCCGGGAGACCCTATGTGGAGGGAGATCCGGCCCGCTTGCAGCAGGTATTTTGGAATCTGATAAAAAACAGCGTGAAATTCACGCCGGCCGGCGGCTCCATCACGGTCGAGACGTCGAATCCTTCCCCCGATCAGATTGAGATTAAAATTACCGACACCGGGATCGGGATCGAGTCGGATAAAATCGGTAAGATTTACAATGCCTTCGAACAGGGGCAGAGCTCAATCACCCGGCGCTTTGGCGGACTGGGCCTCGGACTGGCCATTTCGAAAGCCATGGTCGATGCCCATGGAGGAACCATTGAGGCTCAGAGTCCCGGCAAGGACCAGGGTTCCACCTTCGCGCTCACCTTGAAAACGGTGGATGCGCCCATCGTGACGGCCAACGGTAGCGGTCCTCAGCCCGCACCCGCTCCGCCCGAGAGAAACCGGACGGAAGATCAGCCCTGCCACATTTTGGTAGTAGACGATCACGAGGATACCTGCGTCGGAATGAAAATGATGCTGGAACGCCGCGGCTACGATATCACGCTCGCGCACACGGCCGATCAGGCCTTGGAACGAGCGCGCGGCCAGGATTTCGATCTGCTCATCAGCGACATTGGATTACCCGACCGGAGCGGTTACGAATTAATGAGCGAGCTGCGGGCGACGCGGAATCTCCGTGGAATCGCCATCAGCGGCTTCGGCATGGAACACGACGTCAGCAAAGCCAAGGCGGCCGGCTTCTCCGAACATCTGACCAAGCCGATCAACTTCGAGCGGTTGGAAGCAGCGATTCAGGGCCTTCTGGCTTTGGACGCCTCGCCGCATAGCTGAGTGTCCAAAAGTCCCTCGACTCTCGACCTCACTTCGAACGGGACGGCCGGGTGGAACTAACTTACCGCGCTGCGAGGTTGCGCAGCCGCCGAGATCTCACGCTCCGACGCTTCCTTCAACTCGCGGGATAGTTTTTCCACGCGCTGACGCATGATTTTTCCAGCCTTGAACTTGACCGTGGCGCGAGGTGGAATCACAAAGCTACTGCCCGGCTGGTTGGGATTTCGGCCGACCCGCGGCTTGGTCAGGCGCGGTTGAAACACGCCGAAATTACGCAACTCCACAGCAACGTTCTTAGCTAAACTATCCGTTATCTGATCGAGCGTGCGCTGCACAACATCAAAGACCTCATGCTGCACCAAGCCGGTCTGATTACTGATCGCGACGACGATGTCACGTTTGGTTAACTTTGCCATACACTGTAGGAATCGCTCCACAGTGGCCCAGCGGTGGCAAAATTAAATAAAATCACGAGGCCCGCCCCTGTTAACCTGCTCATCCCCAGACAAAAGAGGCTGACCGAGCCTCCAAAATTTAGTGCGTGCCGGCCGCTGGACGTCGAAAAAGACGCTGAAAATGATAAGTCAGCGCGCTGACCGCAGCCAGTTGCTTGCGCCGGGCCTTGAGTTGGCCCTGCATCACGCCCAGCCGGGTAAAGACGCCGTTCCACTCCATTTCCAGACGACGCACCTCGTCATTCGTCAGGTCGCGCACCCCTCGCATGGAGGAAGCGCGTTGCAAAACGTTCATGGCCTTGCCGGAAAGCTCCGCCAGCATGCCTAGCTCGGTGAAAACAAATTCCGTTTCCTGTAATAGATGCGCGCGCACTTCCGTGAACTGACGCTCCTGCTCCGCGGAAATGATCGGCTTGGCCTTGTCCAACCCGTAGGTGATGAAATCGTGCAGCTTTTTCCAGCTATCCAATTGCAACGTCAGGACGCGCAGCTTCGTTTCCAGGTCTTTATCCCTCATGATCCCCTCACACGCTGGCTAACTCGAGCGTTTCGTCGAGTTTCTGCAAATTATCGATCAATAAATGCGCCCACGGCCGGTCCACCGTCTGCACTTGGCTGATGATTCCTTCTTCAAAATAAAAACGTCCCTGGCGCCAGCGGAATATCTCGGCCACGGCAGCTTCACCCTCCAATCGGTCAAACAGGGCGTGGCGCACGGTCCCTTGTTGTAGATAGATTTCGCTGTTCCCTCGCGCGGACTTGAAAGTAAAGCGCCCGCTCCTCTGCCCCAGGCAACTCATTTGCAGAATCTCGGCCGCGGAAAACTGGTTGAGATTTCCGATCAAAGAATGGCAGGGATCGATCCCCTCAGCCATGGCTCCTGGATGGCGCTCGATCGACCGCACAAAATTGCGCAACTCCCAGTCGAGGCGCCGCTCGTTGCCATAAGCCTGGATAATTTTGAGTTTCTGCTGGTTCGCCAGACTGGCCGGCCGCGCGTCTTTGTAGGGCGGGACGAGGCAGACAATTTGCAGCGAAGGGAAATGCTGGCGCGCGTTGGTCGCCTGCTCCACCGCAAGGTGGGCTTCCCCTTCCACCACGAAGGCGTCAAAGTTCTCGCCCAGCAGGACGTTAATCGAGTCGGAAAGCGTGCGCACGATACGCGTTTCCACACCGTCCATCTGATCAAAAAGACTCAATGCCCGGTCTTGAAAGACAGGGTCGGCGTTTAAAATCAACAATCGGGTTTCCACAAAATACGAAAGATCGCAACTGCTCCAGAGCAGGAACCCTGCCGGGCACCCAAGCCAGCTTTTGCGCCCGTCACTTTCTCCAGGGTTGCCGTGGAGCCGGGGCTGGAAAGTCCTGCGGAGCGATCTCATGGGCCGTTCGAAAGTGAACTTTCGCCACGGCCCGCAGAGCTTCCGCGCCCCCTTGGGCCACCAACTCCCTCGCCGCCTCTTTGACCGATGCCGAAACCCCGCGGCTCAGGCGCAGACCAAGCTTTTTCCCGGTCCGGTCCAACCAGTCGATGAACGCCTCACGCGCCAGAATGGAAGCAGCCGCCACAGCCACGTCTGATTCCGCCTTGGGTCTCTGTTCAATCAGAATTTCACGAGCCGCCCCGCGCAGGGCTCTCTCGATCACACGTTTATCAGCGAATTGGTCGGATAACGAGCGTGGGCACTCCGGTTTTCGGGCCAGCAAATTCTCAATCACCCGGACATGTCCCCAGCCGAGCAAACTGTTCAGGTTCCCAAATTTTGCGTAGAGCTCATTATATTTGGCCGGACCAATCAGCACGGTCTCGTTCAATCCGAGCGTCTCCCTGCGAATCGTCCCCGCCAGCGCACGAATCCGGGCATCCGAGCCGATGCGTTTACTGTCCTGCACGCCCGCATCGAGCAGCCGCCGGGCAATGCCGGGATCGACATACACTCCCGCGATGACCAGTGGACCGAAAAAATCGCCCTTTCCACTTTCGTCCACTCCGAAATGCGGTTGGAATATCTCGGGAGAGTGCACCTCCTCATATCCCAGTTTGGCTTCCTCCAGAATTTTCGGTTCCAACTCGAATTGGATGAACTCTTCGAGTCCCTTCCCCTGGATCAAAATCTTGGGGCCCTTTTCGTAAACGGCGACGCTCAGCTTGTCCTTTTGGGCGAAGAAGATCGTGTACTCCTTCGGTGTGAACTTGAAACTCAACTCCTCGAGCAAAGCGCGCAGCTTCGTTACCTGCGCAGAGGAGAGTGGTTGAGTATAGGAATTCACTGGGGCCGTTCCGGAAAACGCTCAACGCTCAACGTTCAACGCCCAACGCTCAACTTCTGATTTGGATGCCTGCTCGCGAAAATTTCGTAATTGGACGTCGAGCGTTGAGCATTGAACGTTCGCTTCATTCCAGCCCCCATCTTAAACACGCGATCGTTCCGCTCCGCCCTGCTCCGTTGGTATTCGAGACATGGCCGCGATCTGCCCTGGCGGCACACTCGGGATCCCTACGCCATCCTTGTCTCTGAGGTAATGCTACAGCAGACCCAGGTCGCCACCGTTATCCCTTACTATAAGAGATGGCTTGAACGCTTCCCCAACTTCAAGGCTCTGGCTGCCGCTTCCGAAACGGACGTTCTCCATGCCTGGCAGGGACTCGGCTATTACAGCCGGGCTCGCCATCTGCAGGCCACCGCCCGCCGGATTGTCACGGATTACGGCGGCCAATGCCCCGAGACGGCCGGGGCACTTCTCGCCCTCCCCGGTATCGGGCGTTACACCGCTCACGCCATCCTGACCTTTGCCTTTGATCAACCGGTGGGAATTGTCGAGGTAAACACCGGCAGATTGCTGGCCCGTCTCTTTAATATACGCGCGCCCATCGATTCGGCGGCCGGTCGTGAAACGATCTGGGGTCACGCTTTCCAACTAGTTCCGAAACTCGGGGCGGGAGAATTTAACTCAGCCCTCATGGATCTCGGCGCAACCGTGTGCCTGCCGCGCGCTCCTCAGTGCGAAAGTTGTCCCGTGGAACAGTTCTGTCAGGCCACCGATCCGGCCGCGCTTCCCGCACGAAAACCGCCGCCGGCTCGGGAAAAACTCCGGGAGCAGCATGCCTTCGCTTTGCAGCGCGGCCGCCTCTTGCTGCAGCGCTGCCAGAAACGCTGGCGCGGTATGTGGATGCTACCGACCCTCGAGCCGCCACCCGCGAACCAACCCCCGCTTCACATCTCTATCTTTCCCTTCACCAACCATAAGGTGACGCTTGAAATTTTCGCCGTCGCCCCCAACCCGACTGCTCGCCCGGAACAGCAGTGGTTTAAAACTGACGCGCTTGATTCCCTGCCCATCCCCTCGCCTCATCGCCGCGCCATCACCGCCCTTCTCATTCCCCAGGCTCACGACCACTCGCCACCTGCGAATTGAGCGTTGCACGTTGAGCGTTGGACGTTGAACGTTCAGACCCCCTCCCCGCATGCAAAAACTCGCAGCCACACCCGATGCAACCGGCCATTTCGGCCCTTACGGCGGCATGTTCGTGCCCGAGACGCTGATGTCGGCCTTGCACGATCTGGCGGCCGAATACGATCGAGCCAAAAACGATCCGGCCTATCAGGAGGAACTCTCCATCTTGCTGCGCGACTTCGCCGGCCGCCCCACTCCCCTTTATTTTGCCGAGCGTCTCACCCACAAATTGGGCGGCGCTAAAATTTACCTCAAGCGCGAGGACCTGCTGCACACCGGCGCGCACAAGATTAACAACGCGCTCGGTCAGATCCTGTTGGCTCGTCGCATGGGTAAGAAACGGATCATCGCCGAAACGGGCGCGGGCCAGCACGGCGTCGCCACCGCCACCGTGGCCGCCCGGTTTGGTTGTGAGTGCGTGGTCTATATGGGCCAGACCGACATGGAGCGGCAGGCCGTCAACGTGGCTCGCATGAAATTTCTCGGCGCCCAGGTCGTCGCCGTCACGGCCGGGCAGGCCACTCTCAAAGAAGCCATCAGCGAGGCCATGCGCGACTGGGTTACTAATGTGCGCACCACGCACTACATCCTGGGATCGGCTCTCGGATCACATCCTTACCCCATGATGGTGCGCGATTTCCATCGGGTCATCGGCCAGGAAGCGCGCCGCCAAATCCTGGAGCGGGAAAGTCGCCTGCCGGATCTCCTGGTGGCCTGCGTCGGCGGGGGCAGCAACGCCATCGGTTTGTTTCATCCTTTCCTGGAAGACGCCGGAGTGAAAATGGTCGGCGTCGAAGCGGGAGGCCAGGGAATTCGCAGCGGCCAGCATGCGGCTCGTTTTCAGACTGGCCGGCTCGGCGTGCTCCAGGGCACTAAAACTTTTTTGCTGGCCAACCAGGATGGTCAGATTGAACTCACTCATTCTGTCTCGGCCGGGCTGGACTATGCGGCCGTCGGTCCGGAGCACAGTTATTTGCGCGATGCGGGACGAGTCCAATATACCTACGCAACAGATGACGAAGCGCTCGCCGCCTTCCGCACGCTCGCGGAAATGGAAGGAATTATTCCCGCACTGGAATCAGCCCATGCCATTGCCTACGTCATCAAAACAGCCGGACAAATGGCGCGCGATCAGATTATCGTGGTCAATTGTTCGGGACGCGGAGACAAGGACGCCGGACATTTTGCCGGTTAATTCGCGTGCCGCCTGTAGCAATCGGCCTGGGGCCGGTTCACGCCGCGGGCAGTGCGGTGGCTACATGTCGTGCCTCGTGCAAAACGCGTCGACAAGGCTACCTTTCGAATTCAAAATCTAAATTGTGAGATCAATGACAGGCTATGGTCGCGGAGAAGTCGACCACGACGGAGCCAAGTTCAGCGTGGAGCTGAATACGGTGAACCGGAAGCAGAGCGACATCGTCGTCAGTCTGCCGCGCGATCTAACCGAACTGGAGCCGCGCATCCGGCAGACCATCAACGAGAGCATTTCGCGCGGACGCACCAATGTGCTGGTCTCCCTGCACAATGGGTCTAACGGTTCCCGCAAACTGGCTCTCGATACAGAACTGGCCCGTTCCTACCACGAAGCCATGCGCGCTTTGCAAAAGGAGCTGGATGCTCCCGGCGAAATTACCATTGGAACAATTCTGCAAGCGCCCGGCGTGATGCGTCCGCCCGAAGAAGCCGTCAAGTCCGAGGAAGCGTGGCCGCCCATCGAGCGGGCTCTGCGCACCGCTCTGGTCGACCTGGTCAAGATGCGCGAGCAGGAAGGTAAACATCTGGCCAAGGACTTGATTCATCGACTCAAGGCCATGCGCAAAACGCTCAAGGAAATCCGGGCGCTTCATCCCGAGGTGGTAAAGCGCTACCGCACGGCTCTTCTCGAAAGAATTGAAAAGGCCGGGCTTCCCCTCGCGCCGGACGACGACCGGTTAATCAAAGAAATCGCGTTCTTCGCCGATCGATCCGATATTTCCGAAGAGTTAACGCGGCTGGAGAGCCATCTCGCTCAGTTCGCCCACCATCTGCGCAAGAACGAACCTGTCGGGCGCACCCTCGAGTTCATTACCCAGGAAATTTTCCGCGAGGTCAATACGCTGGGGTCGAAGGCAAACGATGCCAGCATCTCGCAACTGGTGGTCAGCCTTAAGGCGGAATTGGAAAAGATCCGCGAACAAATTCAGAACCTTGAATAAGCAATTTAGTCGATGCGGTATTTTGTTCGTTATCTCCGCACCTTCCGGCGCCGGCAAAACGACCATTTGTGACGCGTTGCGCCAGACGCCCGATTTTGTTTACTCTGTCTCCTGCACGACGCGGACGCCCCGCGCCGGTGAAATCGGAGGAGAAGATTATCAGTTCCTCACCGAGACCGACTTTGAGGCCCGCGTTGCCAGCGGCGACTTTCTCGAATACGCGCGGGTCCATGAGCATTACTACGGAACCTTGCGGCAGCCGCTCCTGTTGAACCTGAAGAAGGGCGTCGATGTCTTGATCGATATCGACACCCAGGGAGCCGCCGCCATCCGGAATTGTGGCGATGAATTCATCCAGCGCGCCTTGAGCGACGTCTTCATCATGCCGCCGAACCTGGAAGAACTGCGACGCCGGTTAACCAAACGCGGGACGGAAACCAGCGACCAGATAGAGCTCCGTCTCGTCACGGCCGCGCGCGAGATGGAAGTTTGGCGCGACTATCGCTACACCATCATCAGTCAATCGATGGAGGAAGATCTGCAAAAGTTTCGCCATATTATCGGAGCGGAACGCTATCTGAGCAGTCGCTTGATTCAAAATTGATACGACGCATGGCGATCCCAAAAGATTCGAAACGGAGGAACGAAAAGGCGGTCGCCGATAATGTCGTGCCGTTGATCACGGCGCCGAAAGCGATTGTTCTGGGTGTGACCGGGTCGATTGCCGCCTACAAATCGGCGGAGCTGGCCAGCCTGCTCGTCAAGCAGGGGCACGACGTGTTCGTCGTCATGACTCATGATGCGACCGAGTTTATCACCCCGTTGACTCTGCAGACACTTTCCAAGAATCCGGTGACCACCAGTTTCTTTGATGAAAAAGAAAACTGGCGGCCCGGCCACATTGAACTGGCTGATCGGGCCCATCTTGTTCTCATCGCGCCGGCCACCGCGCATGTCATCGCGGAGTTGGCCCACGGACTGGCCAATCATCCGCTCACCGCCATCGCTCTGGCGACGCGCGCGCCCATCCTGCTCGCTCCTGCCATGAATGGAAAGATGTGGGAACATCCCGCCACCCAGGCCAACGTGGAGCTGTTGAAATCGCGTGGCGTGGATTTCATTGGACCGGAAGAAGGAATGCTGGCCTGCGGCTACGAAGGCGCGGGGCGTCTCTGGAAAGTCGACGACATTGCTTTCCGCGCCGAATTTCTGGTCGCGCGTCAGGACAACCTGCTCGCGTGAAATTCCTCATCACGGCCGGCCCCACCCGCGAGCCCATCGATCCGGTCCGCTATCTCAGCAATCGTTCCTCCGGCAAAATGGGTTACGCCCTGGCCGAAGCAGCCACGGCCAGCGGTCATGAGGTCGTGCTCGTTTCCGGTCCCGTCAGTCTGCCCGCGCCCCCGGAAGTGCGGATGATCAATGTCCTGACTAGCGATCAGATGCACGAGGCCGTCCATCAGGACCTGGCTGGTTGCGACGTCCTCGTCATGTGCGCGGCCGTGACCGATTACAAACCGGCCAAAGCGTCTCCGCACAAGATCAAGAAGGGTGCAGCCGGCCTCATTCTCGAGCTGGTCCCCACGCGCGACATCCTTTCGTCGATCGCCCGCCATAAGCATGGTCTCCTCGTGGTGGGCTTCGCCGCCGAGACTAACGACCTCGAAGAAAATGCGCGCTTAAAACTGCGAACCAAGAATTGCGACATGATTGTTGGGAATGATGTCAGTCAAGCTGACATCGGAATGGAAAGTGACGAAAATGAAGTCACTATTTTTTTTCGAAATGGTGAAATGACAAGGATTCCGCGCGCTTCCAAAAAAATTATCGCGCGCGCACTCATAAAAATAATTGCAAACATGCGAGAAAAAAGTTTGACAAAAAAAACGTGATGCTTACTGACGTGTGTAAGTGAAGTAGTAATTAATTCTTCACCAACCCTCCGCAAAGTGTGCGGACCGAAAGGGGGGAATGACAAATGGCAGCAAAGAAAAAAGCTAAGAAAGCCGCTAAGAAAAAAGTCGCGAAGAAAAAAAGGCACTAACGCTTAGCGCCTTGAACGACTCCGAAAGTTCGGAGTCACAACCAAAAAACTTCAACCCGGGAGGAGAATTTATTTTTTCCTCCCGGTTTTTTTTGCCTCGCGACGGAGCGTCGCAATGAACGAGGACGCTGTAGATACGAAGCCGCCTCCCACTAATTCTCCACGCTTTCCATTTGGCAGCGTCGAGACGCGCCTCTATTAGTCACGCCAGCATGACGCATTATCGTGAAGCCGCCGAAAAGGCCGCGCGGGCCGCCGGCCAACTCCTGCGCGCCAGCTTCCACGGCCCTCTGCGCGTCAACGTCGCGGAAGCGCACGATATCAAACTGGCCATCGACGTGGAGACGCAGGATCTCATTACAAAACTGCTGCTCGGCCAGTTTCCCGAACACGCCCTTTACGGCGAAGAAGGAATCGTGGGCGACCAATCAAGCGAGTATCAGTGGGTGGTCGATCCACTCGATGGAACCGTAAATTACTTTTACGGTCTCCCGCATTTTTGCGTCTCCATCGCCCTTCGCCAAAAGAGCGAGATCATTGTCGGCGTGATCTACGACCCGATCCGCGACGAATTATGGGCCGCCCAAAAAGGGAAGAAGCCAACTCTCAACGACAGGGAATTTGGTGTGAGCCAACGCGCCGCTCTGGCCGATGCCATCATTTCAGTGGGCCTTTCCAAAACGGGCGAAACCATCGCATCCGGTCTTCCGCTTCTTCAACAAATGGCGCAACGCGCGCGCAAATGCCGGCTCCTCGGCAGCGCCGCCCTCGATATGGCCTACGTGGCTTGCGGACGTCTCGATGCTTACATCGAACAGGGAATCAGTCTGTGGGATATCGCGGCCGGATGGATTTTGGTGGAAACGGCGGGGGGCAAAGTGGAGATCCGGCCACGCGCCGACCTGAAGGACAAATACAGCATCATCGCGTCGAACGGCGTGGTGGATTTAAATCTGGAATGACACGCAGCGGAATCGGTTACGACGCGCATCGCTTGGTCGCAGGCCGCAGATTGATCCTGGGCGGCGTGGAAATCCCGCACTCTGTTGGATTGGACGGGCACTCTGACGCAGACGTCTTGTGCCACGCCATCGCCGACGCTCTTCTCGGAGCGATCGGCAGTCCCGACATCGGCCATCACTTTCCCAACACGGACGAATCCATCCGCGGCATTTCCAGCATAGAAATTCTCGCGCGCGTGGCCGGACTGCTCGACCAGGCGAAGGCACGGCCCGTGAATGTCGATGCCACCCTCATCGCAGAAGCGCCCAAAATCGCGCCCCACATTCCGGCTATGCGAAAGAAAATCGCGGCTGCCCTGGCCATGCCGGAGTCAAGTATCAGCATCAAGGCTACGACTAACGAAGGCCTCGGTTCCATCGGTCGCGGAGAAGGCATGGCGGCCATGGCGGTGGCGGCGGTGGCCATGGATTGATTGGCATGGCCATTCGCTTCTTCAATACATGGTCCCGCCAGCTGGAAGAGTTTCAACCGCGCGACGCGACCGCGCGGAAGGTCAGCATGTACACCTGTGGCCCGACCGTTTACAGCCGGGCGCACATTGGAAACTTCCGCGCCTATCTCTTTGAAGACATCTTGCAGCGGCACCTCGAGCTGCGGGGCTACGCGGTGAACCGCGTCATGAACATCACGGACGTCGATGACAAAACAATCCGCGGCGCGCGCGAGAGCGGAACTCCGCTCGGGCAATTCACCGAACCGTTCAAGGAAGCTTTCCTGGAGGACCTCGCGACCCTGCGCATCAAACCGGCCGACGCCTATCCCGCCGCCACCGAGCAGCGATATGTCGATCGTATGATTGCCATGATTGAAACGCTGATCGCGCGCGACCTGGCCTATCAGGCGGAGGATAAATCGGTCTATTTCCGCATCCACAATTTCCCGGGCTACGGAAAATTAGCTCACTTTGACCTGACGCAGCTGCAATCAACCGGGCGGGTCAAGAACGACGAATATGACAAGGAACACGTCGGCGACTTCGCCTTATGGAAGGCGTGGGACGAAGCCGACGGTCCGGTTGCCTGGGAAAGTCCATGGGGCAGAGGCCGGCCCGGCTGGCATATCGAATGCAGCGCCATGGCGACCGCCCTGCTGGGCGATCAGCTCGATATCCATTGTGGCGGCGTCGATAACATTTTCCCGCACCACGAAGCGGAGATCGCACAAACGGAAGGCTGCACGGGCAAGACGTTCGTCCGTTATTGGATGCACTGCGCCCACCTTTTGGCGGATGGACAAAAAATGTCGAAGTCTCTCGGCAACTTTTACACCCTGGCCGATGTCATCGACAAAGGCTATTCCGGCCGCGAAGCTCGTTACGCTCTTATGCGGGTGAACTATCGCATGCCGCTGAATTTCACGTGGGAAGGAATGGAAGAGGCGCGCGAATCATTGAAACGAATAGACGAGTGGGCGCAGCGGCTCAGCAAAGCGGCCGAGGGCGACGCCACCGGGCCAGCCGGCGCGTCCATTCCGGAAAAATTCGAAGAGGCGCTCGACGATGATCTTAATATCTCGGCCGCGCTCGGTTTCCTCTTCGAATCCATTCGCGAGACCAACCGCGCCATGGATAAGGATGAGCTAACGACCACCGCAGCGACCGCCTGGCTGTCGTGGTGGCAACGAATCGATCAAGTCCTCCAAATCTCGGGACAGGAGTCGGCACGGCCGCCGGAGATTGCCCGATTAGCGGAGGAAAGGGAGCGTGCGAGGCTTGCTAAAGATTGGAAGAGAAGTGATGAATTACGCGATGAATTAAGCGGGCTGGGCTGGGACGTGCGCGATACGAAGGATGGACAGAAGGTCACACGCCGCGCCGCCGTTTGATTCGTAACAAAATGTTTGCCCCTGCTGAACTGCTCCAACTCGAGCACACCTCCCATTCCAAATTGTTCGAGAACCAGAAATACGTCTGGGACGCGCTCAAACAGATTGCCAGTTATCTGCAATTTCGACTGAAGCCCGGCATTCTGGGCGAGCTGGTAGGAAAACCCTTTATCAGTCGCAATGTATTCATCGGAGCAGGCTCCATCATCGAGCAGGGCGCTTTCTTGAAAGGGCCGGCCTGGATCGGCGAGAACTGTCACATCCGGAGTGGCTGTTACATTCGCGAGAATGTCATTGTGGGAGACGGCGCCGTTCTCGGCAATTCGTGCGAGTTCAAGAACTGCATCCTCTTTGATGAGGTTCAGGTGCCGCACTTCAATTACGTGGGCGATTCGATTCTGGGCTACAAGGCGCACCTCGGGGCAGGCGTGATTCTGTCCAACGTAAAACTGGATCATCGCGAGATCGCGGTGACGGCGGAGGAAGGAAATATTGCGACCGGCCTGACCAAGTTCGGCGCGATCATCGGCGACCGAACCGAAGTAGGATGCAACGCCGTCATTAATCCCGGCAGCGTGCTGGGCCGGGACTGCATCATCTACCCCGGAGCAAATTTCCGTGGGGTGCTGCCAAGCGGAAGCATTCTAAAGGTGCGACAGCAGCAGCAGGTCATGGCGCGGCGGGATCTGGACGAAGAAGTGCCTTAACACCCGAGGCCGGCGCAACGGTCCCCTCCAGAACGCGGAGCTTGATTTCGGGCGAAGTAAAACCTGGCGGATGGGGAGGGATTCGAACCCCCGGT
>JBBRQE010000079.1:0-15742 GCA_038226905.1 Chthoniobacterales bacterium | reverse complement strand
GCACGGTCGAGCAGATTGGAGCCCGGGTAACGAAATTCAAGACGGGCGACGCTGTTTATGCGCGGGTCGCATCGCGCGATGGTGGCGCCTACGCGGAATATGCAGTGGCCTCGGAAAGGCTGGCCTGCGCCAAGCCCAAGTCGCTCAACTTTGTGGAAGCCGCCGCCGTTCCGACAGCTGCCATCACGGCTTGGCAGGCATTAGTGCGCGCGGCTGAACTGAAAGCGGGGCAAACGGTTCTTATTCATGGAGGGTCGGGCGGCGTCGGAAGTTTCGCCATTCAAATTGCCAAGGCACGGGGGGCCAGAGTGCTGGCGACAGTATCGACGATCAATCAGGATCTGCTCCGGGATCTCGGCGCAGACGTGGCGATTGACTACACGAAAACCAGGTTCGAGGAGATTGCCAAAGAGGTGGACGTGGTGCTTGACTCAGTGGGGAAAGACACGCTGGCTCGTTCCTACGGGGTGGTCAAAAAGGGCGGCTACATTGTCTCGTTAGTCGCGGCGCCCAGTGCGGCGGAATTGGCCGGGCATGGCATTCGCGGTGGACCGCTGGATGTGGCGCCTCGCGGGGAAGATTTGGCTGAGATCAGCAAGTTGATCAATGCCAAAAAGATCAAGGTAATCATATCGCAGGTGTTGCCCCTGGCGGATGCGGCCAAGGCGCAGGCCCAGGCAGAGACCCATCACACTCGGGGAAAGATTGTGCTCAAAGTGGCAGACGATCCGAAGTAGGAAGGCGCGGCGAAAACCTGAGATGGCCGGCTGCGGTCGGACTGACAGCAATGGGGAACTTTGGCGACCGAGCCGTTCGTCCATAAATTCGATCAACGGCCAATATCTTCATCCCACAGCTCGGGATGGCGGGCGATAAAGAGAGTCATCATCTCTACGCACTCGGGAAGATCCAGGTTGATCACCTCAACGCCGTGACTCTGCATAAACTCAGCGGCTCCGGCGAAAGTACGGTTCTCTCCGACAACGACTTTCGGGATGCCGAATTGGACGACCGCGCCGGCGCACAGATAGCAAGGCATGAGGGTCGAGTAGAGCACCGTGTTTTTGAAACTTCCAATGCGTCCGGCCTGGCGCAGGCAATCAATCTCGGCGTGGGTTACCGGATCGTTATCCTGCACCCGCTTGTTGTGACCGGCCGCCAGCACTCGCCCATCTCGCACAAGGGCTGAGCCAATTGGTATTCCACCTTCCTCGCGGCTTTTGTGCGCTTGCACGATGGCCATCTGCATGAATTCGTCCTGGGGTTGCTCCGGCATCGACTGATTTTGTTTGTTTAAAGCGTGCGAGTGAAGCGATTTCTCCACGACTAACAAAACCCGCATCGAAGCTTTGCCAGAGGCCGTCCTGCTCTATGCTGCCGGCGTGCGACAGCCTCAGGCCAAAGCCGGACTCACGCTTGGACTAAGCTCGTTGCTTATGCTCGGTCTGGCGGCGCTCCTCTTTTTCGAGGTAGTGCGTCCCTTTCACGATAATAATATCGATCAACCTCTCGTGCTCTGGGCTCTGGGCCTCGGCGCCATCCTCAGTCTGTTGGCCCTCTGCCTGCATAAAGGCGCCACTCTCCTGAATGTCCTGGCCCTTGTCTTGAACGTGACCGGCCTGATCCTTGTGGGATTAGTCGTCTGGTCCTTGTCTCACATGAAACTCATGTGAACGGCTGAGCGCCTTCCGAGAAGCCTTCCAATCTTATTTGCAGGGACCGGGCACTGGAATGACGAATTTCCCGTCCTTTTCCGCCACGAAACTCGTGCTCGAACTATCGGAGGAACTATCGCCCTCCTTGGTCGTTACGGCCACGACCAGTTTTTTGGTGGGCTTAAGCGTCAGGCAAACTTTGCCTCCGCCGGGCGATTCCTGCGCTCCGGCCGCTTTCTTCTCTTCCTCCGGCGTAAGAGGGAGCAGTTCAATCTTCGAGATCTTGTTGCCGGCCTCGCCCGTCATCATCATCTGGTAAAATCCAACGATGGTCGGGTCGGCGCCGGTTGTGTAAAGGAACGATTGCAGAGTGGCCATGTCCTTGCCTTCGAACGCGGTTTTATATTTGTCGGTAAATGCTTTTTCCTCCGGGGCACCGGCCCAAAGAGAAAGACAAGTCGCGAAAAGAATAACGAAACTGCCGGATACAATTTTCATAGGGTAATTACTTCCAAGTTGTTGAGCAATGGCCAGCCGCCGGATGGGGCGGCTACCGCACGAGATAAATAATTTCCCGCGCACGGCGCAAGCTCAATTCGAGCTCGAGCAGAGAAAAATCGTTGCCGATGCCAGCTTCGCGAGCTAATGCACTTGGCCCTTCCGGCACAGGATGAATATCCACGAATATCAGGCGAAAGAACTCCTCCAGAAATTCGGTGCGGCCACGACGCGCGGCAAGGTCGCGACCACGCCGGATGAAGCGGAAAGCATCGCCCGCGAAATCGCGCCGGCTGAAATTGTGGTTAAGGCTCAAATTCACGCGGGCGGACGCGGGAAAGGCACCTTTGCCAACGGATTCAAAGGGGGCGTCCATGTAGTGAAGACGGCCAAGCAAGCGCGCGAGGTCGCGGAAAAAATGCTCGGACAAATCCTGGTCACACATCAAACCGGACCCGCCGGGCGGATGGTAAATCAGGTACTCGTAGCGGAATCGGCCGACATCGCGCGGGAAGTTTATTTCGCGATTCTGCTCGATCGGGCGAGCGGGGCGCCCCTCATCGTGGCCAGCACGGAAGGTGGCGTGGAAATTGAAGCAGTGGCCGAAAAGACGCCGGAAAGAATCATGCGCGAAATGGTCGATCCGCTGGCCGGGCTGCAGCCATTTCAAACGCGGAAACTGGCCAAAGAGCTGAATTTTGAGTCGGGCCAGATAAAGGCGGCCGCCAAATTGTTTGACGGGCTCTATCGTACTTTCATCGGTCTCGATTGCTCGATGGTTGAGGTAAACCCTCTCGTGGTGACGAAGGGCGGCGACGTGCTCGCCCTCGATGCCAAGTTCACCTTCGATGACAACGCATTGTATCGACATCCCGAGGTGGCGGCCATGCGCGACACGGCCGAAGAAGATCCGCGCGAAGTTGCCGCATCCAAACACGGACTGAATTACATCGGCTTGGATGGAAACATCGCCTGCCTGGTTAACGGCGCCGGCCTTGCCATGGCGACGATGGATATCATCAAATTTTACGGCGGTAGTCCGGCCAATTTTCTCGACGTAGGCGGCGGCGCGACCGAAGAACAGGTTACGGAGGCGTTCAAGATTCTGGTCTCGGACCAAAAAGTGAAGGCCATTCTGGTGAACATCTTTGGCGGTATCATGAAGTGCGATATCATCGCGCAAGGCATCATCAACGCGGCCAAGACGGTCCAGTTAAACATGCCCCTGATCGTTCGACTGGAGGGCACGAACGTCGACGCCGGCAAAAAACTTATCGCAGAATCGGGCTTGAGCGTCATCACGGCGGAAGACCTCGGCGATGCCGCGCAGAAGGCGGTCAAGGCCGCCGGGTCCAACTGATTTACGCAATGCTTTCCACGCTCACTCCGTTCCCTCGTGGTACGCGGGCGGTCTTGATCGCACTGGGATGTTTCGCCTTGCTGAACGGCGCCAGGGGCCAAGGTGATGAATTGTCCCGTCGCGGCTTTCTCGGTCTGGATATTGATCCGAGCAAGTCCGGACCCGTTCCCAAAACTTTTCTGGTCTCCAGCGTCGCACCGGGCGGCCTGGCGGCGGCGCTCGATATCCATGTGGGCGACGACCTCGTCTATATAGAGAAGAGGCTGCCCGCGAGCCGGGCCGATCTGCTCGATATCGCCCGCGGACTTCGCCCCGGACAACGCGTTACCATTGATATCTCCAGAGCGGATCAATCGAGATTGCTCACTGGAATTCTTCCGGAAATGCCGCGCGAAACCTACCCGACTACCGAGGTTGTTTACGCGAGCGTGGCGGGACCCAAGGGCGAAAAGATCCGCACCATCCTGACCAAACCAAAGAATGCGACGGGAAAATTGCCGGTGATTTTTGTGGCGGCGGGACTGGGCTGTGATTCAACCGAAGCGCCGGACGACACGACGGACGCCATGGCATCGGTCTTTCGAATCCTCGCGCAGATGCCCGGATTTTGCACGGTTCGCATCGACAAACAAGGGACGGGGGACAGTGAAGGCGTTTGCGGCGAGACTGATTTAGAAGCCGAACTGGCCGGATACCGCGCGGCTTTCCGCAGCCTTGGTCACTATGATTTCATCGATGGCGACCAGGTGTTTTTGCTGGGGATTGGTAATGGCGGCGGAATCACGCCCCTCATTCCGGAAACGGCGGCGGAACAAACGCGCGTGCTCGGGTATGCCTCGATGGGCGGCTGGGTGAAGACGTGGCTGGAGCATATGCTGGAGATCGAACGCCGGCGTTTTGTGCTCTCCGGAAAATCTCCCGGTGACGTGAACGACCGGATGAAAAGCGCGGAAGCCTTGTACCTGGAATGGCTGATCAAAGGGCGCACCGTTGAAGAAATTATGCGAGACCGGCCGGCCCTGGCTGAGATCTGGCCGGAGGGCACCGATCGAACTCACCTTTACGGCCGCCCCCTGGCTTTCTTTCAACAATTGCAAAAACTCAATCTGGCGGCGGCTTGGTCCGGAGTGAAGGTCCCGGCCTTGCTTCTGCGCGGTCAATACGATTGGATTATGAGCAGGGACGACTCCGAGACGATCGCTGCCTGCGTCAATGCCAATAAGGCGGGGGCGGCCCGGTTCCAGGAGTTACCCGGGACTGGCCCGGTCTTTCAGCATTACCTGAGTTTGCAGGATGCGTTTCAAAGCAAAGAGGCGCCTTTCGATCCGGCGACGGTGCGTGTGCTGGTCGACTGGTTCAGGCAAAATCGCCCCGGAACTCCGGCGGCCACGAGTTAAGTAATCCAAAAATTAAAAATCGTTAAACGCTTATGATTAAAGAAGTCGCCTTTATTGCCATAGCTGTCTCGGACGCGGCAGAAGCCCGGAAATTTTACGAAGAAACGCTGGAGTTGAAACCCGGCATGACGGCGATGGAGGGAGCCTGGGTGGAATACGATCTGGGGGGAACGACCATCGGGGTGGGTTGCCATCCAGCCTGGCAACCTTCACGTGACGGGACCTCTGTGGCCTTCGAGGTGGACGATATCGATGCGACTATTGCCAGGCTGAAAGAGCGGGGCGTGAAGTTCGACATGGAAATGATGGAGACGCCGGTTTGTTGGATGGCGCAATTTCGCGATCCTTCGGGCAACAAGCTGCTGGTGCACAAACGAAAGGTAGCCTAACTAATGTCAGTCCTCGTCGATAAGAACACCCGCCTGGTGGTGCAGGGCATCACCGGCAGTGCCGGCGGCTTTCATACGCGCCAGTGTATGGAATACGGCACCAATGTCGTGGCCGGCGTCACCCCCGGCAAAGGGGGCCAACTGTTTGATAACAAGGTGCCGGTCTTCGACACGGTCTGGGAAGCCCGCCGGGAAACCGGTTGCAATGTTTCGGTCATTTTCGTGCCGGCGGCCGGGGCGGCCGATTCCATATTGGAAGCGGCGGGTGCGGGAGTGGACCTTGTCATCTGCATCACGGAAGGAATTCCGGTAATGGATATGATGCGGGTGAAGGCCCAGATGACCGGCCAGAAGTCGCGCCTGATCGGCCCAAACTGCCCGGGCATCATCACGCCGGGAGAATGCAAGATTGGGATCATGCCCGGCTACATTCACAAGCCAGGCAGCGTAGGAGTAATCTCTCGCTCCGGTACGCTGACCTACGAGGCCGTTTGGCAATTGACCTCGCGCGGCTACGGGCAATCCACCTGCATTGGTATCGGGGGCGACCCGATCAACGGCATGTCACACCTCGACGCAGTGAAACTCTTCAATGATGATCCTGCCACTGAGGCCATGATCCTGATCGGAGAAATCGGTGGGTCAGCCGAAGAGGAGGCAGCCGCCTGGATCAAGGAGAACTGCCGAAAGCCGGTGGCCGCATTCATCGCGGGCGTGACGGCTCCGCCCGGGCGGCGCATGGGCCACGCCGGCGCCATTGTCTCAGGGGGCAAGGGAACGGCAGAAGGAAAAATCGACGCGCTGAAGGCGGCGGGAATTGCCGTGGCCGACACGCCGGCTACCATGGCGGATACGCTCATCCAACGCATGAAGGCGGGCGCTGCCTGAGGGCAAGTTGATCCTGCGTCCGGGGCCGCGCCCGCGGCGCATTCCCGCTTGAACGTTACTCCAGCCCGATGTATTTCCCTTCGCCGCAGCGCGCTCAATAATTTATTCTAATGGCAACATTCTCCCGTGGTTTGGAAGGAATCGTGGCGAACACCACGAGGTTAAGTGACGTCATTGGCGATAAGGGCCAACTGATTTACGCCGGCTACGATATCAACGAACTCGCCGGCAAGGTGACTTACGAAGAAGTGGTTTATCTGCTTTGGAATAACAAGCTCCCCAACCGCGCCGAACTGGAGCAGTGCTCGAATGCGCTGCGTCTCCTTCGCGCTCTCCCCGAAGGTGTGGTCAATTTTCTGCAGAGTGCGCCCAAGGGTGCCGCGCCCATGGACCTCATTCGCACCGCCGTCTCGATGCTCTCTCTTTATGATCCGGACATACATAAGGAGGTGACGGTCGAAATCAATCGGCAGCGCGCGCGCAGCATCACGGCCAAGATTGGCGTGATAGCCGCGTATTTTCATCGCGCTCGGAGGAATGAGCCGCTTCCCCCGGTGCGTCAGGATCTTGGTGAAGCCGCCCATTTTCTTTACCTCATGAGCGGGCAAGAGCCGACGGCGCAGGCCGCGGCCACCCTCGATCTCGCTTTCGTGCTGCATGCCGATCACGGAACCAATGCTTCCACTTTTAGCGCGCGCGTTACCATATCGACCCTGAGCGACATCTATTCGGCGGTCACCTCAGCCATCGGCACCTTGAAGGGCCCGCTGCACGGCGGGGCCAACGAAGGGGTCATCCATATGCTCCAGAAAATTGGCAGCATCGACAAAGTGGACGCCTATATCGAAGAGCAACTGGCTCAGAAAAAGAAGATCATGGGAATCGGTCACCGGGTTTATAAAACGCTGGACCCGCGCGCGCCCCATTTGCGGCGCATGGCGGTGAAGCTCAGCGAAAAACTGGGCGAACCGAAATGGATTCAGATGAGCGAGCGCATTGCCCAGTTGATGAAGGAAAAGAAGGATCTGAACGCGAACGTCGATTTCTATTCCGCCACGGTCTACCATTCGTTGGGCATCCCGACAGACTTGTTTACGCCGATCTTTGCGGTGGCCCGCACTTCCGGCTGGTGTGCGCACATTCTCGAGCAACTCGAAGACAACCGCCTTTTCCGTCCGCTCAGTGAGTACACCGGCGAAGCGGTTGGAAAGAAAGTGATTCCGATCGATCAACGGCCTTAAAGCAAAGGGTATCGCCTCTCGAAGGGCGATTATCCTATTTATTTGTTCTCCGCTGCGCCGCCCGTGGGCAACTGCGCTGCCTTCCAATCCATGGCCATGCGGATACGCGCTCGACCACTGGGATGATCGTAGAAAATTATCTCCTCGATCGGCCCGGGATTGAGTTTTCGATACGCCCCAAGCTTGAGAGCCGACTGGGCAAACCCATCCGCCTCTCGGGAAGTGTTGAGGCCAAAGGCATCAGCTTCTCGTTCCGCGATGCGCGTAACGCTGTTGCTAATGGGAGTGAAGATAAATCCAAAGGTGGCGAAGATCAGCGCCAGCAAAGGAAGCCCCGCCGGATCGGCAATGCCTCGAACGCTCCAGCGCGGGCCCCATTTCCGAACGGCCCAATCGAAGGAGAAACGCGCCAGGAGAAAGGCCACGAAAGCGAAAATGGCGAATTGACTGACCATTTTCGTGGTGTGGTTCAGAACATAATGACCCATCTCGTGGCCCATGACCTGGCGGATCTCGGGGAGGGAGCATTGCTTGAGCAGGTTATCGTTCAAGGAAATGCGCGTGGTGCCAAGCAACCCGGACACGTTTGCGCTCACTCGGGTGGTCTGGCGAGATGCGTCGAATTCGTAGACTTGGTCGACCGGGATCTCATTGGCCCGCGCAAGTTGCAGAATGGAATCGCGAATCTTGACGTCGCTCACTGGTTTATACGTGTTCAGGAGCGGAGACACGAAAACAGGCGCAACCATGGCGCCGAGGACAAAGAAGAAAATGGCAACACCCGTTCCCCACATCCACCAGGAGCGGGGCGCGGCGCGAAAAACGGCATAGAGAGCCATCAGCACGATGGCCAGGGCCACCGCGTTCACTCCGAGCATGATCAATTGTTCGAGAAACCACGGTCCAAAAGTCTGGGTGGCCAGTCCATAAGTGTGTTCGCGGAAAAATTGCTCGTAAACGGTCAACGGAAAAGCCAGCGCGTAGGTTAGGATTACGTAGACCGCGCCATAGATGGCCACCTGCAGAGTCCTGGATCCCGTGAATCTCTCTGCGAAATCACGTATCCGCGCCGACAAGAGCGAAGTGAGCAGCCATATCGAAATGGCTGCGCCGAGCAGATAATCCCAAAGAAGCAGCCAGTAACCGCCTTCAAAGTAGGAATCGGATTTTGCGCGTTTATCTTGAGGGACAGTGTCTAGCCAAGCCTGCGTCGCTTTGGCCGGGTCGAATGATTTCGGGTTGCTCGCTGACACAATGGCGGCCGCGGGAGGGGCGGGGGAGGGACTGACCTCGGCCTGCGCCGGAACGCTCCCTGCGGCGGCGAGGAAAGTCATCAAGGCCACCAGGAAAATTTGAGATCTCATGGATCATTCTTAACGGATAGGGCCGGAAAAGAAAAGCGCGGCGCGCGTCAGATTTAGTATCGGATAGGACTCAACAAACATATCGGAACGGGATCATCGCAGCGGGCGCCGATCTCTTCGGTCAGCCTTAAGGAGTTATCCGTTTCATTGACAGGAATGATCGCGTTGGCTAAGCAAAGGGCACCCCATGAATCGCCACGCCTTGCTCCTTTCCCTCTGCTTGATCGGCACGGTGCTCACGGCTGCGCCGGTCACTGAAACTACGCCAGTAGATCCGGCACTCTGCGGGCCATTCCCCAAGCTTTACAAGGAGATCGTCTGGAATTGGATGCAGCGCAGTTTGGTGGATGCGAACAGTGCAAAAATTGAATGGGCAGAGGATCCGCGTCCGGCCGATCTTGGGACAAACGCCCAGCACCTCTACGGCTGGCTCGTGCATTTTAAAGTGAACGCGCGAAACCGGTTCGGTTCCTACACGGGTAAACAGTCGCATGCCGCACTTCTCCGCGACGGTCAGGTCGTCAAAACAATTGGATTCGGATATTAATATGAAACAACCCAGTAATCGTCAGCACCACCGAACCCGGGGCGAGGGGCTTGCCCTCGTTATCATATTGGTGGCCATCATCGGAGCGGGCTCCTGGTGGCTTTTCTCCACGAAAAAGCAGAGTGAGACGGAGGCCCGCGCTTTTGGGCGATCAGTTATCGAGCACGTGGCCGTTAGTCACGACCAGGCTTTTCTCTCCTCCAATCTCGGTCCCCAGGCCAAAGCCCAACTGAGCGATTCACAGCAGAAATATTTGGTATCGAAACTGGGGGAGCTGGGCTCGCCCGCGCAGCCGATTAAGATCGATGAGAATATGACGTTCGAGTTAAAGTTTTTTGAGCCCCGGGGATTTTTCACGGCGCATCTGAACTACCCTTCCCAGCCGGTCAAAATAGAGATCGCGGTCTCTCATCCAGTGGGCAAGTGGCAGGTGGACGACATGACGGTGACCTGGAAGGCCCCGCTCTGAAGCCTGTCGGCGCGGCCTAACTATTCCAGGAGGCGGTCAAGCCCGTCGACGCAATATTGCGACCAGGTCTCCAGGGCATCGCGTCGCTGCCGTAATTCTTCGTGCGAGAGAAACGACAGATTCGTGATCATGGCTTCGCGTTTCTCTACTTTCGGCTCGGCCAATTTGAAAACGTGCACGATCCCGAGGTGAACCCGACCCACTTCGGTAGCATCATCATTGAGTAAAGCCACGATGCGATCCTCGAAGGGGGATTCGATCCTGATCTCTTCGGTTACTTCGCGCTCCACTCCTGCCCGATAGGCCGCCTCGTCCCATGCAAAAAGCGATTCATCGGTGTCATTCATGTGGCCCCCGATTCCGATGGAACCCTTGGCGACCAGACGCTGTTCTCCCGCTTTTTTTCCACGGACGTAATGCAGAACCCGGCCTTCACAGGTGATGAGGACGTAAGGGATGATCTGCTTATGGCTCGGGTCGGTTTCCGCCCGGCTGCGTGGCAAAAAGAAGTTGTTCCCGCGAGAGAGCAGCGCATCAACGTACCTCTGTGGTTCGAAGTTCAAACCCTCGAAGCTGCCCAGTTCATCAAACAGACTCCGTTTAACCACCAGAATATTTTCATCCGCCGATTTCATGGCCGGGCCGATCAGAATGCGTAACTCACGGCCAACTGCGGCCCGAGCAGATTCAAACTCGGATTGGGGCTGGTCTGGCCGGCGTTGGAGAAATGTTCGTAAAGAATGCCCCCATCCACTTTCCAGCGATCGTTGAGACGGTAGGAGATGCCGGCCGCGCCCAGGATGTTGAAGGTGAAGTCCTGTCCCTGCGATGCGCCGACGGCCGCGTTGCTGTCGATCCAACCGAGGCCGACACCACCGGAAAAATAAGGGTTCCAGCGCCTGTTCGGTTGCACGAAATTGTAACGCAGACCGAAGTTCATTCCGAAGTAGTGATTCTCCACTCCGCGAATAATCGGTTGCGCTTCGGCCGTCAGATAGAATTGCTGGTAGCCGCGCAACCAGCTGTCGCTTTGCACAACGCCCCAGCGCACGCGTCCGGTCAGGAATTCCGACGCCACTTCGTAGCCGTGGGGATTATTAAAAACGCACAGGAGATAGGCCGACTCTGCCGCGAATTCGAAGCGGGGCGGATCGAGAGGTTCGCTCGTGGGGCTGAGCGCACTCCGGGCCGGGCCGGGGCAAATCACGCCGGCAAAAGTCAGGATAAAAAGCAGGGTGAGAAAGGGAGATTGCACAGGCGCGACACCATAGAATGGGCGGATTGAATTGCAATGCGGCACGATTGCCCGCAGCGTCCCAAGTGAAGATTTTTGCTTTCCCGCTGCTCCTCGCCTGGACGTTGGTCGCCGGTCGTGTCCGGGGGGACGACAAAACGGAGGCTGGGAAAGCGGCGCGCGAAGTGTGGAAGAAATGCGGTGGCCAGGAGTGGGCCAACGTTGCTGAAGTGCGCTTTACCTTTGTGCAAGATCAAGGTGGAAAGACGCCCATCGTGGCAGAGCATATCTGGAATGTTCCCGCCGCCACCGATGAAGTGAAGTGGGAGGGCAAGAGGATCAAAGTGAACCTGACCGCGCCGACCACAGACGACGACACGAGAGTGGCCTACACACGGTGGGTGAACGATTCCAACTGGCTGGTCGCGCCTCTCAAGTTATGCGATCCCAGGGTCGCATTGAAATCCGAAGGGACCAAAGAGATCGAGGGTCGCAAGTTTCAGGCGATCCGGCTCCATTTTAAGAACGAGGAAAAACCCGGTCACGATTACGTTCTTTATATCGACGAAAGCGACGCCCTGGTGCGCTATTGGGATTACCCGTCCCGGGACGCAGCGGGCAGGCGGAGCACGTGGGAAGCGTACCGGAAGTTTAGCGGAATCATGTTGTCGACCCTGCACAGGTTCGGCCAAACAAGAATTCGCCTAACGGATATTCAGTTGACTATGGCCAGGTAGAGGCGCTGGCGAAAGCGTTCAGGTCTAGCGGGAGCTCGCTTTCCCAGTGAAATTCCTCGCCGACAGAAAGTCGGGAGGCGTGGAGCGCGTGCCGCGGCAAAAGGAGTTGGGCGGCCAATTCCGGAGTCCATCCCGTCTGGATGAATTGCAGGTAGAGCTGTTCGTCCGGTCCGTAAATTTTGTCACCCACGAGGGGGTGGCCGGCCGACGCGAGATGGACTCGGATTTGATGCGTCCGACCGGTGATGGGAAGAGCGCGGATAAGTGCGAAGCGGTCGCCCGCGGGAGTGTTGCTGGTAAAGCGACGGAGCACTTGGAACTCAGTTTGCGCAGGCGCTCCTTTCTCCGAGACAGCCTGCTTGAGCCAGATGGCAGACACCTCGTGTTTACCCTGGCGATCCAAGGGAGCATCCACCAGGAGCGTTTCCCAGTCGGGCCAACCCCACACAATGGCTAAATATTCCTTGGTGAAACCGCGACGTTGCATAACCAACCCAAAATGCCGGGCCATCACGGCAGTCTTGGCTACCAAGACCAGACCACTCGTCTCGCGATCCAGCCGGTTTACGATGGAAACTTGTCCGCCGTTGACGACTTCGAAAGAGAGCAATTCGCGCAGGGCTTTCCACAGGGTAGGGGTGCCGTCCGGTTTCGTAGGGTGAATCAGTAAAAAAGGCGGCTTATCGACCACCAGATAGTCCTCGGTTTCGGCCACGATCGTAAAATCCGGCACGCTCGGAGAGGAGCCTGGCCGGTTGAACGGTGGAGCAATATTGGTCATTTTGCAGAGGCTAACGGTAGGACGCTGATCTCGTTCCCGCCAATGGGTAGTCGGAGCCTCGCGGAGGTCGTTCTTGAACGAGAGGACGATGCGGGTGAAATAGATTCCGGTGCCGATCTACACATTACAGCGAGTCCAAACGGTTCGCATGTCGCTGACTCACTGTTGGGAGTTTTTCTCTAATCCGCGTAATCTTTCTCGCATCACCCCGCCAGAGCTGGGATTCCGCGTGCAGAGTGAGTTGCCAGCCAAAATCTATCCGGGGTTAATGATCGAGTATAAGGTGTCGCCCCTTTTGGGAATACCCTTGTCCTGGCTGACGGAAATTGTGCAGGTGGAAGAGCCTCATCATTTCGTGGACGAGCAAAGAGTCGGTCCCTACCGCCTCTGGCATCACGAGCATTTTTTCCGCGAACTGGCCGGGGGCGAAGTGGAAATGAGCGATCTCATTCATTACGTTCCGCCATTCGGGCCTTTCGGGGCGGTCATCAATGCGTTGGCCATTCGGCCGCGCCTGGCTCGCATTTTTGACTTTAGGGCCGAAGCATTGGAGAGAATGCAACAGTCGAGGGAGGATTCGTTTGCTTGACCTTCCTGGCAAAACCGCTTTACCTAACGCCTCAAGCTCCGAACGAACCGTGGAACTGAAAGACATTAAGGCCATCATCGATCTGATGAAGGAGAACGATTTATCGGTCTTCGAGATGGAGAAGGATGGCTTCAAGCTAAAGCTGGAAAAAGGGGGAATCGCTCCGCCCCCCGTAGCCGCGGCCATGCCCCCTCAGCCCGCTGCCCCTGCCCAAGCCGCCCCGGTTGCGGCCGTTCCGGAAAAAGCGGAAGGGCCCGCCTTGCGAGATATTCTTTCCCCCATGGTCGGAACGTTCTATCGGGCCGCTTCTCCGGAATCATCCAACTTCGTAGAGATGGGTAAGACGATCGATGAAGATTCGGTCGTCTGTATCATCGAAGCGATGAAAGTGATGAACGAGATCAAGGCGGAGATCGGCGGCGTGGTCGCCGAAGTGGTGGCAGAAAATGGCAAGCCTGTCCAATTCGGTCAGGTCTTGTTCCGGGTCCGCTGAATAGGAGTGTCAGGTTTTGGGAAGAAGCGAAGTCCGCGCCGGCAGCTGAAACCGAAACAGGAGCTCTCCACCCGTGTTTGAAAAAGTTCTGATTGCCAACCGCGGCGAAATCGCGCTGCGTGTCATCCGTGCCTGCAAGGAACTGGGCGTTCGCACCCTGGCGGTTTATTCGGAAGCGGACGTGGATTCGCTGCACGTGCAACTGGCTGATGAATCAATTTGCATCGGACCCGCTCCGAGTTCCGACAGTTACCTAAGGATCGATCGCATCCTCAGCGCCGCCGAGGTAGGGGACGTGGATGCCAGTCATCCCGGCTATGGTTTTCTTTCCGAGAATGCCCACTTCGCCGAAGTCTGCGAGAGCTGCAAAATTAAATTCATCGGCCCGCCCGTGAGCGCCATGCAGGCGATGGGCGACAAGAACTCGGCTCGCGCGTGGGCCCGCCGGGCCGGCGTGCCGGTCGTACCCGGCAGCGATGGAATCGTTGAGACGGAGAAGGACGCGGTCAAGGTCGCCAAAAAAATCGGTTACCCACTCATGATCAAGGCCGTCTCAGGGGGAGGGGGCCGTGGCATGCGCATGGCGCATAACGAGCCGAGCTTGCTGACCGGCTTTCACGCGGCTCGCATGGAAGCGGAGAAAGCCTTCGGCAACGCGGAAGTTTACATCGAGAAATTGATCGTCAATCCGCACCACATCGAATTTCAGATCATGGCCGATCAGCACGGACACACCATTCAAATGGGAGAACGTGATTGCTCTCTCCAGCGGCGTAACCAGAAGGTCATAGAGGAATGTCCCTCGCCTTTTCTGACCGCGGCGTTGCGCAAGAAAATGGGAAACGCCGCGATCAAGCTGGCCAAATTGGTGGGCTACCAAAATGCCGGCACCATGGAATTTCTGGTCGATTCCGACCGGCGCTTTTATTTCATCGAAATGAATACGCGCATTCAGGTGGAACACACCGTGACGGAGGAGGTTTACGGATGCGACCTGGTCAAAGAGCAAATTCGAATCGCGGCGGGCCAGCCCCTCTCGCCCCACGTGGCCCATGCGCAACCACGCCTGTGTGCCATCCAATGCCGCATCAACGCCGAGGACCCGGCCAACAATTTCCAACCGTCGCCCGGCCGCATCAAGTTTTACTACGCTCCGGGTGGGCGCGGCGTGCGGATCGATTCGCACGTCTACACCGGCTATACCGTGCCGCCCTATTACGATTCGATGATCGGTAAGATCATCACGATCGGCGCCACGCGAATTTCGGCGATCGACCGGATGCGCCGGGCTTTGGACGAATATTACATCACCGGGATCAAGACGACCGTGCCCTTCCATGCCGCCATGATGCGTAATGCGGAGTTTCGGGCGGGCAATTTCGATACCGGATTCGTCGAGCGTCTTATGAATTCGGGAAAATTCGAACTGGCCACGCCGCCCATGCGGCTGCACGAATAGCGTTGCGACGTCTGGCTGAATGTCGGCTCTACGGCATCCTGGATCTCAGTTACGTCAGTACGTCTGAGGTACTGCGGGCGGCCGCGGAACTAATCGAGGGCGGAGTTGATCTCATCCAGTTACGCGGGAAGCAACAATCCCTCGAAGAGCTGACCGGCCTGGCGGCCGCGCTGCATCGTCTTACTTTCCCATCCGGGACGCCGTTGATTATTAACGATCACGCTGAAATCGCCCGGCGCGTCGCGTTGGAAGGGGTGCACGTCGGCCAGGATGATCCATCCATTGCAGAGGTGCGCGCGCAAGCGGGCCGATCGATTGTGATCGGTAAATCAACCCACACCCTCGACCAGGCGGCCACGGCTCTGCGCGACGGCGCGGACTACATCGGTTTTGGTCCGCTCTTCGCCACTCCCACCAAACCCGATTATGAACCCATCGGATTGGCCGATGTCGGGGCGGTCCAGCAAATCGTGAGTATTCCCATTTTTTGCATTGGCGGAATAAAACGGGAGAACCTGCGCGAGATTGTGGCGGCCGGCGCCAGGCGCGTCGTCATTGTCTCGGCTTTGTTGAATGCGGCGAACAGAGCGGAGTACGCGCGCGAGGTTAAATCCTTTTTGACTTCTGACCACTGATCTCGG
>JBBRQE010000078.1:0-15744 GCA_038226905.1 Chthoniobacterales bacterium | reverse complement strand
CGGTCGATTCTCGCGCCCTGAACGACGAGGAACCGCTAGACATCCGGCCGGACTACGAGATCGAGGAGCGGGTGCAGCGCGAAAATCTTTCGTCCTACCTGCGAATCTACGACACCGCCACCGGCAGGGAGCTCTGCGCGGAACCGGTGCCCCGCGGTTGGGTCACGCATGTTCAGTTCAGCCCGATCGATCCGAGTCTGTTGCTTTACAACCACGAATGGTCGGCCGACAAGGGCATTCGGCGCATGTGGTTGTGGGACGGCCGCGAGCACCGACGCCTGCGCAATGAAAACGACGGGCGCAGCCGCGCCGACTGGGCCTGCCACGAAATGTGGGAGCGTGATGGAGAATTCATTATCTACCACGGCGGATACGCCAACCAAGGGCCGACCTTCATCGGGCGTATGCGCCCCGACGGGACCGAACTCAGGGAGATCCCGTTCCCGCCCGACTGGACGCGCTATGGTCATTTTACGGTAGGGCGGCCGGGCCTTCTGGTTTCTGACGGGTACTATATAGAGGGAGAACCGGGCGCTCCCGGAAACGGCGAATGGATTAGCGCGTTAAAGGTCGATTGGTCCAAGGGCCAAATAGAGTGGCAGCCCCTCTGCCGGCATGGATCGAGTTGGACCAGCCAGGATGCGCATCCGCATCCCATCTTCAATCACGCAGGGGACTCGGTCTATTTTACCTCAGATCGCGAGGGCCAGCGGGCCGTCTATCGGGTCAGTGTGGAATCGGCATCCGGCCGATAATCTGCGAACCCTCCTGCGCTTTCGATTGAGGGACCGTTAGACCTTGCCCTGCGTGGGGGAGTTGAACAACATCGACCGCATGGAAAGTCCACAAACTCTTATCCAAAACCTGTTGGATCAGCTCATCGCGGAAGGTAAAGAGCGAGGCCTGCAAGTTGCCGCCTATGTCAGAGGTGAGTTGGTGGTGAATGCGTGGGCGGGCGTGGCCGACGGCGAGTCAAAGCGACCGGTCGAGGCGGACACTTTGTTCCCCATATTTTCTGTGACCAAGGGAATCGCCACGACCATTATCCATCGGCTGGTCGAGCGCGGCCGCCTTTCCTACGACGAGCCGATTGCCGCGGTCTGGCCCGAATTCGGGGCGCATGGCAAGGATAGGATTACTTTGCGCGAGGGGTTGAATCATTCCGCCGGCCTTCCGCACATGCCGCGCGGAATCGGTTTCGGCGAGTTGTGCGACTGGGAGTCGATGTGCGCCGCGATTGCTGACCTCACGCCGTCGTGGCCTCCGGGTTCGCGGATCGAATATCACGCCATGACGTGGGGCTGGATCGTCGGTGAAACAGCAAGGCGTGCCGATGGCCGTTCCTTTTCGCAACTGTTAGACGATGAAATCCGGCAACCGCTCGGCCTCGAAGCGATGTATGTCGGAATTCCCGATGCGGTGGCCTCGCGCGTTGCCATCCTGGACGAACGGGGCATGGATCCACCGGCGCCCGATGATGACGTGCCGCGCAGCGTGCCTGGCTGGATTGGCCCATTGCATGGTCTCATGAATCGGGCCGATGCGCGCCGCGCCTGCATCCCCGCGAGCAATGGGATCATGAGTGCGCTGGCCATGGCTCGGCATTACGCGGCACTGCTCCCGGGGGGGGTTGACGGCGTTGAGTTGTTGCCCGCCAGCCGTGTGGGCATCGCCACGGAAATGCAGAAACCGGCGCGCGCCACGGATGACAACCAACCGAAATGCTGGGGACTTGGTTATCAGATTGGCTGTGCGGGTTCCATCTTTGGCGAATCGGCCGTGGCCTTCGGACATGGCGGCTACGGCGGTTCCATCGGTTTTGCCGATACCTCGTTAGGGCTGGCGATGGGTTTGACGAAAAATTTCTTTCACAAGGAAGATACCCCGCGCTTGATCGTCGATACCCTGCGCGGCGCACTGCGATGACCTGGAAGAATCTGGAAGCCAGAAATCCAGGAAAGGGAAGGAAGGACGGGATTAACGGGGGTTTGCGAGATTTTGGACGGGTGTCCGGCCACGTCCGCCGAGCTCGCGAATCGAGAGGATCGTCCATTGGCCAATAAGCGCACCAGTGGTCATCCCTTTCCGTGGGGAATTCTTTACGCTGTCTCCGGATTTTCCAGCCTGGCTCTGGAAACGCTCTGGATGCGGGAAGTCTCGTTGGACGCGGGCAGCACCGTGGTGGCGGCCGCGCTGGTTATCGGGACTTTTTTTCTGGCCGCCGGATTGGGTAGTTTGTTAGGCGCGCGCCTGGCCGAGCGGAACTCGCGACCTTTGCGCCTTTACGCGTGCTTCGAGATCGGAGCCGCCCTCGCTGCTCTGGCCACCTTTACCCTTAATCACTGGCTCTGGACGCATCTGTCTTTGCACGTGTTCGTCTCCTCCATTCTTCTGGTGGCGCCGCCTTCTCTATTGACCGGAGTCGCCTTTCCCCTCCTGGCGGAGGCATTCGTTAGTCGGCCCGATCAAAGAATTTCGCAGGGAGGTATTTTTTATGGGGCCAACCTCCTGGCCGCGGCCGCCGGGATACTTGCTGGAAGCGTCTGGTTGCCCTGGTGGCTTGGAATCAAAGGGGCGTTTCTCAGTGCTATCTTTCTGCAGGCCACGGCAGGTTGCATCGCCTTTTATATGGCGCGCGACTCACTCGGCCTAACGAAAAACAGGACCAATATTCCAGCCCAACCCGGCCGATTTTCCGATTGGATGGGTCGCTGTTTGCTCGTGTTCTCCGGAGTCTTTTCTCTGGCCGTGGAAGGACTGCTTCTCCTGTGGGCGCGTCAGGTCATGCAGGGCTCCGTTTACGCCATCTCCTCCGTTCTTTGTGCATTCATTGGCGGCTTGGGATTGGGTGCGCTGCTCGTGGCGTTTTTGCGCAGACGCGGCGCCCGGCCCAAATCGGTCCTTCTTTATCTTGTATCGTTTAGCGGATTGCTCCTTTTCGTAACACCGACCCTGGGCCGCTGGCTAATCGACTGCCGGTTCCAACTCAGTGGAACGACCCCGGTGATCATGTCAGTTCATGCGCTGGGGTGGAGTTTGCTCGCGCTGCTGCCTCTGACGATTTGCCTCGGGGGCGTTTTCCCTCTCGCATGGGAACTGATCCACGACGGCTCCTCGCACCAGGGCCGAGTCCTGGGCCATTCGCTTGCCCTGAACAAGCTAGGTGCCGCGCTTGGGATGCTGGTGGCGAGTTTTGTTCTCCTTCCCTTTTTTGGATTGGATAACGCCACTTACTTCGTCGGTTGGAGTTATACTCTGCTGGCCGTCGGCCTGCTGGCATGGGCCCAGGAATGGCGTGGGCGAAGGTTCGCCGTGCTTTCGGTCGTGATTGTCGCCGTGGTTGGTTTATGGCGGACTATCCCGCCTGGGCCGACCTTGGGATTGGATGCGGCCAATCGGGAGATCGCCACCTACCACAGCTCGTATGGTCCGGTTTCGGTAGTCGAAAACAGAGGCACCCAGTCGCGAAGCCTGTTGCTGAACAGTCAGCAACGACTAAACGGCACCGGCCACGCGCTGCTCTCGCAGCTCCACCAAGGCTGGGTTCCACTTCTCTTCGCGCGCCGCTGCGATCGCGTCATCACGATTGGAATGGCTTCCGGAATATCCACCGCTGCCGTCCTGGATTTTCCTGTCACCGAACTTCGCGCCTTCGAATTGGTGCCGCAAGTGGTGCGGGCCGCCCACGAACACTTCGCGCCTTGGAACAGCCGTTTATTCTCGGATCCCCGCGTCAAGATAGAGACAGGAGATGGTCGCGTTCTGCTGAAACAAGCGCCTCGGTCCAGCGACGTGATTATTTGCGACCTGCTTTTCCCCAGCGAAGACAGCACCGCCAATCTTTATTCGCGCGAGTTTTTTGAGAACGCCCGTGAGCAGCTGACGCCGGGTGGTATCTTCTGCCTCTGGCTGCCCTGCTATCAACATGACGCAGAGAGCGCGGCGGTCGTCATTCGCACTTTTGTCAATGTGTTTCCCCATGCCATTGCCGTCCGTGCCAATCTTGATCCTGTGCAACCGGTCATCGGTCTGATTGGTTCCGGCCAGACCATTCCGATGTCGCGCAGTTTTCTGGCCAGGCGTTTGGAGAGTGTGGAGGGCCGCCGCATCGCGCTTCAATCCGAGTTCTTCCGGTCGCCGGAAAATGCCTGGCTGCTGCTGGCGGGCGATCTGCGGGCCGCCCAGCCGGAGTTCGAAGCCGGGCCCCTGACGACGGATAACCGGCCCATCTTCGCCTATCTGGGACCGCGGTCGTCGGGGGCGCGTTCGTTGGTGGGAATGACGTTCTTAAACTGGATCGGGCGACGTTTCGTTAGGCCACTCTATCCTTCGTGTGAGCTGGAGGAGACGCCCCCGGGCGAGGTGCTGGCCTCGGTGCGCGCGGCTCATCACTACTTCGCCGCGGCTGTAGCCGAGAGTCAGATCCCAGGGGATAGACGCTCCGACAGTGTGCGAGAAACGCAGATCGCCACCTTGTTCGCCAAGGCCAAAGAATTGAATCCAAAGGTTACCCTCTCACTCGAGTCACTCGGTCGCTGATCGAGCCCGCTTCGGCGCCCCCCCCCCAAGTGAATTCTCTGTTCGACGATGGTCTGATACGCTGGACTCGAAGCGCATGAGTCCCATCGACTGGATCATTGTCGGAGTTCCTCTCGTCATCGTTCTTTGCATCGCGGGCGCCACCCGCAAATACAACAAGAGCGTGGCGGACTTCCTGGCCGGGGGGCGCTGCGCCGGACGCTATCTTATTGCCAACGCCCGGGGGGAAGGGGGCGCGGCGCTGATCACGGTGATCGCTTTGTTCGAGTACTACGCGAAGTCCGGTTTTACCATGCTGTGGTGGACGGCCATCACCGTTCCGGTGGCTCTGCTGGTGGCTATCACCGGCTTCGTAGTTTATCGCTACCGCGAGACGCGTTCGTTAACGGTCGGGCAATTTTTTGAGATACGCTACAGCCACCGTTTCCGACTGTTCATGGGCGTTCTGGCCATGGTGGCAGGCCTGCTCAATTACGGGATCTTCCCGGCCGTGGGAGGCAAGTTCTTTGTTTATTTTTTGCGCCTCCCGGAAGTCATTTCCATGGCGGGCCTGAGCCTGCCTACCTGGACGCTGATTGCGGCGGGTTACCTTTGTTTCATGCTCTATTTCGCGCTGACGGGCGGGCAGATCAGCGTTCTGATTAGCGATTGCCTGGAGGGAATATTTTCCATGCTGGCTTACATGGCCATCACCATTGCCGTGCTCTTGATTTTTCGATGGAGCGATATCGTGACGGTCCTGGCGCGTGCTCCTGCCGGCGAATCGAAACTAAACCCGTTTGATACCAATGCGGCGGCCGACTTCAATATTTGGTATGTGCTCATCGTGGTCGTGAGCAATCTCTACTCCACCATGGCGTGGCAAAGCGGACACGCCTTCAATTCGTCCGGGTTGAATCCGCATGAAGTGCGCATGGCGGGCATTCTGGGCAACTGGCGGAATTTGACGCGAAACGTCATGGTAACAATCCTCGCGGTTTGCGCCTTGACCTTCATGGAGCACGCGAAGTTTGCCGGCCCGGCCGCGCCGGCGGCCACGGCCCTGCAATCAATTTCCTCGGTCCAAATGCAGACGCAAATGCAGGTCCCGGTCGCGTTGAGCTATATGCTGCCGATCGGGATCAAGGGGCTGTTTTGCGCGGTCATGATTATGGGCCTGTTGGCCGGGGACGCGGCCACGGTTCATTCCTGGGGAAGCGTTTTCATCCAGGATGTTGTGCTTCCCATGCGCAGGAAGCCGCTCACGCCGGCCCAACATATTCGACTGTTGCGCTGGAGCATGATCGGCGTCGCTTCGTTTGCTTTCTGCTTCAGTATTCTTTTCCGGCAGACCCAATACATCGTCATGTGGTTCACCATTACGGGCGCGCTTTTTATGAGCGGAGCGGGGTCGGCCATCATCGGTGGTCTTTACTGGACGAGAGGAACGACGGCGGCCGCCTGGAGTGCGGTGCTGGTCGGCTCGAGCACTGCTTTCGCGGGAATTATTGCGAAACAGATCGACCCTCATTTTTTTCTGAACAGCGCTTACGTGAGCATAATCGCCATCGCCCTGGCCGTTGTGACTTACGTTATCGTCTCGCTTCTGACCTGCCGGGAACCGTATGATCTGGAGCGGATGCTGCATCGCGGTCGCTACGCCCTGGCCAATGAGACTGCGGTTCAAGCGCAACCCCGAACGCGGCGAACCGGTGTGTTCGCTCTTTTGGGAATCAATCGTGAATTCACGCGTGCCGATGTCTTCGTGGCTCTCAGTATTTTCGTTTGGGGCCTCTTGTGGGTCGTGGTGCTGGTGGTGGGCTGCCTGTGGAATTCCGTGCGCCCGTGGCCGCTAGCCTGGTGGGCTGACTACTGGTTGGTGGCCGGGGTTGCCCTGCCCCTCCTTATTGCCATGGGCACCGCCATCTGGTTCAGCATCGGAGGTCTGCGCGATGTCCGGCTCTTTTTTGCACGCCTGCGGGTGGAGAAGCGCGATGATCGCGATGATGGCACCGTGATCAACCACCGCAATTGGGACGAGACATCACAAATCGACCTGACTTCCTGATCTCCTTTTGCATCTATCCGCGGCGATCGGCATGATCCTCTCAATCAATTCGATTTGAAACGCTGGCATGTCTAAGTTATTTTTGACTAACGAGCGAATGGATGCAGTGGGCCGGCGCGTGGTGGCCGGCGAACAGCCTTGGGCGAGCGCACATCAATGCCTGCTCGAGGCAGCGAAGAAGGGGATGAAACAGGAGCCGCTGAGCGTCCGGCAAAATGGGGGGAGCCCGCATTTCCGGGTGGACGCGTCATACGTGCGCGGGCAGGACGGCGTGCTGGACGAGCAGGCCAACCGTGACAGTTTCCATCTGGGAAAGCTGCTGGGAGATGTGACCTGCGATCTCGGACTGGCTTATCGCCTAACCGGTGAAAAACGTTACGCCGACCATGCCCTCACCTTGATCCACACATGGTGTATCAACCAGAATACCCGCATGTTCCCAGCCGGACAGGTGGAAGACGCGTGGACTCCCGGCGGGATCTACGGCGGCGACGTGGTGATGTTCAACGCCCTCCGCAATCTCTTTCTGGCGATCTACCTTCTCAACGATTACTCCGATTGGAACCCATCGGCGCACGCGGCCGTGCGGAGGTGGGTAAGGGCCATGGTGGAGCCGCAGCGTGAGCTGATGTTTTACGAGGGTAGCGAGATGTATAACAACTGGGAGGACGAGCGTCTGCTCTATCTGGCGAATGGCGCGCTCGCCCTGGACGATCTGGATATGCTCGATGGTGTCTTTAATCGGTGGAGGCAAATCATTCCGATGAAAATGACGTCCGAAGGGGAGCTGCCCCGGGAGACCATGCGGACGCGCTCGATGAGCTACACGCTCCGAGCCTTGCACGACATGACGTACGTGGCGGAGATTGCACAGCAGTTCGGGGTGAACCTCTACGATTACCGGGCCGATGGGAAATGCCTTAAGCTGGCCCTCGACTACGCCGCGCACTACCTTCTGCACATGGAATCGTGGCCGCATCCGATGATTCGATCGCTGCCGGACGACGCGACGCCCGGACAACGCATGGGGCAGTTCGAACTGGCTTTAGCGCACTGGGGAGAGGCGCATTATCTGGCTGCCATCAACGCGTGGGGGGGACGGCCCCTGCAGGAAGATCACGCGACGTTGCTCTTCGCGAAGAATTGATCAAAAGGTAAATGCGCTGTGATCCGCTCGTCTCTCTGCGCCGTAATTCTCATCGCCACGCTGGCCGGTTGTGCCAGGCCGCACAGCTCCCTGGCGCCGGCCAAGGCGCTGGTGCAAGGCTGGGAATGTTATGACGCAGCCCTTTACGACGACGCAGAACACCTCTTCATCGAGGTGGCCCGCGACACACCTGACGGCGACGAACGGCATTTCCAGGCACTCTATGGGCAGGCCAGCACGATTAATCTGCGCCGGCCTAACGGGGACCAGGAACGCGCGCGCCCCATCTACGCTCACATCGTGGCGGGCGCGCCTGACAGTGACTGGGCCGCCTGGAGTCTGCTCGCGCTCGCACGTATACTGGCCCTTCCACCGAGCGGAGAGGCGCCCAAACTCGGCCCGCTGGTGGCCGCTTATCAAAAGGTGATCGATCAGTTTCCTTCCCGACGCGCCGGGGAGGAGGCCGTTTTATTTCAACAGTCCGCTCGAGTGGCCAGCTTCGACGTGAGCGAGGCGCGGCAAGCGGCCGCTCTGCTGGAGCGATTCGTGGTCGAACACTCCGGCTCCGTTTACCTCAACCAAGCCTATCGGGTTCTTTCCCGCGCCTATGAAAACACGAACCAGCCGGACAAGGCACTGGCCGCTCTATTGAAGTATAACGAAACCTTCAAGATCGATCCCCGTCATCCGAGATCCGATTACGTGGGCGCTTACTGGAGTATCGCGAGAATGGCCAATTACCGGGTCGGAGATTTCGCCACGGCCCGCCGGTATTACCATCTCCTCATCGATCAATATCCCACGGACAAGTGCATCTTCACCGCCAAACTGGCCCTCCGCCAGATGGATGAACAGGAAGCGCGCCTGCGCAAGGCGACAGCCGTGTCTGAGCCATGAACGCTTACCTGCGTTCGTATTTTTCCATTGGCGTGATCGCGGCGGTCCTTCTCTGGAGCGGGTGGTCCGTCGTTACATTTCGTCTGGAGCAATCCCCCCCGGGAACGGTCACGGTGAGGCTGGCGCATTACCAACTGGAAGCGGGAGTCCGCGATGCTTTCGACCAAATTATCGGGGATTACGAGCGGCTGCATCCCAATGTCCGTATCGTGCAGGATGCCATTCCGGAGGCGGGCTACGGTCAGTGGGCCACCACCCAATTGGTCGGCGGCACCGCGCCCGACATCATCGAACTGATCGCCAACGTCATGCCACCGGCCGTGCTGGCCGTGTATGCCACCCGCTATTTCAGGAACTTGAGTGACACGGTCAATCAGCCCAATCCCTATAATGCGGGGACCGCCCTGGAGAAAATTCCTCTGCGCCAGACCTACAAGGATGGCATGCGCAACTCTTACATCGAAGAGGCGCAACGATTCGTGGCCGTGCCCCTCTCGGAGCGGGGCCTCAAGATTTTTTACAACAAGAATCTGCTCAAGAAGTTGACGGGCTTGGACGAACCTCCCACGGAATACCGCGCGTTTCTGGCCATGTGCGAAGTCATCCGCCAACAGCGCGACGCCAACGGTCAACCCTTCACCCCGATCTCCTGTTCAAGTTTCCACGTCGGCCATTGGAGCGCGGTCATGTTTCAGTCGCTCACCTATCGGAATCTTTTCAAAGCTGATTTCAACGGTGATCTCTTGCTGGGGTCGGATGAATTCTACGCGGCTTACAAGTCTCGCCGGCTCTCGCTGCGCGATCCAACCTTCGCGCTCTACTTCCAAATGATGCGCGAGGTCAGCGCTTACTTTCCCGGCGGCTGGACCGGCTTGCAGCGCGACGAGGCTATTTTCCGCTTCGCGCAACAGCGCGCCGTATTCATGTCGGTCAGTACACAGGAGGCCTACAGTCTGCTCGACCTGGCTCAAGGTAGGTTTCAGGTGGACATCGCCGACTTTCCGCAGCCCGCCAAGGACGATCCCGTTTACGGACCGCTCACCTACGGTCCGCGCTGGGAAAAGCCGGACGACACCTTCCGCTTTGTCGTAACACGTTACTCAAAGCATCCCGATGCTGCGCTCGATTTTCTCCTCTATCTGTCGAGCCAGAGGGTGAACGAGAAGCTCAATGACATTGCGCATTGGGTTCCCTGCATCGTGGGCGCGAAAACGCCCGACTTCCTGAAGAAATTCGATCCCCATCTGGAAGGTGTCCTCTCCGGTCTTCAGACAGGCGTGGGCGTGGACACTTCCGTTCGGTGGAATCAGCTGCAATCACTTTTTTACAACAACAACATTTCATTCGAAGATTTGGCGGGGCAGTTCGAGGAGTTCCTGGATGCACAGAGCGGGCGCGAGTTCGTTGACCGAATGCGGGAAGCGCGCCGCGATCTTTCCCGCGACGAGACGGTCGCCACCACTTTGCGCGTGGAGGCGCTGGCGGCCTCCGGCCCGGCCGCTGACGGGGCTTGGGTTCACTATGCGAATTATCTTAACTCGCGTTTAATGGAACCCGACTACGGGCGCGGTCTGCTCGGAAATTTGGTCGCTCAAGGTCCTCAGCCGAACGCGGTCGGCCCCTACGAATACAGTCCGCATGCGCTGGAGTCTGTCCGCGCGCGCCTGCAGCGAGAGTCCGCATCGCCGCCGGCAAAACCCGCCGGGCCCGCGCCTGCACCGGCGCCGGAATCCTTCCCGGTTCCATCACCTGTAGACCCCTCCGCGGCCTTTCCGCAGAGTTCGCCCTCATCATAATCCCGGTATGATTTCGCAACGTATTCAATGGCGTCAGTTGCGGCAGCATTGGGAGATTTATTTGTTCATTCTGCCGACGGTTCTGCTCCTCGGCCTCTTCCAGTACTACCCGGCGGCCAGCGGCGTGTTCCATTCCTTTTTTCGGTGGAACGGAGCGGACATCGCCGACTTTACCGGCTGGGAAAACTACCGCGACATCGCGAAGTCGATCGAGTTTTGGCACTCGTTCAAAGTGGCTTTCATCATCGGTGGATGGAACGTGGTCAAGATGATCCCGGCCCTTCTGGTGGCCGTGTGCATTCATCGATGTCGCAGCGTCCGGATCCAGTTTCTCTACCGCAGCCTCTTCGTGGTACCCATGGTTATCCCGGGACTGGTGGTGGCGTTGATCTGGCGCTCCTTTTTCTTCGACACCAGCACCGGCTACCTGAACCGGATGCTCTACTCCACGGGGCTGATTAACCCGCTCATCTGGCTCGATGCCCATCTCGGTTGGGGAGGGGCCTTCGCGGCCGACCATGCCCCCGCCTGGCTGGGCGATCCACACCTGATTTTGTTCTCCATCGTGGCCTGGGGATTTCCCTGGGTGAGTAGCTTCGCGGTGCTGATCTATCTGGCCAAACTGCAAAATATCGGACGCGAGATATACGAAGCGGCGGAGATCGACGGAGTAAATTGGTGGAAAAAGTTCACCCGCATCGAGCTGCCCCTGGTGATGGAATCCATTTATCTCCAGCTGGTCTTCGTCATTATCGGCACGCTCAAAGACGCGGGCACCATCCTGGCCCTGGCCGGTTTTGAGGGCGGGCCGGGAGGCGCGGTCATGGTGCCGGCGCTGCTCATGTTGCGCAAAGCGTTCCAGGACCAAAAAATGGGATTCGCCTGCGCGGTGGGCATCGTTTTGACCATCATCGTCATCACTCTTCAGAAGCTCGCCAATGTGGCGTTGAATTGGAAGGCCTACTCGCCCAGGCGCAAGATGGCCTTCCGCGCGGGCGTTTATCTGGCCGCGGTGGTGTTGCTGACCTTTCGCATCCTTCCGACCTTGGCCATTGTCGCGATGCTGGTCCTTTTTCCCTACGGTCTGGTTTGGGATGCGCTGCGTTCGCGAGTCAAGGGGGGCGAAGGCGCGAGGGCAGCCGGAGAGAATAAAGAAAAGTCATGGCTTGAGCCGCCCCGGAAGGATCGGCCGCCCAGCAAGGCGTGGGAGTTAGGATTACGGCTGGCCCGGCACGGCACCATCTGGATCGTCCTGGCCTTGGCCTGTCTGCCGCTTTACCTGATGCTTGTCGTTAGCCTGAAAACGAACCAGCAGTTTTACGGGAACCCCGGCCGGATAACGGCCCCTTTCCACTGGGAGAATTGGAGCACCATCTGGAGTGCCATTACGCCGACCGTGGCCAACAGCGTTTTCGTCTCGAGTGTCTCGACTTTGTGCACGCTGCTTGTGGCCCTGGCCGGTGCCTATTTTTTCGCGCGCGTGCGCATGCCGCTGGCGGGTTTGCTCTGGAACGCCGTTCTTATTCTCATGATGATGCCGACCATTGCCAATCTCGTGCCGTTGTTTCGTCTGCTGGGGGACATGGGCCTGCTCAACACTCTGACGGCATTGATTCTGGTGGGCACCTCGGGCGGAGTCATCTTCGGTATCTTTGTCCTGCGGACCTTCATCCACGATGTGCCGCAGGATTTGTTCGAGGCCGCGGAAATAGACGGCGCCAATCACTTTCGCCAGATGATGCACGTGGTCCTTCCCCTTTCCGGTTCCATCCTGGGCACCGTCGGGGTCATGCAATTCATCCATGTTTGGAACGAATTTATTCTGCCATTAATTGTCATTCGCGATAAAGCGCGGCTTCCCGTCATGGTGGAATTGCTGCGGCTCAATGGCGAAATCGTCAAGCACATGGGTCCGCTTATGGCTGGCTACGCCATCGCCAGTATCCCGGTGATCGTGCTCTTTATTTTCTCGATGCGATTTTTTATTCGCGGCTTGAGCGAGGGCGCGGTCAAAGGCTGAGCCATGCAAAACCGCCCGAACGTTTCTTCGCAGTCGTCCGGACTCTGCCCCATTCGCCTGCAAAACGTGGACGATCTGATCGCCCGTTATGTGGCCCAGGGGATCCTGCCGGGAGCGGTCACCCTGGTGGCGCGCCATGGAAAAATCGCCTACCTGAAAGCCCAAGGCTGGAGCGATATCGAAAACCGGGTTCCCATGCGGGAAGATTCCCTGTTCCGTATCTACTCCTTGAGCAAAATCGTCACGACCGTGGCGGTGTTGACGCTCTATGAAAAAGGTCTGCTCGACCTGAACGATCCCGTTTATAAATTCCTGCCGGGATTCGCCAATCGACAAGTCAGACAAGCGGACGGAAGTCTGGTGCCGGCCAGGAGAGACATCACGATCTACGATCTGCTTCGCCATTGTGCCGGTCTGCTTCAACCACCCGCTCTGGAAGTGTTGCAGCAAAACGGGGACACCCTGGAAAGCATCGCCGCCCGATGGGCTTCGGAACCGCTTGTGGCCCAGCCTGGTGAAAAATGGATCTACGGAATTTCGACCGACCTGCTCGCGCGCATGGTGGAAGTCATTTCAGGTCAATCTTACGATGAATTCCTGCGGCAGGCCCTGTTCGTTCCGCTCGGCCTGAACGACACCGGATTTTTCGTTCCGGATGAGAAAGCGGATCGCCTCTGTGTTTGTTACCGCCACAGCAAAGAGGGAAAACTCACCGTGCAGGACGGCAACGGTTCCGACAGTCCTTTTCGCTCGCCACCGAAGCTCTGCAGCGGAGGGGGCGGATTGGTTACCAGTACGGCCGACTATTTACGTTTCGCCACCATGCTTTTGAACGGTGGCCAGGTTGACGACGTTCGCATTCTCGGACGCAAGACCGTCGAGTTTATGACGATGGATCATCTACCTAACGAACATCCAAATCTCAGTATTGGGACCCAGTGTTTCCGTTTCGGGCTCGGTGTTTCGGTGGTGACCAACGTGCCCCAAAGCCGCTGCCTCAGTTCCCTGGGGGACTTCGGCTGGGGCGGAGCGGCCGGCACTCAGGTTTGGATCAATCCCGAGGAAAAGATGATTACCATGATCATGATCCAGGTACGCGCGGAGGTGCCGACCGGCATCATGGATATTTATAAACGCCTGGTCTATCAAGCCCTGGTCGATTGATCCTCTCGTCTGCCGTCTGGGCCAAAAGCAGGCCGCTATCACGGTTGATCGCTAGGGTTTCAAACATATCATCACTGCCATGCCTCCCCTCGACATCGATTCTGCTTACACGGTCACGCCTGAACACGTGGCCTTTTACCGAAACCACGGGTTCATCAAACTGAAGGACGTCGTTGGGCCGGCGGAGATCAAATATTATGGCCGCGAAATTTCCCGAATGGTGCAGGAGCTCAACACCATGGATGTGCCGCTGGAGCAGCGCAGCACCTACGGCAAGGCCTTCATCCAAATCTCGAATATCTGGACGCGTAGCGCGATTGTTAAAGAATTTGTATTCGGCCGGCGCGTCGCCCGCATCGCTGCGGAATTGCTGGAGGTCGCGGGTGTCCGTCTTTATCACGATCAGGCGCTCTACAAGGAGCCGGGCGGCGGCATCACACCGTGGCACGCGGATCAATATTACTGGCCGGTGGCCTCGGATCGCACGGTCACAGCATGGATTCCTCTGCAAAAGACGCCGCTCGAGATGGGTCCCCTCCAATTGTGTTCCGGCACGCAAAATATGAAGTTCGGGCGGGATCTCGAAATCAGTGATGAGAGCGAGCGCAAATTAGGAGACGTGTTGAAAGACAGCCCACTGACTAACGAGCCTTACGATCTGGGAGAAGTGAGCTTCCATGCCGGATGGACTTTTCACCGCGCCGGCGCCAACCAATCCGATCAGGCACGGGAAGTGATGACCATTATTTACATGGATGAAGACATGCGATTGAGCGATCCGCAGAATAAGAACCAGATCAACGATTGGCACGTCTGGTGCCACGGGGCCAAAGTAGGCGAGGTCATCGATACGCCGACTAATCCGGTGTTGTGGAGCAGCCGCTGAAAAGGCCGGGACTTTTTGGGTCGGGTCGTGCCCGGACTGGCTGAAGCTCGGGAAGCGTCTGGCCTTTATTAAAACGGGCATGTCTATTCAGATTATCGCGCACCGCGGCGCTTCCCACGAGGCCCCGGAAAACACTCTGGCTGCCTTCAAACTGGGCTGGGAGCAACAGGCTGACGCCGTCGAGTTGGACATCCACCTAACGAGAGATGGCCACATTGTTGTAATTCACGACAAGGGCACCCGGCGCACCACCGGCCTGGATAAAAACGTGGCGGACCAAACTCTCGACGAACTCTGTGCGCAGGATGCCGGGTTATGGAAGGAATCGCGGTGGGAAGGGGAAAAAATCCCGGCCTTGCCGGAAGTGCTGGCCATCGTGCCGCACGGCCAGCGGCTGTTCCTTGAGATAAAGTGCGGGCCGGAGGTGCTCCCGGAGTTGGAGCGGCAGTTGAACGCTTCCGGTAAAGAGCCCGGGCAATTCGTCATCATCAGCTTTGACTATGAAACCGTGCGGCAGGCGAAAGAACGGTTCCCCCACCGGACGGTTTACTGGCTGGTCGCTCCCGAGAAAGGGAGTGAAGGTTCCTTGCCGCCGATCCCGGAGTTGATCGAAAAGGCAAAGGCTGCGCACCTCGATGGCCTAAACCTGAACTCCGGGTTCGCTTTTGACGCCCACCTGGTCGTGGCCGTGAAGGCGGCCGGGTTGAAGCTGTACGTGTGGACGGTGGATGACCCCGCAGAAGCCAGGCAGTTCGCGAATTTGGGACTCGACGGTATTACCACGAACCTGCCGAGCTTGCTGCGTCAGTATTTGGCTGGGCCGAGGTGAACATCAGGCTGTTGGTCCGGCCTAACGACACAGTCTCGTCCCTTGGGCTAACAGCCTTCCAAAAACTTCCGTGACTGAATGAGGCCGCGTTTTTCTCCTTCTTCGGTGCCGTTGAAGTTGGCGTCTTCCAGTTCCACGCTCACGCAGCCTTGGTAGCCCGCGTCTTTCAAAACGCGGAAGATTTCAACCCAGCGGGCCTGGCCGTGGCCGGGAATGGTGTAGCGCCAGGTCATCGAGCCGAACGCCGGAGTTTGCGCAAAAGTCGGTGGCTGCTCGTGACCGAACTCGTAAAGGTGTTCCGCGTAAAGAGCCGTGTCCTTGCCGTGAACATGAAAAACCCGGCCGACAAATTCATGCAAGAAACGCAGCGGATCGATACCCATGCGGATTAAATGCGAAGGATCGTAATTTACGCCGAT
>JBBRQE010000077.1:0-15808 GCA_038226905.1 Chthoniobacterales bacterium | reverse complement strand
GCGAGCCCGGCGAATCCCGCTGGCTATATCATCCAGCGAAAACTCGGCCCAAATGGAACTTACGCGACCATAGCATTCGTGGGAGGAAGCACGCTCAACTTCCAGGATACCCAGCTCGCATCCGGGGTTGATTACGTCTATCGCATTCAGGCGACAAATTTTGGTTCAAATTCGCCGTATTCGAGCGAGACGAGCGCGGTGACACTCGGGCCGCCGGTGGCACCCACATCGTTGACTGCCATAGCGGTTTCGCCGACTCAGGTAAATCTCTCATGGGTCGATTCATCCGGCAGCGCGGCGACCTTCCTATTGGAACGTTCATCAAATGGGGGCGCTTCCTGGGCTCAAATTCAGTCCGTCGGACCAACCACGCCATTCTTCTCGGATACCACGGTCGCGGCGAACACGACTTACAAATACCGCGTCCGCACGGTGAACGATTATCTCGGCAGCTCGTACTCCGCCTATACAAACATCTATACGATCGTTACGCCGGCTTCCTCCTCGCTCTCAAACGGTGATGGTTTGCTCGGTACTTATTACAATGACTCCGGCTCGCATCTCTCTGGAACACCAGGGTTAGTCAGGGTCGATCCCATCATCAATTTTTCATATAACCCAGGTCCGGTAGGACCGGGAGTTGGTGGATCGAATGGCACGAACTTCTCCGCGCGGTGGACCGGCAGTGTCGTCGCGCAGTATAACGAGACTTATACCTTTTATACTGAATCGGATGACGGCGTGAGGCTTTATATTAACGGTAATCTCATCCTGGAAAACTGGACTGATCACGGGGTTGTCGAGAATAGCGGGACGGTAACGCTGGTGGCCGGCCAGTCCTATGCCGTTGAATTGAACTTCTTCCAAGGCATAGGGCCCGGGGCGATTCAATTGCTGTGGTCCAGTGCCTCCACGCCCAGGCAGATTATCCCGCAGTCGCAGCTTTACTCCGGGGCCGGACTTTCCACGCCAGGAAGCTTTCAGGCGGCAGCGGTCTCGACCACACGGATCGATTTGTCCTGGACCTCGACTTCGGCGAGCGCGCAGGGCTTTGTGATCCAGCGGCAGGACGGACTCGGCACAGCCTTCCAGCAGGTGGCGACAACTGGACCATCCACCACAACTCTCCAAGACATCGGACTAACTCCAGGGACTCAATACACCTATAGGATTCAATCGTTCAACCCTGGGGGAACTTCCGGCTTCGCGAGCGTAACGAGCGCGACGTTTGCTGATCCACCCAACGGCCTGGCGGCCACGGCATCCACCGGAAAGGCGAATCTTTCCTGGATCAATTCTGCTTACAATGGAAATCCGTCGGACCTGACCTTTAACATTTACCGTGGCGATGTCTCCGACGGCGAAACGAAAGTGGCCAGTGGCATTGCTAATACGGACTACACAGATTCGGGTCTGCAGGACGGTCACGTTTACTACTATAAGGTAAATGCGGTGGATCTTGGCGGGGAGGGTCCGCTTTCGGCGGAAGTGAGTCTCACGCCGCATTACGTCCTCACCGATTTCCTGAGCGACTATTCAGTTAGCGATCTACTCGCGGATCCGACTGGGCATGGCGTGAGTAATCTGATGGCCTACGCGCTGAACCTGAATCCTTTTCTCGCGAACGTAACAAACCTGCCCATGGGTCAGGTTTCCGATGGTTATCTCACGCTGACGTTTACGCGGCGATCACTGGCTACCGACCTGACTTACACCGTTCAAGTCTCCACAAATCTCTCCGACTGGCACTCCGGCTCCGAGTATGTGACGGTGGATTCCGTCACGCCGATTGACGCAAATTCCGAGCGGGTCAAAGTGAAAGCGAATGCTCCTGTTTCATCAGAGCCGAAGCAGTTCATCCGTTTACAGGTTACGCACTAAATTGAGTGGCACCCTGTTGTATCGGTGTCATTAATTTGAGGCACTTCGCTGCCTGGCGGTGACACAGATTACGTATCGCGGGGCTTTCATCTTTGATCCACAATGGTTAGGGGAGATCCGGAATCGTCGACATAGTCGTTAGACTAAGAGTGATTTCAAAAGGCGATTTTCCACTGTCCGCGGCTCTGGTGCTGAATCTTTTGTAGGGGGAGCTGTCAGCTTCCCTGGGAAGGCAACGCCTTCCCCTACAGATCAGGATCCGGCGGTCATAGCCCGCCGCTGCCGGATTTTTGCAACCGCTTCTAGTCTGGTTTCAGAGTTAACGCGCCTCGAATATGCCGATGTCAGGCGCTTTGCCCTTGAACGGTTGTCCTACCTCGACGCCCGCGTCAACCAGGGCGCTGCCTTCTTTCAGGTGGAAATTGCTTTTGTCCGGATCGACGAACAGGTCGTTAGGCGAAATCTTGCGCGCTGTCCCGTCGATACTGGTGGGCGACAGGGCAAATCCGAACGTGTCATCTCTCTGACCGGTGGCTTTCTGTAGCCATGCCCCATCATAGCGATTGTCTTCCGGGATCTTGTCCTTGAGACGACCGTAGCTTTCGAACAAAATCCAATACCGGGCCGTGTTTCTTTCCATCTCGTAGTAATAGTTATGATCCGATTCCACGGACTCGAGGATTTTCCAGTCCAGTTCCTTGGGCCCGGGAGCGATGGAATGGACGACGACATTGTTCCGGAATTCGAACTTGCGCATCCGATAAAACTCCGATCCGGCCCCCAGGCGAAGCCAGGCCTTATTGAAGACGTTGTTCAAGGCGTGGAACTCGCGCGCACTATTGACCCCGAGGTAACTGTTGGCGAAGTAATTGCGAATGAAGGTGATTTTCCCACTGCCTTCCAGCCACATGAGGGAACCCGGCTCGCTGTTATAAACGTAGTTGTCGATCAGGAGAATGTTATCCGTCATGACCGTCTGCAATTCGTCGGTGTGGGATTTTCTCGACTGATTGTCGTGCAGAAAATTCCCCCGGAGTTCGAGGCCATCCACAGCGAATTTTGACTCGCCACCCCCGGTGCCTGCCCAGATGCCGTCGCCGATGTTGTGGTGAATGTCGTTATTGATGAACCGCGCATTCTTTCCCCGCACGACATGCAACACTCCCGTGTTCACGGTCATCTCGTTGCCCCACACATGGTTGTTCTCGAGGAGAAACCCATCGCCTGCGAGGTTGGTAATGCATCGGGGGTAGTTGTGGTAGATGGCGCAGTTGCGGAACGTAATGTTGCTGACTTTTCCTGATCCCTTCTCGCTGGAAAAAGTTGCGCCGGTCAACGTGATGATGGCTTGAAAACGGCGATACTGATGGGCGGCATCGTGGAAATGCCGGAAGGTCAGGCCGTCAAATATGATATTGGCCATATCTTTCCCGGCGGACGTGATGGCATGGGTCTTTTCCGTGGCCATGATGGCCGCCTGATTCGGATCTTTGCCGACGAACGGGATAAGATAGATTTTGAAAGGCTTGGTTCTCGTATCGACGAACCATTCTCCCGGAGCGTCGAGCGCGAACATGCAGTTGCGAACGGCATATCTATCCATCCTCGAACCCTTCTTGGGATCAAAGAAGGGAAGGGTTGAATTAAATTCACCTTCAATGGGGGCTAGCTTGAGTGTGCCCTTTGCAGGGTCGTGCCCGACAATTTTCTTAAAACAAATGGCATTCGGTGAGACGGCGAAATGAACCAGGATCCCGCCGTCGAAGCTTCCGGCCGGTTGGCGCAGGTGTTCCGGATCGACCACATCCGACTTCAGGTCGGCTCCGGCTTCCTTGATTTCGAACATCCTGTCCAGATCGTAAGGCTCTTCCGGGTTTGACTGGGTCGGCCATTGAGCTGGCAGCATTTTTTGTTCGTCCTGAAAGAGCGCACTCGGTTCCTGGGCCAGGGGAAAATCGGCCACCCAGATTTTTTTCTTCTCGTCCTGCTTTTTCCATCCCGTAATGGCGGCCCCGCCTTCGAAGGTGGGCGGGTTCTTCGCGTCCGCCGCCTTATAGGTGATCGGCTTCTGCTCGGTACCCGAGGCGGTGGGCTTGAACTCGTCTCGGTAGGATCCACCGGCCAGCAATACCGTGTTCCCCGGTTTGACCTTGGAATCGGCAAAATTGAGCGTCTTCCACGGCTGCTCCATCGTGCCGGGGTTGGTGTCGGCGCCTTTAGCCGGATCCACATGGAAAATATCAGGAGCGGCCGCGAATATGCGGCAGGTCAGAAAACCGAAAACAAGAATTAAGAAGAGATTTGTTTTCATGAGAACGTCGCTAACGAACGCTTCGGCCTAACGATCTATTTGCCAGGCGGGTTTGTTCTGGTAAGCCCACCGGTAATACTCGGCCCGCTCTAATCGAGTGGCGGCCTCTTCATCGAGAAATACTTTGGCGCACGGATGGAACTGCAAAACTGAACCCGGAACCGAAGCGGTCACCGGCCCTTCCACCGTGCGCTGGACGGCCTCGGCTTTGCCCGGACCGAAGGCAAGCAGCAGACAGACCCGGCTATCCATGATTGTGCCGAGACCCATGGTGATAACGTGATGCGGAATTTCGTCGGCACCGGAAAAGAATTCTCGATTATTTTGCCGGGTCTGCTCGGTGAGAGTTTTGATCCGGGTGCGCGAGGCGAGGGACGAACCGGGCTCGTTAAATCCCAAATGGCCGTCGGAGCCGAGGCCAAGCACTTGTAAATCAATCCCGCCGGCCGCGCGGATCGCTTCTTCGTAGGCCTGACAATGGGCCGGGATGTCCTGGCTGAGACCGTCGGGGATGTGGCATCGCGTGGGTACCATGTTGAGATGCGCGAAGAGATTTTCCCGCATGAAGTGATGATAAGAGGCCGGATGATCCGGGGCGAGACCCGCGTACTCGTCCAGGTTGAAGGTGGTCACTTTGCTAAAGTCGAGCCCGTCGGCGCGATGGGCTTTCACCAGGAGGCGGTAAAGGGGCAGGGGAGTTCTCCCCGTGGCAAGGCCGAGCACCGAATTAGGTTTATCGCGGACTTGGCGAATGACCAGACGCGCGGCGGTCTCGCTGGCCTTGTCTCCGTTTTGTTCAATGATGATTTCCATGCGTGATCAACAATTACACGGCGGGCGAGGGCGCGGTTCAATGGGCATTGGGACCGGCTCCGCTCTAATAGTAACTCCCTCGCGGGCTGTGTCATCCGGATACGCGCCCTTCCTTCAGACTCGACAGCTCCAAGGAAAATGATGCTATTGATTTTCATGCGACTACCCGGCCTTCTTGTTCTGTTACTGATTTCCGGCAACGCCTTCTCGGCCGAGGAAAATTCATCGGCACGCGCCGCACGCATGCCCGAAGTGCGGAGTGTTCTGGACGTGCCGTATGTGGCGAATGCAACGGAGCGTCAGAAACTCGACCTTTATCTGCCGGCTGCGGGAGGCCCGCCGCGTCCCCTGATCATCTGGCTTCACGGCGGGGGATGGCATGCGGGCGACCGAAAATATTTTCCGGATCTCGACTTGGTGAACCATGGATACGTCCTCGCCGGGGTCGATTATCGTTGGAGCAAGGACGCCCCTTTTCCGGCGCAGATTCAAGATTGCAAAGCGGCCATCCGTTGGTTGCGCGCGCACGCCAAAGAGTATGGGATTGATCCGCAACGGATCGGCGTGTGGGGCCGTTCGGCCGGGGGGCACCTGGCCTGCCTGCTTGGCACTTCCGGCGGCACGAAGGAGTTCGATGTGGGCGAAAATCTGGATCAACCGAGCACTGTCCAGTGCGTGGTGGATTGGTTCGGCCCGACTTCGTTTGTCGACCTGGCCGATTCGCGCAAGGAAAACGACCGGGGCCGGCCCATTTTGACTGAATTGATGGGCTTTCCCATCGCCAGCAACCTGGCAAAAGCCGGGGCGGCCAGCGCGATCACTTATGTGAGCAAGGCAAGCGCTCCTACTCTTATCATCCATGGGGCAGACGATCCGCTCGTTCCCATTCGGCAAAGCCAGTTGTTTTACGATGCGCTGAAACAAGCAGGCGTGCCGACCACTCTGGTCGTTGTGCCGGGCGCGAAACACGGAGGAAACGAATTCGGAACGCCCGAGCGAATGGCCCAGATTGAGGCATTTTTGGGAAGCCATCTTCACCCGTAGTCCTGAGAATTCCGTTCGCGGAAATGCTCGCGTAGAGACGCCGAAGGGAGCATATTGCGAGGCCTGTGACGACCGATGAAGACTAACCTCCCATGCTACCTGGCTCTGTTGTTCATGCTTGAAACTGCCTCGGGCGCTGAACGCTCCCAGTTTACCAGCCGCGCCAATACGCCCCCGCGCAAGGTCGTTATCTGCACGACCATGTCCTACTTCAAGGGCAACGATGTGCCCGCGCGGGTGGTCCAGGCAGAACAGCTGGTCGATCAGGGAGCGGCTGAGTGCGAAAAAAAGTATCCGGGCAAAGGGCTCGATCTGGTGGTCCTGCCGGAACACGCCATTGCCAGTGACGCAAAAATCGCGGTCGAGCGGGGCATTGGCCTCGATGATCCAGCGGTCGCAGCGCTCAAGGCAAAAGCTCGACAGTACAAGACCTATATCGTCATGCCCATTCTTCTACTCGAAGAAGATAAGAAGCGTTGCAGCAATGCCGCTATTTTGTTGGATCGCAAAGGCGAGGTGGCCGGCATCTATCGCAAGGTACACCCGGTGGCGGACGACCTGGGTGTGTTGGAACGGGGCATCACGCCGGGCACGAATTTTCCTGTTTTCCAAGCCGATTTTGGCAAGGTCGGATTCCTGATCTGCTGGGACATGGGATACGAAGATGGCTGGAAGCGGCTGGCCGAGGAAGGCGCCGAAATCGTGGCCATTCCCTCAGCCTCGCCCCAGACGGTCCGGCCAAGCGCGCATGCCTTTCAGAACCATTACTACGTCGTGACGGGGACGCCGCGCGATAACGCGACCATCTTTAACCCCGCCGGAATTACCATCGCGCAAACGACCCAGGAACCCGTTCTGGTGCAGGAGATCGATTTATCGTTTGCGGTGCTGCACTGGGCGGCCAAACTCGACAGTGGCAAGGGGATGACGCGCCAATTTGGCGATAAAGTCGGCTACGACTATTCCGACCGCGAGGATACGGGCGTGTTCTGGTCGAACGATCCGAAGACGACCATTGGCTCGATGATCGCTCAAATGGGGCTACTTCAAATGCCGGACGCCTTGGAGCGTTCGCGTCAGCTCCAGGAAAAAGCGCGGCTCAAAAATAAGCACGGTTGAGGTGACGGCAAGGGCGCGGCCGTCCTGCGCGCGAATTTCCCAGTGAACATCCTCTTTCACACCATCGCAGTGGAACCGGCGCGCTGGACCGGTCAACGTGTTTCGCTGCCTCTCACCATGCTTCTGCCGGCCATTGCGGCGGCTGGATTTGGCGACCTGGAGATTTACGAACCGCATCTGGGAGCAGAGAACGAGTCCGCCGAAGTGAAAGCTCTCTTTGCCGACCACGATCTGAGGCCGCAGATTCTTAGTTCCTATCTTAAGTTACTTTCTCCGGAAACATCCGACGCGGTAATTGAGGAACAGCTGGAACGATTGTCGCAGCGAATTGCCTTCTACGGATTCCGGAAGTTGCGTTTGTTTCCCGGACCGCGTTTTGCCCCGACTGACACGAGCGCGCTCCAGACATTCAGCGAGCGGTTGGCCAGGGTTGCTCAAAAACTGCCCGGCGTTGAAGTACTTCTTGAAACGCATGACGGATCGCTCGCGGATGATGCTGCGCTGCTCACTCGATCGGTTGCCAACCTGGCTCTGCCGAATGTCGGTCTGCTTTATCAACCGACGGTTTTCCAGGCGGACGCAGCCCTCGCTCAGTTCCGTTTGCAGAAAAGTGTGATTCGTCATCTTCATCTGCAGAACCGGCACGCCGATAAATCATTCGCCACGATGGAGGGGGGAGTAATTCGCTGGGATGAGATCATCCGGGAGGTTGCTCCGGATGTTGATGCGACGTTGGAATTCGTTCCGGCTGGTATCTGTCCGATGGATAAATTTAATCTCGCGGAAACCTTGCGACAGGCGCGGTCCGAAACGGCTTATGTGGCAAACCTTGATAGTTCGCGTAACGAGCAAGGCTGATGCTCCAAATCCCCGCTTTGCAAATCCAGTCCCTCCGCTACACTCATCTTTCCGACATGAACCGCTGGCAGTATCTCACCGTTTCCGCACTTGGCGCCCTTAGCCTGATTCTTAGCATCAGCCTGATTATTTCCGGGGAATCGAACCGGAGCCTGCAGGCCGGATTGCAGGCCCAGCAAAGTGAAATTAATAAAGGGTCCATGAGTCAGCAGGTCGCGACCAATCTGCTGCGCGACATTGCGGGGGCCGCCACCAAAGACGACAAGCTGAAAGAACTTTTGACCCGCAACGGATTCACTCTCACCGAAAATCCCACTGCCTCCCCGAGTCCCTCGCCCTAGACTAACGAATTGCAACTCATGGACGATTCGCCCGATTCTGGTTCTGTTGTCACCACCCATCCGCTGGAGACTGCCCGGGGCACCAACGGCTTCATGCCTTTAAGTCTGCTGGCGGTCAGCTTCATTATCATTCTCACTTGGGAACTCATCGTGGCTGGCCGGGCCCGTAGCAGTGCCCGGCAGTTGCGCGAGCAGCAGGGCAAGATGGTCGAGCAATCGCAGAAGGTCCAAACCGGCCTCGAAAAACTGGCGCGCGATCTCATCGAAGTTGCGGGCAACGACGACAATGCCAGGGCGATCGTGACGAAGTATCAGATCAACGTTACCAATCCAGCTCCCGGCTCCAGCCCGGCGGCCGCAGCCAGCGCCAAGCCCTGAGTTGAATTGGGCGGTCGCTGGCCGCTTTTCCTTCCGCGCCTAACGTCCATACAAACACTGGGCGAGATAGCCCGAGAGTGCGGTCAGTCGGTTCTCCTGGCGGAAGTTTTCGATCCTGGCGCGGTCCACGGCGAGGGCGCGCTCCCATAGCCAGACAAGATTGTTCGAACTCACCGTCAGGATGTCCTGGATGTTCCTGGGATCATCCACCCGCGGCGCTTTAACATCGAAGCAAATGGCCCCGGCGTAACCCGCATCCTGCAGGATCACGAGCAGAGCCAGATCCTTTAACGGTTCGGTGTAGCCGAAGGGCAGATCCTGATCGAAGCGCTGGCCGTCCTGTCCGTTCAAGTGAATATGGAAAAGCTTGTTCGCTTCCAAACACATCTCCACGTCCCACGTGTAGTCGAGTCCGGCCATCCTGCTGTGTGCTGTCTCGGGGTTCACTCCGAAAAGGGGTTGCACCTCGGGCTCCAACCGGCTGATGAGGTAGAGCGCCTCGCCCACATTAGCCAAATACATGTTGGCACGCGGTTCGTTCGGCTTCGGTTCCAGGGCGAACCGGATCTCGTTGCCATACTTTTCCCTGGCGTATTGTCCGACCGCGTTGAATCCATCGAGCAAATGCTGAAAGGAGGCCCGTCCATTCTTGGCCAGGACAAAATCGAAGCCTTCGCGTCCGTTCCAAAAGACCATGAGCCCGGCTCCCAGCGCGCGGGTCGTATCAACCGCCCGTTTGGCGTTCGTTAGGGCAACAGCCCGCACTTGTGGATCGTTAGCCGTCATGCCGCCATCCTTGAAAAGTGGGTCGTGGAAAAAGCTCGGCGTGTACATGGCGCACTGCAGAGCGAGCTCGTCCGCGCGTTTTTTGGCCTTCTCCGCCTCTCCCGCCGCAATCTCGTGATCGTGCGCTTCGTAGAAACTCATGCCCGCTTCGGCTAAAAGTGAGAGTCGATCGATGACCGGAATCGCCTCGCGCGTGGGTCCGCCGAAAGGATCCGCTCCGGCGCCAAGATTCCAAACACCCGCCCCAAGTCCGTTGATGCCCGCTTTACCTTTGAGAGTGAACTTTGTTGTCACGCCAGTCTTTGTCCCTCTTTTTGGCCCACCGATCAAGATTCGAAACCGCGAATAATTCCGGGCAGCAAAAGTCTGTCGTTTTTTTATGACTTAAAGCCGCGCCGCGAGAAACTGGCGAAACCGATGAGCAGAAAGGTGGCGTCCAGCGCGAAGAGATAAGCGTAGTCTTCAGCCATCTGCGGCCACGGGATATGAGTTTGGAAAACGTTCAACCAGGTCGCCATGTGTGCCGTAATGAAGAACGCGCGCAGGCTCTCGAAATAAGGAATGTTGCGAAAGATCGAGTCGAGAAACATAAGGGACAAGGTCACGATGGTCGCGGCAGCCGGTTTCATACTGAAACAGGAAAACATAAAACCGAGGCTCGTGATGCTGAGTAAACCGAGGGCCAGCAGCGGAATGGCGGCGGCGTAGCGCGCCAGCCCGGGCCCGAATTCGTAAAGCGCGAAGAGCTTGTCCTGTGGTGCGTAGGCAAAGAGGCCGCCAATTCCGCGATCGGCCAGCCCGGCCAGCAGCGCCGTCCCGCCGATGAAAAAAACCAGAGTAAACGTGTAAAGGACGCTGGCTGTGTATTTCAAGGCAATGATCCGTCCCCGCGAGACCGGCCGGCACAAGGTCATGCGCATGGTTCCTTCTTCTACCTCTTTGGAGACCACGTCGCCCGCCACCAAAGCCAGATAAAGCGCTCCCAGCAAAAAAGTGGTCCACATCAGGATAAGCAAGCCGAGCGTGAGCCCGGAAAAATATTGCTCGAAGACATACCCGCTCTCCTCGATCAAGCGGCGGAAGTGACCTCTTGGCTTGGGCAACTGCAACATGAAAAGAACCAATGCCTCGACGGCCAGAAAGGCCCCGAAACCGATGTAGGTTCGCTTGCGCGCGAAGAGCTTCGCCAATTCGCCTCGCAGTTGGAGGAAATATAAGGTCACGCGCTGGAAACGGTTTCCAAATACATCTGTTCGAGGCTGCGCTTGACCGGTTCGAGCGCACGCACGCGCAAGCCGGCCTGCACGAGCCGCATGGTGAGTTCGGCCACATCGCTTTCGAGCGCGACTATATTCGGCTCGATGATGTCGGCCCCCAAGGCCTGCGCCAACTTGGCCGCGGCCGGCCAGTCATTCACCTCGAGGCGAAAGCGCGGCTTGCTCGTGGCCAGGCTTTTCCAGCTCCCGTTGAACACCAGGTTACCGGCATTAAGGATGGCCACGCGGTCGCACAGGTGTTCGACCTCGGAGAGCATGTGCGATGAGAGCAGTACCGTTAGTCCACGTTCCTTATTGAGTTTCTGGATAAGATTGCGGATCTCGTGAATGCCCTCGGGATCGAGCCCTTCGGTCGGTTCATCCAGCAGGACCACATGGGGGGCGGGGAGGAGCGCCTGCGCGAGGGCCAGCCGTTGTCGCATGCCATGGCTGTAGGCGCGCACAGGATCATCGATTCGATTCTCCAACCCCACCAGCTTCACCACCTCGCGCATCTCTCCTGTCTCCACCCGTCGAGAGTAGCTGGTGAAAATCTGCAGATTACGCCAGCCGCTGAGATAGTCGTAAAAAGCCGGGGTTTCAAAAATTGCGCCGACGCCCTGGAGCGCTGCAGAGTGTTTTCCTGCACGGAGATGCCGCCGATGAACGCTTCACCGGTATCGGGAAAAATTTGTCCCAGGATCAAACCGAAGGTCGTACTTTTTCCAGCACCGTTATGGCCGAGTAGTCCAAAGATTTCTCCCTGACCGATCTCCAGGGAAAGGCTTTGCAGAGCGGGCCGCCCTTGAAAAGTCTTCGATAGTTGAGCGAGCCGGATCATGGACCGTTGGTGAAGAAGGTCAGGTCCTGCGTGGCGTGTCCATCGGCGTAAAGCAAGTTCACTTTGTTATTCGAATAAAGATGAAAGCCTTCCTTGTCCGCCAGGACCGGGATGTGGGTCGGATCTACCGTGAAAAGAAAATGCAGTCCACTGACCGACTGGCCATTGAGAGCTACGTTCCAGTAGTAACTCGTTCCGGTCCGGGCGGCGAAGCCACTGCCGTCGGCCGGACAGGCGAAGATTCGTGGATCGTTCAGGTATTTGTTCAGCGTGTTATCAATCACCGGCAGATCTTCATTTCTGTCGTGGCGACCGGCCGCCAGGGTTGGCATCTGCATGTTGTTGTCGGACAGATAAAGATTCAAAGCCACCCCGAGCTGACGCTCATGGGAAACGCAGGCGGCGGCGCGGGCGCGCGCCGTCACATGGTGATAAACGGGTGTAACGATGGCCGCCAGCGTACCAATAATCGTAATGACGACCAGTATTTCAATTAAGGTGAAGGCGCGCCTCATCGCGCGAAATTAGCCTTCTGCATCTCTTCAATCAGGGGCGCCATGTCTAATTTTACGTCGGCGCTTGCGTCGTTGTAGAATGAGCGCAGACCTTGATTAACTATCTTCTTCTGGTTGGCGTCGTCCAAGCGAGGAGGCGTCTCTTCTCCCTCGTGTTTTTTCATTTCTGTGACGGCGCGATCGACGAACTGCTTTCGTTTGACGGGATCCATTCGGTTGAAATTCGCCATCATTTGTTTGAAACCGGTGGGCAAAGTGGCGTCCAGAAATCGGCCCTGTTCCTCCGGCGTGAGAGATCGGAAGAACTGTTGGGTCGCGCCGTTGCCGCGCAATTGCCGGCGGTCTTCCAAGGTCAGAGCATTTAACATGGCCGCAGCCTGATCGATCCGTTTGTCTCGTTCATTCGCGGATTTGCCGGTCAAATTTTCACCCAGGTAGGCCGTGACCTTTTCGGGTGTTGGTTTGGCCGCATGCGCGAGGTAAATAGCTCCGGCCGCGAGTCCCCAGATGGCCACCAACGCAACGATAATCTTGGTCCAAAACTTCATGGAGAAGGAGGCTGAACATACGCCGTAAAAGCCGGCGGCCAAGCGCTGCCACGGGGCGATGCAAGATAGCGGACAAGTCTGATCACTTACGAAGAAGTTCGCGCCAAGTCTCGCGTTCAGCCTGCCGAGAGGTATTCTACAGTCCCTTATCGAAACGAGCTTGCCATTTCCGAACCACAGGCTGGAGAGCTTGTTGCTCCGAGGGCGGCACAGCGGGTTCGTCTGAATTCTCCTTCAACGGGGCGCGATGGTTCGCAGCGAGCCCCGCGATGGCGTCGGCCAAACGCGTTTTCGTCACGTCATTACTGCCTGGCCGGGAGTCTCCCATCACAAGTGAAATCGTGTTTCAAGGGTCTTATGGTCCCCTTGTGCCCGGGTTTCTCCGGATGGGAGGAGAGCGCTGGCCGGTTTCTTAGTCGTTCCTCTCTTCCTCTTTCACGCTGTTTGATGGATAGTGCGTCAAAGATTATGAAACGAAACGAACGCGCCGGATTCGGCTCCTGAAACCACCGATCCAATGTCGCAAAACGAGGATAGCCTGGTGACCAGTCAGCAGACGCCCTCCGCGCGGGAGGGCAGTTCCTACATTGCCTGCGACCTGGGGGCGGATAGCGGACGCGTCATCCTCGGATTCTTGAACGGGGGCCGCCTGACCCTGGATGAGGTGCACCGCTTTCCCAATGGCGGAATTAGGATCTGTGGTTCCTTGCGCTGGGATATCCTGCGCATCTTCGAGGAATTAAAGATCGGGCTGCGCGAGGCGGCCGCGCGCCGCGTCCAGCCGCACAGTTTGAGCGTTGATTCGTGGGCGGTTGATTACGTGCTCTTCAATGACGAACAGCCGGTGCTCTCGCTCCCCTATCATTATCGCGACGGGAGAACCGATCTAACCTTTGCGCGGACTGTCAACTCGTTAGGCGCATCCGAGATCTTCGCCCAGACCGGGATCCAGTTCATGGCGCTGAACACGCTCTACCAGTTTGCAGCCGAGTTGGAGCAGAACGCCCGGGTGCTCTCTTTAGCTGATGGTTTTTTGACCATCGCCGATTTTCTACATTATCTTTTTTCCGGGGCCGTTTGCATCGAGCGAACCATGGCCAGCACGACTCAGCTTTACAATCCCAAGACGGGCGACTGGGCGCGGGCCCTGATCGATAAACTGCGGGTGCCGGGCAAGATATTTCCCGCCATCGTGGCGCCCGGAACGAAGCTGGGTCCGTTGCTGCCCGAGGTGGCCACGGAGACCGGTCTGACCGACGTGCAGGTAATCGCGACCTGTTCGCATGACACGGCCGCGGCCGTGGCGGCCGTCCCGGCGGAGGGTGATGGCTGGGCCTTTCTGAGTTCCGGCACATGGTCGCTCATCGGAGTGGAGCTCCCCGCGCCCTTGATCAATGAAGACGCGCGCACCCTGGGTTTCACGAACGAAGCGGGCTTCTCCGGGACGACCCGGTTCCTGAAAAACATCATAGGCCTCTGGTTGTTACAGGAATCCCGGCGCACCTGGGCCCGTGAAGGGAAGCCGGCGGATTACGGACAACTGGCGCTCGATGCGGAATCGGCGGAGCCCCTTCGCTCGCTCGTTAATCCCAATGCCGCGCGGTTTTTGAAGCCTGGAGATATGCCGGCAAAAATCGCCGCCTATTGCCGCGAGACCGGGCAGCCGGTCCCCGAATCCCCTCCGCAGTTTGTCCGTTGTATTTTGGAGAGTCTGGCCCTGCTTTATGAACGCGCGCTGAAAGATATCGAGCGGCTGACCGGCTGGACCATCACGCGCCTGCATATTGTAGGGGGGGGCAGCCAAAGCACCTTGCTGAACCAATTTGCTTCCGACGCCACGGGTCGTGTTGTCCTGGCCGGGCCGGTCGAAGCCACCGCCATCGGTAATCTTCTCATTCAGGCCATTACCCTCGGGCAGCTGGAATCCCATGCAGCTCTGCGTAAGGTGGTGGCAAAATCCTTCCCAATCACAAACTATAAGCCGAGTAGAAGCACCGCCTGGCAAAATGCCTCGGAGCGTTTCGCGGCCTTTCATTTGGAAACATGAGCAAGCAAAAATTCAAATTCGTTAACTATTCGTGGGACGACGCCAAAGCCGCCTCGCTCGATCCGGTAGAGCGCCTCGTTTATCGCTCCAATATTCTGGGGGCCGATCAACGCATTACCAATACGGGTGGCGGCAACACGTCGGCCCAGATCACCGAGATCGATCCAGTGAGCGGCCGGGAGACAGAGGTTCTTTGGGTGAAGGGCTCAGGCGGTGATCTGCGCACGAGCAAGCGCGAAAATTTTTCGTCCCTCTACCAGGAGCAATTGCTTTCCCTGCAGAAGGTCTACGCAGCCATGCCCGAGCGCGGGCCCAAGACGTCGGCGGAAGACAAGATGGTCGGGATGTATGCGCACACCACTTTCAACCTGAACCCGCGCCCGCCTTCCATCGATACGCCGCTGCATTCTTTCATCCCCTTCAAGCATGTCGATCACATGCACCCGAACGCGGCCATCTCCGTGGCGGCCTCGCGCAATTCCGCCAGGCTCACTCAGCAAATTTTCGGCGATGATGTGGTGCACACCACCTGGTTGCGCCCCGGCTTCGAGTTGGGTCTGATCATGGAGGAATGCTGTAAGAAGTATCCAAAGGCCAGGGGCTTCATCATGGGGCAGCACGGATTAATTAACTGGGCTAACGACGAGAAGGAATGCTATGAGCTCACCCTGACCCTCATCGAGAAAGCGGCCGCTTTTATCGAGAAATCTTATGAGGCCAAGGGCGGCGACAAGACGGTTTTTGGCGGGCAGAAATACCGCTCGCTCGAGGAGGGGGAACGGCGTGCGACATTTGCCCGGATACTTCCGTGGCTGCGCGGTCAGGTCTCACAGAAGGCGCGCCTCATTGGGACGATGCAGGATGACGAGACAATACGCCGCTACGTTAATAGCCACGACGCGCCGCGGCTTTCGGAATTGGGCACGAGTTGCCCGGACCATTTCCTGCGCACCAAGATCAAGCCGCTCTATGTGGCGTGGGACCCGGCGGCCTCTGACATCGAGGGACTCAAAGGCTTGCTCAAGGATGGACTGGCCAAATACCGCCAGGATTACGCCAGCTATTATAAT
>JBBRQE010000076.1:0-16082 GCA_038226905.1 Chthoniobacterales bacterium | reverse complement strand
GGTGTAATGGTCGACGTCCGCCGGTTTCAGCGGTGTCGATTTTGAACAGGACGCCAGCAGCGTGACCGCGCCGACCAGCAATATGGCTAGTGCTATTTTCATTTGGTGGAGTGCTTCGGTTTTGAGAAAATGTGCAGATCGCTACCGATAACCGATTCGAGTTCGGCCAGTGCGATCTGGTAATCGGTCAGGTGCTCGCGCGCTTCGGCTTCGAGGTCGCGCAGGCTGCGTTGCGCGGCTATCCAATCGCCAAAACTTGCTTTGCCCGATTCGTAGGCGAACTGACTCGCCTCAAAAGTCTGCCGTGCCTGCGGGACCAGCCTGGCTCCGAACAGATCAACGTGATGATGCGCTGTTTCGACTTTCTGCAGGGCGTCCCGTAACGCGCCAATCGCTTCCGTTCGACTTCGTTCCAGGGCGGCCTCGGCGGAGGCGACGTTAGCCGAAGCCTCGCGCACACCGGAGGAGTACTTACGCGCATTCGGCCAGGGAACATTGAACGAGATGCCCGCATCCAGCTCGCTCAGGGATTGGCCCGCTTCATTGTAGCGTTGCCCTTCCACTTTTAGTGAAGGATCGGGAATCCAGGCGCGGCGCGCCAACTGCAACTTCAACTGCTCGGCTTGCAAGCGTGCCGTGGCGGTGCGCAACTCAGGGCGATTTTTTTGAAGAATCTGCCGAAGATTGTCGGACGACAGGTCCATATGCGATGGCAGCAAGTCCTCCGTAGCGGCGAGGCCGGCGAACGCATCGCGATTCATCAGCACGTTCAGTTGCGATTGCGCTGTCGCGACGTTCCGCTCGAGGTCCCGTCGCATTTCGAGAAGCTTGGCCGCTTCTGTTTCGCTCATGAGCACCTCCGCCGCGCTTTGCGTTCCGACTTCGTAGCGCGAGGTGCCGATGTCGGCGATCTGGCGGAGAGACGTGTAGTTCTTCCGGTTCAGCTCCGTCTGGGCGTATCCGTTAGCCAGCCGGAAATAAGCCGAACGCGCTTTCGTTAGCACATCGAATTGCTGTCTTCGCACTTCCTCAAACGCGCTGACCGCGTCGGCCGCAGCGATGCGGGCTCGCACCCGATTTTTGCCGGAAATAGGAATGGCCTGCTCTACCGACACCATCTGATCGGTGAAAGCGTTGGGCGGCACTTCCACATATCTTCGAACCTTCGTCGTGCTTGAGACTCTGAGATCGTCCCAGGCCGCTTCCTGAGTTACACGCTCCCGGGCCGCCTCCCAGCGCCGCCGGGACTCCCGAATCGCGGGATTGCGCTCCAGCACAATCCGCGTGACCTCGTTCAGCGATAAATGCGCAGCAGAGTCCTCCGCCTCCGGACCCGCCAGGGCGAAGTCAGCGTCGAGAAATAAGGATGTAGCTAATAGTAGTATTAAAAGAGTTTCTGTTTTCATGTGATCCAGGACGGAGGTTGAACGCAGCGTGCCGTGCGTGGCACACCTCGGGCGTCAGCGTCCGCGGATCAGATGAGAAACGTACAGAGAAGCACCGGCGTCGGCGGCGCGTGGCCGACGCATAGAGCGAGGAGATTCCGGGTTTGAACCACCCGAACTTCCATGGAAAGCGAAGTCCCTATTGGTTTCGTAACAACGGCCGCCAATTCAAGGCCGCTTGCGCCTTTTGTCAGGGGCTGAGAAGGAAGGGAAGCGCGCTTGGGCGAAGTCGCGCAACACGTCTTGCTCGCGCAGCAGCCGGTCCGGCAACTTTGCACGCTGGCCGTCGCCGCCGACACACAGGAGGCGGTTGGCACACGCAGGGTTGCTGCCCCCACGGAGCTTGCCACCAGCACCGACAGTATCAGTTTGCCGAACATCTCTAATAAACTAAGCACGAATGAGACCGAAAAGCGATCTCCTCATGCCGCCCGACGCCCGTCGGGGCCATTTTAGGGGACGCGGCGGCGGCTCCACCCCAGGATGAACAGCATCGTTAGGCCGGCCAGGACGAGGGTGGACGAAAATGGTTCGGGCACGGCCGAGACGGTCAGGAGCGGACGATTCGGGCCACGTTAGATACTGAAGGCGCCTGAGTTTTGCTCTTCTCTTCCCACTGCCTTTGTTCGCAACGTGCGCCATGTTCGACGCAAAATGACGGGCTCGGGGATTCGTGGCATCGGGGCTGCTATTACTCATTCCGCGGGCTAGGAACACAACTAACTAAATACTAATTTCCTCAGCCTCAGCAGCGCGACCAGCAATGGTCGCGCTTTTTTTTTCACCGGGCGTAACGATCAGGGCCATGGGAGCGTTGAAACAAACAGCGCAAAATCGAATGATTGCGCGCAGCGGTCGTTCGGCTAGAACAGTTCGATCCAGCACGATGCAAATACTCCTGATTGAAGATGAAACGAAGACGGCCGCCTTTCTGGCCAAGGGTTTGGGCGAAGCGGGATACTCGGTCGAGACTGCGGTCGACGGCCAGCAAGGGTTGGATCTAGCCCTGACCCGAGCGTTCGACCTCCTTATCGTCGACGTGATGTTGCCGAAAAAAGATGGCTGGGAAGTGGTGACCGAATTGCGCAGCCAGGGAATTCAAACTTCCACACTTTTTCTGACGGCTCGTGATAGCGTGCACGATCGGGTCAAGGGACTGGAACTGGGGGCGGACGATTACCTGGTGAAGCCTTTTGCCTTCCCGGAATTACTGGCCCGCATCCGTTCGATCCTGCGCCGGTCGACCGCCCAGCCGGACGAACATTTGCGCACATGCGATCTCGATATTGATACGCGCCGTCATAAAGCGATTCGAGGCGGCGTTCCTCTCAATCTAACGGCCAAGGAATTCCTTTTGCTCGCGCAGTTGGCCCGCGCCTCCGGCGAAGTGGTGTCGCGTCAGCAAATCGTCGAGCAGGTCTGGGATATTGATTTTCAGACCGACACAAACGTGGTCGATGTGATGGTGCGACGTTTACGGGCCAAGGTGGACGATCCTTTCCAGACCAAGCTGATTCACACCGTGCGAGGCATGGGCTATGTCCTCAAGACCGATTAAACGGTCTATCTCCTCGCGCCTGGTCCTGCTTTTCACCCTGGCGGCGGCGCTCCTGCTCTTGTGCGGGTTGGGCGTGCTTTACTGGATCGTCGTCCAGCAGGCTTTTGCCGAGGACAACGCCGTTTTGGCGGACAAGGTCCTGGCCCTCCGCAGCGACTTGGAAAAAGCGGAGGGTCTCCGGATTCTTCAAGATCAAGTTAACACGATACGGCCGGGCGAACAGCCGGTCTATTGGATCCGCCTTCTGGATGCAAACGGTCAGATCATGGCGGAATCGGCCAGCATGGGCGAGACGTTGCCGCGCAGCGTTTTCCCAGCCCCGTCCAGTCATGAAGCGCCCACCTTGTCCCCCAGAAATTTTCGGAAGGATGCAAAACTTTTTTCTCTCGTCACAACCGCCGAGATGGTGGCGGGACGGCCCGTCCTCGTGCAAGTGGGGCAGGATCGTTCCACGGATGATGAGTTCACAAAAAAGTTCGGAGCTCTTCTCGCCATCGTTCTGACCCTGGGCGTGATGGCGGCCGCAATTATCGCGGTCAACGTGACCCGTCGTGGCTTGCGCCCGCTGGCCGAGATGACGGATGCGCTCAAGCGAATCGGCCCCACGCAACTGAATGAACGCCTGGGCGCGACGGGCTGGCCGCTCGAGCTGGAGCCGATGGCCCGGGCTTTTGATGACATGTTCGATCGTTTGGAAGAATCCTTCACCCGATTATCCCAATTTTCGGCCGACCTGGCCCACGAACTCCGCACCCCCGTGGCCAACATCATGGGAGAAGCGGAGGTCTGCCTAACGAAATCCCGCACGGCCGGCGAATATCGTGAAGTCATCGAATCCTGCATGGGTGAATGTGCCCGGCTATCGGGAATCATCGATAACCTGCTCTTTCTGGCCCGGGCCGAGTCTTCCGATCGCCAGATTCAGCCAGCCTGGTTCGACGGACGCGCGGCCCTCGACAAGATCGCCGACTATTACCGGACGGGGGCCGACGAAAGAAAGATCGCGATTACCTGTGAGGGCCAGGGGCAAGTACAAGCCGATCCGCTGCTCTTCGGACGAGCTGTCAGTAATCTGGTCGACAATGCGCTCCGCTTCAGCCCGGACCATGGAACAATTGCCCTCCGTGTAAACGTGAACGCAGGTGCGACCGAGGTGACGGTAGAGGACAATGGAACGGGCATCCCGCCGGCCCACATCTCGCGGGTCTTTGACCGATTCTACCGGGTCGATTCGTCGCGACCTTCCGGCGGCAGCGGGTTGGGCCTGGCTTTGGTGAAATCGATCAGCGAACTGCACGGAGGACGAACCTCCATTTCCAGCGAGGAGGGTCGCGGAACAGCGGTCACTCTCACCTTTCCCGGCTGAATCGGTTCGCGTTCGAAGTCGTACGGGAGCAGTGTGGGGATGCAGCCAAGGCGGGAGTTTCTTCCGAATCTACTATTACGAGTATGACTACTCCTCTTTTCTCTACTAATGGCGAGCCATCAAAAATGCGATTGCTTGTTCTCCCCGTAGCCGAAGCGGCGCGCCCCCCGAAAGGGGAAGACGTCGCGGCCCCTGCCGAATCTAAAGTGATCATCGCGCTCGAGTCCGAGCGCAGCCGTCCCGCCAAGTTCACAAGGTCCGGACAGCCTTTCCAGATTTGGAAAGCTCCGCCTGATCTATCGGAAACACGCGAACAACGACCTCGTCCCTTCTTCCTGCAAGAGATGATCCGTTACTACGCGCGAGCCATCGACTGGCTCTCCACAGCTCGTTTTCGCCACTCGCAGTAAGGGAATCGAGGCGCCCCGAAGCCATGCTCCCCAGACCCCGGCCTTTCTGGCACGTCCGGCGGTTGAGTCAGTGCCGATTCAGGCTGAAGCTACGGCTCAAGATTATATGCGGTTGAAAGAGTCAGTTGAAGATGGAATGCCCACGCTTGCTCTGGAGGGAGAGATCGACCTGCATTACGCACCCGTTCTGCGTTCCCTTTTCCAGGCCAAGATCGCTGCGCGAGCCCCTGCTCTCCTCCTCGATTTGAGCAAAGTGGATTACATCGATTCCACCGGGTTGGCGACGATGCTTGAATACTACCGCGACGCCGCCCGGCACGCCGGCATTCTGTGTTTGGTCGGACTTAGTCAGAATTTGCACACCGTTTTTGAGATCGTCAAAATGGACAAAGCCATCCCCATGTTTCCGACATTGAAGGAGGCGACCACCGCAATCAATCACGGCCTGGTAAAATCTCCGCCTTCTTCGCTTTTCGATTCTCCCGGCGTCTAGGGCTCGGGCGTTCTACTTCCCGGAAAACAAACGGCGGCCTCCGGGTAACCGAAGGCCGCCGCTGTAAAAATTTCCGGCTTCGGTTAGAACGCGAAGTTCAGACCGCTGCGGACGAGACCGAAGTTGTTGTGCGTGCCATCCACGACGTTCCAGCTGAAATCGCCGGTAATCGCGATATGACGGGTCAAGCGAATCTCCAAACCCGTTCCAAACTGCCCGAGGGCCCTGTTTTCAGCCTGATTTTCGAAACGATCAGGGAAGCCGGGAATCTGAGTATCGTGTCCGACGGGCCGATCATTCTTCCCCCCGAAAATCCCGCCGCCGCCCGCCCAGGCATAGGGAGCGTAACGTGAGCAACCAATAGGGTAACGCAAGGTGAAGGTACCGAGAACGGAACCCACGGTGTGGTCCGTCTGGCTATAAAACTCTTCGTCCGAGGCGCGCGATCCATGATCAAAATTGGCATGGGTGCCGCGAGCCGACAGTCCAAAACCTTCCAGTCCGATGCCAAAATACCGGTGAAAGAAATACTTCACATCGAGACCGCCGCCCCACGCGTGGTCACCACCGAGAAAACGGTCATAACGGCCCTTATCGTTGAAATCGTCGGTTTCCTCGATGCCCGTGCGATTGCTCTCTGTGCCTGTGAGAGCGTAGGCCCACCAGACGTTGACGTTCCACTCATTGTCTGAATAGAAGCCACAAGGAACAGGTGCCGCCACCTGCTTCATTTCCTTACCGGAATACTGCTCGGGGCCGGCCAGGCCGCTGGCGCTGAAAGCGCACAAGATTGCAAAGGTCATGGTAAACTGCTTCATAAGGCGCAACCATTAGAGGAGATGCTGGGACGAGTCAATACGGAATCGTCTCGATTTTCCTGACGAACATGGTCAGCGCAAGATCCCTTGTTGTCAGACGCCGGTCTGACTGAAGGCGACCAGGCGCGCTGGCTAGGGAAGCGACTCGCGCCCGTGGGCACCGGTCAGATCCAAAGCAGGTCCCAACGGCACAATCCCGGTCGGATTGATCCCGGTATGCGTGATATAGTAATGCCGCTTAATGTGATCGAAGTTAACCGTCCCGGCGATGCCCGGGTACTGGTACAGATCCATCAAAAAGCCCTGCAAATTCGGGTAAGCGAGGATCCGCCGGATATTGCATTTGAAATGGCCGTGATAGATCGCGTCAAAACGGACCAGTGTGCAGAAAAGCCGCCAGTCCGCTTCCACCAGCCGGTTCGGGAAAAGATAACGACTCCCGGCGAGGCGCGCGTCGAGGTGGTCGAGCGCCTCGAACAGCTCGCGGCAGGCTCGCTCGTAGACTCGCTGCCGGGTGGCGAAGCCCGCCTGGTAGACGCCGTTGTTCACCTTGTTATAAATGAAATGGGCCAATTCTCCGTGCTCCGCGTCGATTTCATCGGGCCGAAAGTCCACCTCTTTATTTCCGCCTACCGAATCGAAAACGCCGTTGAACATCGCGCAAATATCGTCTTCGGAATTATTAACAATTTTACCCGCCTGCCTGTCCCACAAGACGGGGACGGTGACGCGCCCATCGAAGTCAGGATCCGTTGCGCGGTAGGCCTCACTGAGAAAGTGAAAAGAGTTAACCGGATCGGTCCCAAAATCCGGGCCGTCGCGAAAGGCCCAGCCGCGTTCATCCCGGATCGGGTCCAGCACGGTCAGTCCGACGATTTGCTCGAGACCTTTTAATTTGCGGAAGATGACCGTCCGACTGGCCCACGGACAGGCCAGGGAAACGTAGAGATGATAGCGCCCGGCCACCGCGGCATAAGGCGTGGAACCGTCCGCCGAAATCCAGGAACGGAACGCATCCTCCTGGCGCTGGAATTTCCCGGTGACGGATTGTTCCTTTTCGAACTGCGCTTTCATATTTCCAGGCAACGACCGCACCAAATATTCGCCAGTCCGGCGGCACAATCAATCCAGGCCGGCTCCCTTTGATCACGCCCGCTGGCCAGCCCAGGGCCCGCTCCGGAGTCTTCACTTTTAAGATTGCCACCGCGCCCGACAGTCGCCATCCTGCAGCGGTAACTTTCCCGCCCATGAATCCTGCTCCTTCGGGGGACGATGAGCTGCCCATTGAGCAGCGCAAAACACCACCGTCGCACACTTCCCCCGCGGCGGGCCCTTCGGTGATAAAGAGCGGCCGCTTCAGTTTTGTGGCGAGCATTCTCCTCATCGCCATCGCCTTCTCGTTAGGTCTGTCCTATCTCCTGGAAAAGCGGTGGCCGCAGTCTTCCGTTAACCTTCCATCCGATTCCCCCGTGTCGGGCCAAGCTCCCGGGCAGACGGCGCCGCGAGGATCATTCCACGCAGACATGCTCCACGTGACGGCAGTTTTTCCCGGTCCCACCCGTTCCGCCATGGTAAACGGCCGCCGAGTCGCGGAAGGCGATTCATTCATGATCCCGCTGCCGTCCGGGCCGGTGGCCGTCCAACTGACCAGGGTGGAGGACGGAGTGGCGCATTTTATTTGCCAGGGAGAACGCGTCGATGTGAAAGTAAAGGCGACCATTGCACAACATTCTCCCTAACGATCCTCTGCGCCGGTCGCAAAAAAACGGTGCCCTAACGACTAGCCGACTCCGTTCGTGAGCACACCGGCCGAAGAACCGGATCTGCATCTGGTCAAGGAAACAAAAGCACGGCCCACACTGTTGCACACAGCCGTGTCGGCACCGGCCGTGGCCGCACCGGTAGCGCCCCCGGCTCGAAGTTACAAAGGCCTCTTCTTATTCTTCGCGACCGCTCTGTCGGCGGCGTTCCTCGCGGCCGGAGCGGAATACTGGTTTCGGCATGACTACACTTTTCCGGGCAGACCGGTGTCCGTGTTGAAGCCCATTCGCCAGGCCTTGCCCACCCCGCCGAGCCCGTCGCTCGAGGTGGCTCCTGAGTCCGTGCACGTGAGCGCCATTGTCCTCGGGACGGTCCCTCTCGCCGTGGTCAACGGCAAACAAGTGGCGGAAGGCGATTGGCTGGAAGTGCGAATGAACGACCGGGTGGCGGCGCTCCACGTAGTGAAAATCGAAGATGGGGCTGTGCAATTCGGTTACGGAGGTCGCACCATTTCGGCACGCTTAAACGTGACCAACTCCGCCAAACCGGCGCCTTGAAAATATTCCGCGTTGTCACCGATGCCCGCGCGGATCTCCTAACGGCGAGCGTGCCTACGGCGCGGACGCTTTGGGCGTCACGGCCGCGGGAATCGGGAGCTGACCTTCGTGATGGCTGTGTGCACTGCGCAGGAACGGAACACGATCCAGGACGTGCTCCTGAAACCACTCCAGCCATAGATAAATCACAGGCGTGACAAACAGGGTGATCAATTGGGAGAAGATCAGTCCTCCCACGATGACCAGACCAAGCGGCTGACGCGACTTGCCATCGGAACCGTAGCCGAGGGCAAGAGGGACGGCGCCCATCAGAGCGGCTAGGGTTGTCATCATGATAGGACGGAACCGTTCAACGCTGGCTTCGCGGATGGCGGCGCGCAAGCCGAGGCCTTCGTCGATTCGCTGCAAAGCAAAGTCGACCACCATGATGCCGTTCTTCTTCACGATCCCAAGGAGCAGGAACAACCCAATGATGCTGTAAAGGGAAAGCGTGGAATTAAAAATCCAGAGGGTAAAAAGCCCCCCCACCACGGCTGGCACGATGGCGGGAAAGAGCACCGTGATGGGGTGAATATAGCTCTCGTAGAGGATCCCGAGGATGACATACATAACGAATAGAGCCGAAATGAGGAGGAGAGGCAGCGACTCGAGCAACTGGCCGAACACCTGCGCTTCGCCCTGAAAGCTGCCTTGCACGGCGGGAAATTCCTGACGGACTTCGCCGGCCGCCTTGTCGATAAATTCCTTTGCGTCACCGATGGCCACATCGGGCAGCAGGTTAAAGTTGATGGTGACGCTGGTGAACTGGTCGAGATGATTGACCCCCTGCGGACCAACGATCTGCTTTGTGTGGGTGACGGCCCGAATCGGGACAAGATTGTTGATGGTGCCGGTGGTAGTCCCGCCCCCGGCGCTCGCCGTGGCCGTGCCCCCCGCGCCTGCCGCGCCGGATCCGCCGATGGCATTTCCGTGGACATAAAGATCGGCGATATCTTCCGGGTGGGCCCGCTGATCGTCCGCTACTTCCAGAATGACCTGATACTGGTCGTCCGGCTTCTTGATGAGATAGACGTAATTCTGCGAGTAAGCCGTGCGCAGCAAATTTTCAATGGCAGTGGTGGAAACGCCGTAGGTGGAGGCGCGTTCGCGGTCGATCTCGACCGTCAGATTCGGGGTGCTGTCGTAATAATCAGAGCGAAGGGTGGCGAAACCGCTGAACCCTTTCAGTTTTTTTAGGAGCGCTTCACTGGCCTTGTAGACATCGTCCGGCTCAATGCCGCTGAAGACGTAGGCGTATTGCCCCTGATTCTGGTTGGTCACCCCGACGTTAATCTGCAAAACCGGGTTGGGCCGCAGAATAGCGGTGATGCCAGGGATGGTGCCGATGGACTTCTGCAATTGCAGGATGCAATGATCGATGTCTGGACGCGTCGCCTGCGGCTTTAGAAAAACCAGGACGAGCGCCTGGGAGGAGGCGCTGCGCGAGGAAAACCCGGCCAGGGTAAAGTATTGAGATACGTTGGGATCCGCCTTCAGTTTTTCATTCACCTGTTGCTGGTAGGCATGCATCTGCGCGGGAGACGAACCTTCCTGCGCGATAAAGATTCCCCGGATGAAACCGCTGTCGCCCGCCGGCAGCAGAGTGAACGGGATATGCGTAAAGAAAAACCAGAGCCCCACGATGCAACCCAGCAGGATGGGCACGGCCAGCCATGAGTGGTCGAGGAAAGCGTCGAGATAGCGACCGTAAGCGGTGATGACGCGCTTGATCCGATCCCCCACCCATCGTTCCACGTGCGACTTCTTATGGCCGGGGCCGTGTTCGCGTAAAAGCCGCGCACACATAAGAGGGGTAAGGGTCAGTGAGATGAGACCGGACGAGAAAATCGCGACAATAATCGTGACGGAAAACTCACGGAAAATTCGTCCGAGCAGGCCGGGCAGGAAAACCAACGGAATAAAAACAGCGGCGAGCGAAACCGTCATGGCCAGAATGGTGAAGGAGATTTCTCCGGCGCTGTTGTAAGCGGCCTGCACGATCGGTTCGCCATGCTCGGCTCGCCTAACGACATTCTCGAGAAAGACAATGGCGTCGTCCACGAGGAAGCCGATGGCCAGGGTCATGGCCATGAGGGTGAGATTATTAATCGAGTAATTCAGCTCGTACATGACCGCGATGGTCAGCAAAAGGGAAAGAGGAAGCGCCACCACCGGGATGAGTGTGTCGGTGGCGCGGCCGAGAAAGGCGTAAATGACCAGGACAACCAGGATGAACGAGATAAAGAGCGTGGTCTGCACGTCGTGCACGGAATTGACGATGCCTTGCGAGCGATCGAAAATCGGAATGAGCCTGATGGAGCCGGGCAGACTGGCGTTGAGCTCCGGGAAAAGCGCCTTGACGGAAGCCGCCACGGCCACGGCATTGGCTCCCGCCTGCCTCGAAACAGCCAGGACGACGACCGAACCCGGCGTTTGGAATCCGCGCGCCCAGAAAGTGCGCGACATCCGTTCGTCCTGCACGCTCTGTTTGACCTCGGCCACATCGCGCAGAAAAACGGGGGAGCCATCCTTGTTCCGCGCCACCATCAAATTGCGGTAACCTTCCGCTTCATCGATTTGTCCGTTAGGCTGAAGGATGAACGTGCGATGCGGGCCGTCGAATTGGCCGGCCCCGGAATAGGCCGTGCCCGTCTTAATGGCCGTGGCCAGGTCATCCATGGTCAGGCCCCGCGAAGCCAGCGCGGCCGGACTGGCCTTGACCCGAATCGCCGCTTGCACGCCGTACACCTGAACCTGCGATACGCCGGGCAGAATGGAGATTCGTTGGGCCACCGCTGTCGTGGCGTACTTGTACAGATCCCCATCCGTCAACGTGTCGGACATCAACCCCAGCAGATATACCGCCTGGTCGTTCGGGTTCGTTTTCTTAAAAGTCGGAGGGCTCGGCAAGTCGGCCGGCAAACTGCCGGTCGCGCTCTGGATGGCGGCCTGCACGTCGGTCGCGGCGTCCGTGATGCTTTTGCTCAGATTGAATTGCAGGTTGAACTGCGTGTTCCCCTGCGTGCTCGTGCTCGTGATGAGATCGAGGCCGGGAATCTGCAGGAACTGTTTCTCCAAAGGCGTGGCAACGTTGTTTGCCATTGTGGTCGGGTTCGCCCCCGGATAGGTGCAGGTGACGGCGATCACTGGATAATCGACCGCCGGCAGATCGTTGACCGCGAGTTTTCCGTAGGTCGCGATTCCGGCCACGATGATGGACAGCGTGAGCAACATCGTCATGACGGGTCGCCGAATGAACGGACCGGACAGGCCCGAGCCTTTTACCTGAACAAGCTGACCGCCAGGAGTCTTCTCCGGTTGCTCGGGAGCGGTGCCGGGCGAATTCAGTTCGCCTCCGTCAGGTCCGTCGAATTGATCGTGGGAAGCCATGCCGGAATAACGCTTCCTCAACCCTTATTGGCTGGCCGGCCGGGCACGTAGGGTTGCGGTGTGACTTTGACTCCCGGCTTCAACGCCAATTGCCCGGTCACAATCACCATCTCATCGGCCCGGACACCTTCTTCCACCACCACCATGTCGCCTTCCTGGGGTTGGCCCGGTTTAACCGAGCGCAACTCCACTGTGTTATCGGGCTTCACCACGAAAACGTAGGGACCGCGCTGACTGATTTGCACGGCTTGCGCGGGCACCAGTTTGGCGTTTTTGAGCGTATCAAGAATGAGGCGAACGCGCACGAATTCGGCCGGCCAGAAGGCCCGGTCGGCATTCGGCGTCACGGCGCGCGCCTTGACCGTCCCAGCGCCGGGCTGCACAGCGTGATCGATGAAATAAAGTTCCCCCATCTTGGGATCGCTCGAATCGTCCGGGGCATCGGTCAGTACCTTTAAAGGAGCGGGTCCGTTCAAATAACGACGCACTTGAGGAAGATCCGGCTCCGCCACGCTGAAATCCGTGTAGATAGGATCGATGTGTTGAATAGTGAGCAGGACGACTCCGCTGCCGCCGTTCCCGCCTGTCACGATGTTGCCCGTATCGACATTGCGCAGACCGGCCCGCCCGTCGATGGGCGATCGGATTTTGCAATAATCCAAGTTAACCTGGGCTGCGGCCACCGCCGCCTCCGCAGTCTTGGCCTTGGCTTCATCATTGTTCACGGTGCCTTGCGCGGTATCGAGATCCTGCGGTGCCACCACCCCCTTGGATCGCAGATCCTGCTGCCGTTTGAGGGTGATTTGATCCAGAACGAGCTGCGACTTGGCCTGCGCCAAAAGACCCTGAGCTTGATCGAGCGCCGACTGGTAGAGGCGCGGGTCGATCGTAAAAAGCAAATCACCCTTCTTCACGTCGGCCCCGTCCTGAAAATGGCGCTCCGTGATCTGGCCGCTCACCTGGGCCTGGATCTGCACGGACTCAAAGGCCGCGCAGGTACCGATTTCATCAAGGTAGAGTGGCACATCTTTTTGCACGACCCGGGTGACCAGCACCACTCTGGGCGGGGGAGTCGGGGTTGGCTTGTGCCGGATGACGAAGGCGCGCAAGACGAGAAGACCAAGAACGAGAAAGACCGCGGCGCCCACAAGGTAGAGGCGTTTGCCCCCCCAACGCTTCTGGAGATCGCCCGTCGTCTCGCGCGTCGCCACATTTACTTTTGCCAGGGGTGTCATCGTCTCGCTTTTTTGTCTAAATCATTTCTCCGTTTAGGAATGACCGTTGGCCTGCTCCGCTTTGGCCCGAATAGTCGAGAGCACGCGCATGCAAATATCGAGGTCGCGGCGCGGAATGTCGGAAATCAATTCGTTCCTTAGGGCACAGGCGGCGGCGTCGATGCTGCCGATGACGCGTTGAGCGCGCCGCTGCAAGGTCACTGTTTTGCAACGCCGGTCTGATTGGGAAATGACGCGTTTGACCCAGCCGGCGCTCTCCAAACGGTGCAAAAGATTGACCAGGGTAGGCTCTTCAATGCCGAGGCGAGCCGCAATTTCCGATTGTGTCACCGGCTGCGTGGCCAGCGACAAATGCAAAAGGGTCCGCCACTTGGCCTGGCTCATACCGAGGGGTTTAAGGCGTTCGTCCAGTTTCAACCGCCAGGCCCGGGCCGTTCCATGGAGGAGCGGGCCGAACGTTTCTGAGTCAATAGTGGACATGCCGAATTAGTTAGCATGCTAACTAATTTACCTCTGTCAACGCGGCTTCCCCTTTTTTCCTTAGATCGGGTCGATCACAAAAACGATCATGGTCTGGTTGCGGTAATCTTTCACCGGCAAGATGGAACGGGCATGCCGCGGTGCCCATTTCTCGCTGTGCAAAGCCTCTTGTTCATCGACCGGGCGGACCACGAAATAACGCGCTTCCACGGGAAGATCGGACACGCCCCTGACGTACTTGACGGGCGCCCGCATGTAGAAAAAGAACGGCTGATAATTCGGATCGACCGCGTAGAGGGTCTCGTCCGACGGCACCACTGCGTTTATCTTGTCGGCCACACTTTTGACCTTTTGCCGATGTCGCGCGTCGCGCGCCGCCAAGGGATAGCCAATCAATCCGGCGACCACCGCCAGGATTACGAACGCCTGGCCGAGCCGGCGAAAAATCGGACCGGCTGGCCAGAGCCAACCCGCCGGACCGTTGCTCCACTTCAGCCAGTCTGGTTGGACCAGCGCGTTTTCGGCGAAGGCCATACCCATGAGCCAGCAGAAGGACGACACTGCCGGGAGCGAGTAGCGGGGAGCCGCCCCCGGCATCAGGCTAACGACCACGAGGGGGAGAGCCGCACCCCAGAGGAGCCCTCGGGCCACCCTCCCCTCTTCCTCACTGGCAAAGCGGGACCAGCGAATAAGCGGCGTGAGCAAAACCCAGGGAAGCAGATAAGCCACGGCGCGCGGCAAGACGGTAATCCAAACGCTGAACGTAAAAATTTCGCCGGTCACACGACCGGTAAATTGGCTCGACCATTTGTTCATGACTTTTCCGCTCTCGTTAGCCTGCAGAAACGGAATAGCCCAGGCGCCGAAGATCCCGAGCATAACGAGGAGACCCACGAAATGAGCGGGATGAAAGAGCAACTTCCACTGCCTGGTCTGCCACAGCACCGCGATAACCACGGCATAGAAAAAGAAAAGGTGGGTGGGACCCTTGGCCAGCCAGCCCAGCCCGAGAAAAATCGAGGGCACGATCCAGGTCAGCCATGGTGAACGCTTCTCGCGCCACCAGCTCAGCCAAAAAATAAGAGCGAGGGCGCAGAGTGAGACATAGAGCGCCTCGATTTCAATGAGCCGGCCTTTCTGCAGAATCCCCACGTTCGTTAGCCAGACGAGCGCGGCGATCACGGAACCGGAGGGGCCGAGACTGCGCCGCGCCACCGTGATAAAGGCGAGGGCCACGGCGAGCACACACAACACGGAAGGCGCCCGGGCCGTCCATTCATTGCGCACACCGAAGAGCTTAAAAGACGCCGCGACCAGCCAGTTGATCAGGGGAGGCTTGCGAAAGTAATCTTCCCCCCCCACCTGCGGCACGAGGTAGTTTCCTGTTTCAAGCATGGCCATGCCAGGCAGGATGCGGCGGCCTTCCTCGCCTTTGATCTCGAACGACCCAAGCGAGGGCAGATAAATCGCGGCCCATACAGCGACAATCAGCAGCAGGCCGGCTCCTCGTGACATGGGGGGACTCTGTCGAAGGTCGCGACGGTTGCAACGCTATTTGCGTCCAGGCGGATTTCGGCTCGCGGTTCACTGCATGGCCCGCGGGTGATTGGGTCAATCGCTCCTGCCTCGTATGCAATGTTCGCGCAGGCGATCGCTCCCTGCCGTACAAATATCCGACTGGCAGAACCGCTTGACGCGAAAGCTCTTGGAAATTAGGTTGGGGCTCTAGTCCGCGCTGGAGGGGAGTGGGAATTGACGTCCCACTCTTTTTTGTCTGCGGGCTACCTGTTTTTATGAACGCGGAATTTATCGCCATGCTTGATTACCTGGAACGGGAGCGCGGAATTAAACGCGAAATCCTGCTCGAGGCGGTTTCTAACGCCCTTCTCTCGGCCTCTAAGAAGAGTGTGGGAGCAGCGCGCGAACTGCGCATCGATATCGACCCCAAGACCGGGGATATCCGGGCACTCGCCAACCTCATCGTGGTCGATACGGTGGGTAATCCCCAGGACGAGATCGACCTGCACAAGGCCCGGCGTTTGAAGGCCGACGTGGTGGTGGGCGATACCGTGGAAGTGGAAGTGACGCCCCGAAACTTTGGCCGGATCGCCGCGCAAACGGCCAAACAGGCCATGATGCAGCGCATCCGCCAAGTCGAGAAGGAGATGATTTACGAGGAGTTCAAGGATCGGGCGGGTGAAATCGTCAGCGGCACGGTCCGTCGTTTCGATCGATCGGACGTCATCCTCGATTTGGGAAAATTCGAAGCGATCATGCCGCAGCGTGAGCGCGTGGTGGTGGAGGACTATAATGTAGGCGATCGCCTGCGTGCCTACGTAGTGGCAGTGGATAATGGCATCCGCGGCCCGGAAATTATTGTTTCGCGCAGTCATCCGAATTTTGTTCGTCGCCTGTTTGAACTGGAGGTCAGCGAAATCGCCGACGGCACCGTGGAGATTCGCGGGATTGCGCGCGAAGCCGGTTACCGAACGAAGATCGCGGTCTGGAGTTCGAACGACAAAGTGGATCC
>JBBRQE010000075.1:0-16165 GCA_038226905.1 Chthoniobacterales bacterium | reverse complement strand
TCGATTCGTTTCCGCCCCAGCACATGGGCCAGCAGATGTTCGGCGTTCAGGCGCGGACTCTCTATTCCGTGCTTTTTAAAATATTCCGTGGTCGATCGCAGGACCTCGAGAACGATCATCTCATCCCAGGCAGACAGGCAGGGCGCACTGCGCCGTCCGCATCGTTCGCGCGCTCCGGCGAGCAAGCCCTTTTTCCCAATTCGCATCCGCCGAGTGGACGTCCCCGCGGGACGTCTCTGCCTAACGAATAGGCCCTCACGCGGACGCGGCGCCCTCGAGTCTCTCTGCCATGTCGGCCGCCTGGAGCGTTTGAATCAACTCGTCGAGGTCGCCTTCCATCACGCGATCCAGATTATACAAGGTGAGCCCGACGCGATGATCCGTGATCCGGTTTTGTGGAAAATTGTAGGTCCGGATTTTTTCCTCGCGCCCGCCCGATCCGATCTGGGTTTTGCGGTGCGCTGAATATTTCGCCTCTTCCTCGCGCTGCTTTTCTTCCTTCAAACGCGTGCGCATGATGGTGAGCGCCTTTTCCTTATTCTTTTGCTGACTTCGTCCATCCTGGCAGCGCACGATCCGCCCGGTCGGAATGTGCAGAATCTGGACGGCTGAGTCCGTTGTATTGACGCCCTGACCACCGGGACCGCCCGAGCGGCAGACTTCGATGCGCAAATCTTCCGGCTTCAATTCGAAATCAACCTCTTCTGCTTCCGGCAGCACCGCCACCGTGGCGGTGGAAGTGTGGATACGGCCCTGTGCCTCCGTGGCGGGAACCCGCTGCACGCGATGCACCCCGCTTTCGTAGCGCAACTTGCGAAAGACCGCTTCGCCCGAGACTTTAAAAATGACTTCCTTGAGGCCGCCTAATTCGGAGGGGCTCGACTCGAGGTCTTCAATTTTCAAACCGGCCGACTCGGCATAACGATTGTACATCCGGTAAAGATCCGCCGCGAAAATAGCAGCTTCATTTCCGCCCGTGCCGGCGCGCACCTCGATGATGGCATCGCGGTTCTCACTTTCGTCCGACGGGAGCAGGGCGATCTGAATATCGCGCTCCAGATCGGCCGTCTGTTTTTCCAGTTTGGGAACCTCTTCCAGCGCCATCTGGGCCAGGTCGGTGTCGTTTGATGCCATCAGTTCACGGGCGTCGACAAGGTGTTTGCGGGCGTTTTCCAGTTCGTCCCACCGGGCAATGAGTTGTTTGGTGTTGGAATGCTCCCGCATGGTGTCGCTGGCCCGCTTGCGGTTGGCAAAAAGATCCGGGTCGGCGATCTCCCGCTCCAACTCGGCGAAGCGCTCGCGTTTACGGTCGATTAAAAGATTAAAATCCATACCTGTAGTTGCAGTCGTCGACGGCAACTCCACCGGGATCAAAAATCCCGGTTAGAAATGTCCCCTAACCCTTTTTCGACGTACGGGCAGCCAGAGTGGTGCCGTAACGGCGTGTGAATTTCTCCACCCGGCCGGCTGTATCGACAAACTTTTGCTCGCCCGTGAAAAACGGATGGCAAGCAGCACAGATGCCGATTCTAATATCGGGACGCGTCGAGCGAGTGTGGTAATGCGCACCGCACGCGCAAACAATGTCGCTTTTTTGATAATCAGGATGAATGCCCGCTTTCATGGTCTAGAAGGAACGCAGAATCTAGGCTGGGTCGCTTTTCTGCGCAAGGGATGAAATCGCCCGACCCTCTGGTGGAGCGTTGGACTGCCACCCGCGCCCGAAATTCCAGCCGGCCCGCCCTCTTGGATCCTACGGGCCGTATTCTCCGCACGTTTTCCGATATAGAACATCAGGCGCGGGATCTGGAAGAAAGATGGTCCCACCTCCCTGCTGGCACCGCCCTGGCGGTCCAGATTGGAAACCATCCCTCCTGGCCTTCCGTTCTCCTGGCCGGATTGCGCTGCGGATTGGTTCTCCTCCCGCTCGAGACGACAATTACCGAGCGGGAACGCACGGCCGCACTCGAACTCTGCCGGACCCGGGCACTCGTCACCGCCCACGACGGCAACTCCGTCGAGCTGGAAGAAATCGGCGATGGTACTCCTACCCCTCTCATGGCGAACCCGCGGCCGGTCCTGCTGAAATTAACATCCGGGACTACCGCCGCGCCCCGGGCCATCCGTTTCCGGAGCGAACAATTAGTGGCCGATTGCGATCAAATCTGCGCCACGATGGGTATTGGGGAGGACGATCTCAATTTCGGCGTCGTCCCGGTTTCGCATTCCTACGGCTTCAGTAACTTGATCACCCCATTGCTGGCGCGCGGTGTCGCCATGGTGCTGGGTCGTGATCGCCTGCCCCGCGCTATCCTGGACGGTCTCGCTCGTACCCGTGCCACTGTGTTCCCCGGCGTGCCCGTGTTCTACCAGGCCTTTTGTGGAGTGGACGACATTCCCGACCTGCGCAGTCTGCGCCTTTGCATTTCCGCCGGCGCACCCTTGAGTGCACAGCTGGCCCGGAGTTTTCGCGACAAGTTTGGGCAACCCATCCATTCTTTCTACGGCTCCTCCGAATGCGGCGGCATTTGCTATGACCGCAGCGGAGAAGATTTTCAGGACGGTTTTGTCGGCTTGCCCATGCAGGACGTCCAACTCGACTTAGTGGAGCCAGATGCGCCCGCCAGTCAGGTCCGAGTCCGCAGCGCGGCCGTGGGGGACGGTTATTTTCCAGAGCCCGACCCAGCAAAACTGGGTGCTGGCACTTTCCTCCCCGACGATCTGCTGGCTCCCTGCGGCGAAGGTTTTAAGATGGCCGGTCGTATATCCGACCTGATTAACGTGGCGGGCAAGAAGGTCAATCCGGCCGAGGTCGAAGCGCACTTGCTCTCGTTGCCGGGCGTGCAGCAGGCGGTCGTATTCGGACGTAGTTCGGCGCTGCGCAACGAGGAGGTCGCGGCGTGCGTGGTGGCCGACCACAACGTTAGCGAGGCCGATTTGCTGCGCTTATGTCGCGCCCGTTTGAGTGGATGGCAGGTTCCCAAACGGATTTTTCTGCTCGCTGAAATCCCGGTAAATGAACGGGGAAAGACCAACCGGCGTGAACTGGCGGCGCGTTTTGCTCAAACCGAAAAGTGAATCGTCCTCCGGCAGACTCGCGCAAACGTAGCCGGTCGAATGCGCTACGCACCGGCCGTTTCTCCGCGTACCCCCTATAAATCCTTTGCATTTGCCAGGAAGCTCGCCTTCGTAAGAGTGACCTGAGACGGACGCACAACCGCTCCCTCCCCAGGTCTCTTAAATCGTACGAACATGGACGCGGGAAGCACAGGTGAAGGTCGAATTCTAGTGTTGGAGCCGGATGAACACGTCGCTTCAGCCATTCTCGCCGCTTTGCGCGAGACGGCGCCGACCGCTGTGGTCGACCTGGCTTCTTCGCTCGAAGAAGCGCAACGCAAGGCCCTGACCACCAAACCCGATTTGTTTGTCCTCGATGTCGACGCTACTTACGATCTTGGCCAGGAATTTCTCTACGACCTGCGGACCAGTCATCCCCATGGCCGCGCCATTATTCTGACCGCCACCCATTTGTCGACGGCACGCGCACAAGCTGCCGGCATCGGTGCCATTCATTTCCTGGAGAAGCCTTTCCCGCATAACGATTTCGTTGACCTCGTGCAGGCGCTCCTCCGCCCTTCCAACAGGCCGGAGAGCGAAAAGTTCCAGGGAACGTTGAGCGACCTGCACATGGCGGACATCATTCAGCTGAAGTGCATGAACGGAACGACCGCCGCCATCGAGTTCACTGCTCCGAGTGGCGAGAAAGGCCGGGTCTACTTCGAGAAGGGACAGGTCCGTCATGCCACCGCCCCCGGCAAGGAAGGGATGGATGCTTTCAACGAAATCGTCGCTTGGAAAGGGGGCATGATTTCCGAAGTCGCGGCCGGCGCAATCACGCACAGTATTAGCCTCGACTGGCAAATCCTGCTCATGGAAGCCATGCGCAAAGTGGATGAGGCCGGAGCCGCCCCGGGGGCGAAGAATCCTCCGACCGGATCCACCGCCAAACGAAAAATCCTGGTTATCGACGACAGCCTGATGTTGCTGAATTTTGTTAAAGAGATTTTGATGGAAGCGAATTACTACGTCACGACGGCGGCGACCGCGCAGGAAAGCCTGGCCTCGGCCAGGGCAAATCCTCCTGAACTGATCTTGCTCGACTACGTGCTGCCCGACATGAGGGGTGATGAGGTGACTCGACAGCTGCGCGAAGATCCGGCCACGGCGGGCATACCCGTTATTTTTATGTCCGGACTCGGTAGCGATCTTCGCCCGGATTCGGCCACGAGCCCAAATGTGATTGGGTCCTTGAATAAACCCTTCACTTCAGATTTGCTTATCAAAACCGTGGAAAACCATATACCAGCATCATCGGCCGAACCGCAGCCCCTCGCCCCGGAGCCGCAGCCCGGGACTCCAAATGCCGAAGAGGCGCCGACCGATTCTGGTTTTTCCGAGACCGCGGTGCCGCTGGAAGCTCAACCCGACGTACCCTCGGCACCGCCTGCGGAAGAATGGTGGAGCGCGCCCCCCAGTCAGGAAACCTGGGGGCAACCGGCCCCGGCGACCTCTTTCGCTCCGGCGGATCCCCTCCCGGACGTGGCGGATTCTTTCACGACTCCTCAGGCTCCGGTTACGGCAATCCTTCCCGCGACCGACGAAAATCTGCCAAACGCATCGGTTACGGGCGGGTCCTACTTCTGCGGCGACACCAGTTTTTTCTCGTTGAACTGGGCGCTACAGACAGTGGCCAGCGGCAAATTGACCGGCACGCTTCGTTCCTTCTGGAACAAAGCGCCTATCGATTTACTAACGCGCAATGGGGAGATCGTCCTGGCCACCACGCGCGACCCCGACCTGTATTGCTTTGAAGCGCCCATCACGCTGGTCAATGTCGACCAGGGAAAAATCGACGAAGCGCGCGCGGTTCAGCAGGAGACGGGCTGCCCCCTTTTCACCACGCTGGCGCAGGGCGGACTCATTCTGCAGGAGCCGGCTCTGCAACTGGTGCAACATTACGGGCAGAAACTGTTTTCCAACCTCTGGACCGCGCAGAAAGTGCGCTTCACCTTCGAACAAGGCACAGATCTACCTGTCTGGGCCAGCGGTGTCTCCCCCGAAGCTGATATCGATCACTGGGGGCTGGCCACCCTGCGGCTGATTCAATTCCAGGATCTCGGGAACCGGGTGAATTATGATCAGGGCAGCATCCCGGCCTATACGCGAGACGGGTTCGAGCGTGTGCAGGACCTTCGCCTGACCGTGGCGGAAGCGCAGTTCGCTTCACAATTTAATGGCGCCCGCTCAATTCAACAGATCGCCAAGAATCTTCGACTTGATCTGAAATTCGCGCGCCTGACCCTGTTTAGATTTCTGGCGCTCGAGATTGTGGAATGCTGGCCGGCCAACACCGCGGCCAAGCCAGAACGCAAAGGCGTGTTGCAGCGTTTCACCCGCTCGATCGGGATGGGGGACTAACGGGTTCCGGATGGGGTGCTGATGCAAGTCAAAGCTGAATCGTCGTCGGCCGATAGCGCGAACAATATTATTCCACTGCCGGAAGCCCCCGCCGAATCGCTCGGCCAAAAATTTTCCGCTCCGGAAAATTTTATTAATCGCGAGCTAAGTTGGCTCGAGTTTAATCGCCGCGTTCTGGAAGAGGCCCAGGATGCGACGCAGCCTCTCATGGAGCGAGTCAAATTCCTCACCATCTTTAGTTCGAATCTGGATGAATTTTTCGAGATCCGTGTTGCCGGAATCAAACAGCAGATCGAAAGCGAGACGAGCGATGTCGGGCCGGACGGCTTGAGCCCGACCGAAACGTTCAACGGCATTCAGCGCATCGCGCATGAGCTAGTCGCGATCGAGTACGGGCTTTGGAATGACGAGATTTCTCCGGCGCTGGCCAAAAACGGGATTCGCATTCACGACACCTCCCAACTGAATACCAAGCGCGCCGCCTGGGCCCGGCGTTATTTCCAGGAAGAAGTCTTCCCTATGCTCACGCCCCTGGCCGTGGATGCGAGCCATCCTTTTCCCCAGTTGCTTAACAAAAGCCACAATCTGCTCGTGCGGGCCAAGGCCCAGCGCGGCGGAGAATTACTCCATGCCATCGTGCAGGTGCCGCGCGTGCTGCCCCGCCTTATTCTGATGCCGCGCGGTAAAGGCGAAGACTGGGATTACATTTATCTCGCCTCCCTCATCAAACATCACATTGCTGATCTCTTCCCCGGCCTCATGCTGGACGGCGTGCACGCCTTCCGCGTCACGCGAAACAGCGATCTTTACGTGGACGATGAGGAAGCCGAAAATCTGCTGCGCAGCATTGAGCATGAACTTCGACGCTCCAGCCGGGGCGATGCCGTCCGCCTCGAAGTAGAGACAGACTGCCCGAAGGATTTTCGCGATCTGCTCGTGGAATTTTTCGATTTGGGCGAAGCCGACGTTTACAAAATGAACGGGCCGCTTTCCATGACCCATCTTTCACCGCTGGTGGCTAACGACGCCTTCGCCCGCTTTAAAGACCGACTCTTCCAGCCGGTGCGGGATCCCGCCTTGCCTCCTCATGCCAAGATCTTCGACGTGATGCGCAAACAGGACATCCTGTTGCATCATCCCTATGAGAGCTACGATCCCATCGTCGAGTTGATTGAATCGGCGGCCGAAGATCCGCAGGTTCTCGCTCTCAAAATTACGCTCTACCGGACGAGTGGCGATTCGCCCATCGTGGCGGCGTTAATCAAAGCGGCGGCCGCTGGCAAACAAGTGACCGCGCTGGTCGAATTGCGCGCGCGCTTTGATGAGGCGGCCAACATTCAATGGGCCCGTCGTTTGGAAGAGGCCGGCGCCCATGTTGTTTACGGCGTGGTCGGACTGAAGACGCATTGCAAGGCCCTGCTGATCGTTAGGCGCGATAGCGATCGACTCCGCCAGTACGTGCATCTGGGGACGGGCAATTATCATCCGCGCACGGCCCGGACCTACACGGATTTCAGCCTCCTCACCACGAATCCCAAACTGACGGATGAACTGGCCATTGTTTTTAACACCCTCACCGGCCTGGCCAGCTACCCGGGCCTGGAGAAGTTGATGGTCTCTCCCTTCGATATGAGCCGGCGCATACTCGCGTTGATCGAACGTGAACGCGACCATGCCGTGGCCGGAAAAGCCGCCCACATCGTAGCCAAGCTCAATGCCCTGGTGGATCCCGAGATCATTGAAAAGCTTTATGAAGCTTCTTCCGCTGGTGTGAAGATCGATCTGATCATCCGCGGCATTTGTTGCCTGCGACCCGGCGTGCCCGGCTTGAGCGAAAATATCCGGGTGGTCAGCATTGTGGGAAGGTTTCTCGAACACAGCCGTGTCTACTATTTCGAGAACGCCGGAGATACCGTTCTTTACCTCTCCAGCGCCGATTGGATGCCGCGTAACTTGGTTCGCCGCGTGGAAGTGGCATTCCCCATCGAAGAACCGGGATTGCGCAAGGAGATCGTAAATGAGATTCTGCCGGCCTTTTTGCGGGATAACGTGAAAGCGCGCGAGCTAAAAGCCGATGGAAAATACGTCCGTCTCCATCCGGCTGAAGGCGAAGAAGTTTCCCAAGCCCAGCTATTTTTCCGTCAGCGCTCCCGCAACCAGGCCAAGAGTAACGTCGAGTCTAAGAAGGCGCGCTTCGTTCGCTTGACACCCATCAAAGCCCTCCCCCGCACCTCGTGAAGCCGAAAAAGAAGAAAATTTTGGTGGTCGATATCGGTGGCACCCACGTGAAACTAATGATTTCGCGAAGCGAAAAACGGAAGTTCGACTCCGGCCTGAGCATGACTCCGCGGCAGTTGGTCGCCAAATTAAAAACCACTGTCGAAGGATGGAATTTTGATGCCATCTCTATCGGTTTTCCTGCTCCCGTGAAACAGGGACACATTACGCACGATCCCAAACACCTCGGCAAAGGCTGGGCTAATTTCAATTTCGCCCGCGCTCTGGGCAAACCCGTCCATGTTATTAACGACGCCGCCATGCAGGCCCTCGGCAGTTATGAGGGCGGACGCATGCTTTTTCTCGGATTAGGTACCGGCCTCGGCTCGGCCCTGGTTTACGAGAGGAATCTGCTCCCGCTCGAACTGGGCGACCTCCCCTACCGAGATGGCGTAATCATTGAGCGTTTCGTGGGTAAACCGGGCCTGGTCAGATTGGGAGAAGCGGACTGGAAACGGGAAGTTCTCCACGTCGTCACACAACTGAAGCGCTGCTTCATTGCCGATTACGTGGTGCTGGGTGGCGGGAATGCCAAGCGTTTCAAAACCCTGCCCGAAGGCATCGAACCTGGACTCAACCGGAACGCCTACCTCGGTGGTATCCGGCTTTGGGAAATCGATGGCCGCACCCGGAAAAAGAAGTGGCACATCGTGGCCTGATGCGGCCACCCTTTCGTTAGGCAGGTTTCACCATGTATCTTTATTTCCTCCGGCATGGAGAAGCCGATTGGCCGAATTGGAATCAATCGGATGACGAGCGGCCGCTGACCGAACGAGGGAAAAAAGAGATACAAAAGATCGCGGACTTCCTCAAGCTGCTGGACCTCTCTCTCCAGCAGATTGTGACCAGTCCCTTGCCGCGCGCCCGGCAAACGGCTGAAATTGTCGCCGACCGTCTCAAATTAAAACTGCGCGAGAGCTCAGTTCTCAAACCAGGATTCGATCGGTCGGGATTGGAGGAGCTTCTTCATCAAAAATCCGGTGCGCGTCTCATGCTGGTCGGACACGAGCCAGACTTCACCAAGGCCATCCACCGCCTGACCGGAGCTTCCCTTAAACTCTCCAAAGGGGGTATCGCCCTCGTCGAGACCAATGCCGCTTTGATGAAGGGAAAGTTGCTTTGGCTCCTCCCCCCGAAAATCGCCAAGGCTTCGCGCTGAACGACGGCCCACCTCACTCCGTCGCCAGTTTAATATTGCTGTAGCGTGGCTTTTCACTCACATCCCGGCCGAGCCAGTCCGGAGGTTCGAAACTGTGACATTGTTCTTCGCTCTCGAACTCAACCTCCGCCACCACGATTCCCGCGTTACGGCCCTCGTAAATATCGATCTCGATTGTCAAAGTCCCGAAGGGCACATCATAGCGGGTCTTGCCCAGACGACGGCCTAACGTGGCCGGCCAAAGAACATCGAACTGCGCTGGAGTTATCTCTATCTCCCATTCGCGGCGGGCCACTCCGCGCCCGCGTTTCAGCGTGAGCGAGCAGGTAATACCCGCCCGGCGCAGTCGCACCTGCGTCCCGTCCCGTTTCACCACCAGATAGCCCTGTTCGATCTTACGACTGGGATGTCTTTCCATGTCGTCCGGCAGCTGCCTGACCAAAAACTTGCGTTCGATTTCGTGGGAGCTTCTGGGCAGCGTCGGATGGAGCGGCATGGGCGGCGTCAAAGTTGCACGGAAAGATATACCAGGGAGGGGACTCGAACCCCTAATCCTTGCGGAACCAGATCCTAAGTCTGGCGCGTCTGCCAATTTCGCCACCCTGGTGCAGTGCTTTTACGAGGGAAACCCTTCCCGAGGAAAATTTGATATGCCTGGCAGCCCTGCAAAGCTGCCAGAAGGGAAGGCAAGCCATGCTCCAGGCAAAAGCGACAGTCATAAGACAGCGAAGTTTACCCCCGCATGTGATTCCCGCAATCGTCGAGTCCCGGGTTTGTCTCTCCGCAACGATCGGTACTACGGCCAGCTCTGGATCGATTTGGGAAACAGTAGGAAAGGGGCGCGGCGCCTGCCTCTTTTAGACTCCGGCAATCAGCCGATCCGAACTCTGACCGCAGCAAAAGAGGCGCTCGACATCAAGCGCAACGACCGGCGCGAACAGAGATTGTTCTGACCTTGGCCGGAGCACTCTGCGGTGTTGTAGCAAGGGAGAGACTCTCCAATTGATGGGTCAGCGCTCCAGTGTAAAAACCGGCGAGGATTTTCACATCAACTTCATAGTAGTGAACAGATGGCGCTCGGCGGTGTCGAACGTGGTATGAGAATAAATCTACGATTACTCTTGGCGGCGACCGCTGTTGCGCTGGTGACCTCAACCGCGGCCTTCGCCGAAACCGACGCGCAGCTGATGAAAGAGGCGAAGATCACCAAAGCGCAGGCCGAACAGACGGCGCTGGCAAAGGTGCCGAAAGGGAAAATATCGAGCGAAGAAATTGAGCGAGAGAGTGGAAAACTGATCTGGTCGTTCGATATCGCAAAGTCGGGCACGAAAAACATCACTGAAGTGCAGGTAGATGCCATCACCGGCGCGATCGCGTCGATCAAAGTGGAAACGCCGAAAGACCAGAGCGCTGAAGCTGCCGCCGATCGCCGAAACAAGTAGTAAGAAAAAGAACGCCCTCTCGGCAGCGCGCGCGGCGCACTTCGCGGCCTGCTGAGTGCTGATCCTAGCGCGCAAGAGTGGGGCTCGACGCCCGATTCGCTTTTGGCGTCGGACGCGGGATCGGGGTCATGCGCGGCGGCGGCTGACTCTTCCGAATTTGGGCCTCCACATAACGCAGCCGTCCGGTTGCATCGGCGTCGTTTGGTTTCAGCTCCATTACTTTTGTGAAATCCGACGCGGCTTTCTCATAATTTTTAGACAGTCGATAGAGCGTGCCGCGCCGGCGATATAGCTCCGCATCCTTTGGCCGACTCTGGATGAGGGTAGCGTAGTCAGCGATCGCGGCGTTGTAATCGGCGGCCTGTTGCAGGGCGTAGGCGCGCCGCTCCACTGCCTCGAGGTTTTTCGGATTCTCTTTTACCACGCCGTTGTAATCCTCGACCGCCTTCTTCCATTGTTTCTGCCGCAGATAGGCGAAGGCGCGGAAGCGAAGGACATTCTTTTGCTTTGGGTCCAGCTCCATCGCGCGATTGATGTCTTGGATCGCCTTATCGTAAGCCGCCTGGTCGACTTCGATTCGCCCCCGCGCCCCATAGGCATCGGCATTTTTTGGTTCGAGCTCGATCAGTTTGTTGTAATCCGCCAGCGCTTTGTTCGGTTGATTGTTCAGCCGGTAAGCCTGAGCTCGATTGCGATAGTTCTTCGGATCCTTCGGCTGGGCGTCGATTGCTTTGCTGAATTCCTCAATGGCCTTGTCGTATTTTTTGTCGCGCGCGTAAGCCACCCCGCGATTGGTGTGGCCTCCCGGATCACCCGCCGCACTTGAACGCGCTTCGCTGCCGACTGGAGCGCAAATTGATAGTATGAACGAGACGATAAGAGCTAGCCTGGTGATGCGGTGCGCGTTCATACTTTAACAGACTCCGTTATATGAGTTGCTCAAGCTCCGGGCCACGCCATGGCGGGTCATCACACCGGCCCCGACCAAACACATGATCACGCTACTGATCTTCGCGATCACGTTGCTCGTCGCCATTCTTCTCTCGGAACTGGCCGGCCGCAGCGTGCTCTCGACCGCGGTCCTTTTTCTGGTGGCGGGCTTCATTGCCGGCCCGGCCGCGTTCAATTTGATCGCGAGCGATCCGCATCAGGAGTTTGTCCGCCTGATCGCCGAAGCAGCTTTGTGCAGCGTGCTTTTCACCGATGGCATGCGCGCTTCGATTCGCGACATCGCGGCGGCCTGGCACCTGCCGGGCCGGGCTTTGCTTCTCGGATTGCCGCTCACATTCCTGCTTACCGCGCTGCTGGCGCGCGGTCTCATCAGTTTGCCGTGGGCGGTAGCCTTCCTCATTGGCGCGATTCTTTGCCCGACCGATCCTGTGTTTGCCGCCGCCATCGTCGGCAAAAAGGAGGTGCCGTCTCGGCTCCGTTCGCTCCTCAACGTCGAGAGCGGCATCAATGACGGCCTCGCTCTGCCCATCGTCCTTGTCCTGCTCGGAATCGTTGGCCAGCAATCGGTCGGCTTGCTCCCACTGGCCGGAGAGCTCCTCTGGGGAATCGCCCTAGGCGTCTTGCTGCCCTGGTCAATCTGCCGGCTGGAAGCCAGTCGTTTCTTCGCCGTGGACAAACCGTTGGAGCCGTTGTTCGCGCTCGCCATCGGACTCGTCGTCTTTGCCGTCGCTGCGTCTACGCATGGCAACGTTTACCTCGCCGTCTTCTCAGCCGGCGTCACCATCGCCAGCACGCGTCCGGATTTGCGCGACGAATTTCACCAGTTCGGTGAATTGCTCGCCGAACTGCTGAAGCTGGGTGCAATTCTTGTCTTCGGCGCCATGCTTTCGCCGACCTACTTCCGCGGCATTGGCGCAGGCGGTTACACCTTTGCGCTGCTCGCGCTGATCCTTGCCCGGCCCGTTTCGCTCATCGGGAGCGAGCTAGACTGGAGAGAGCGCATCACCACAGCGTGGTTCGGCCCGAAGGGTTTTGCCTCTGTCATTTATGGTTTGCTTCTCTTCAATGCCGGCGTCCCCGACGCAGAGCACTTGTTTCACCTCATCGCCATTGTCATCGCCGGGTCGATGATCGCCCACTCTTCCACTGATGTGCTGGTCGCGCGGTGGTTTGCCGCGAGCGAAGCCTCGACAAAATCGCCATCGCGCCCAGAAACCGACCAAAATGTTCGACGCAATTAACGCTTCACATCCAGCTCGAAAAAGATTCGCAGATCGAATCGGTCGTGCGCCGATGCGACTGGCGGTGGCGCGACCTTTGTGACGCGGCGACCAACGTCAACGATGGACTCATCGAGCGCTGCGTAACCCGACGGCTTGGCGATATGAAATCGCCGGACGCGTCCGTCTCGATCGATCTGCACATCGACCGGCACGGAAAATTTTCCCCGCGACGCTGGAACTGAACGCGGCTGCACCCAAGCTTCGTAAAAGCGGTTGTGCATCTGATGGCTATAACGTCCCGCCTCTCCCGATGAGGCGACACGGGCTCCGCCGCTCGCGCACGCTGAGAGAAAGAGTGCGCAGAGAAGTGGCAGCAGGCTCGTTGACAGTTTCATAAAGACCTTTAATTCGTTAGGTGATGGCGCTTGACGGAGTTGTCTCACGCGTTGCCGCCGGCCAGGGCGCGTTCCACAATCGCAAAGCGTTCTTTGATTTCGGCGCGATCACTTTGATTTTTCACCTACGCGCAGCCGGCGTCCAGGACCTTTCGCGCGTGCTCGAACAGCACAGCGTAATCTTTCTCGCGCCGGACATGCGGCGCCACCTTCGCCAGCGTTTCCAGCAAACCGCAGCATAACCGCAGCATAACCGCAACACTCGTGCTTCCGTACTCCCCGATTTGGTCGAAAGCCGCGGCCGCGATGCCGGCGGAGTCAGTGCTCTTAGCAATGATCCGCAGCCGGTGTTCGTCGTCGTAGCGCCAGCCGGACGGCAGCTCCCGGCCCGCGACGCGGATGAGCGCGCCGCCCAGCCAATCAATGCAGGTCATGGCCGTGAACGGATCGTTGATTCCCGGCGACAACGCGCGCACCGCCACCTCGACCAGTTGATCAATCGAATATTCGAGGTCCTGCACGGAAAAGAATGGAAGAAGTTAGTTTCCCCGCTCCCTCCGTGGTCTCCGTGGTTCGGTGTCACTGGAGGTGCAAGACACGTTCTAAAGCACGAAAGACGAGATCTCGTCGAGCGTTTTGCGCTCGATGTCCGGCACGCGCGCGTCTTGTGCTGGGTGACCGGGACCGGTGTGCGTACTTCCGACAGCGCGTCGAAGACTTCTTCGTCGATGCTGCTTTGGCGGAGGCCACTAGTCGGTGCCGTCGACGATTTGCTGGATTAGCTCTGTGGGTGTCCAGCCGTTGCCCCTCCAGAGCTTTTCGATCTTGCCTTCTTTCCCGATCAACGCCGTCGCCAGGCTGTGCGAAATTGATCCTCCTTCCGGTTGAACGAGAACAGAAAAATCTTTCGTTAGGCGGGAAATTTCCGTGGGAGTTCCGGTGGCAAACTTCCAAATATCAGGATCGGCCTTTTCGCCCTGCGCATAGTCGCGCAGCACTTCCGGCGTGTCGTAGGCCGGATCGAAACTGACACTGAGAAGCCGCGTCGAAGAGAGCGGCTCAGACGACGAGGCCTTAATCGTCTTTTGCAGTTCCGAGAAATTTTGCGACATCCGCGGACAGAAGTTTGGCAGCGGACAGCGGGTGAAAATGAATGTCAGGACCAAGGGATGACCGCGGAAGCTTTCGAGGCTAATCGGTTTTCCCCCCTCATCGATTAACTGGAACTCCGGCATCCGATCGCCTTCGTGCACGCGCTCTGCTCTGACGGTGCTTGCGCTGGGTAAAGGTGTCGGCAAATGGACCGTCGCGGAATCAACCTGCTTGATCCGGTCGATCCACGAATCGCGATCGGTCACGTTAAGTCGAAAGGAAATCGCGTCGCCTAACTTCAGGTCCGCGATCTCTTTCCCGTCGCGTACTTCGAACGGCATCGTCATTGAGGGCATGAAGCCGGGAATGTTTTCGTGTTCGATCTGGACCGTGCTGTGATCCGGCGCGAAGCCGCGCACGATTCCGCGGGCCTCATATTGCCGCGCGCTGGCCGGGTTCTGATCCGATCGGCCACAGCCTGACCAGGCGACGGCACTCCCAAGAACCAGCGCAAAGGCGGCGTGGCGTTGAAGGAAACTTGTCACACTCCTACTAGAGGCGCGGGCCGAAAATCGTTCCACAAGATTCGTCGATGATCTTGATCCAGATCAAGGCGGCTTTTCTCGAACGTCGCTACTAAAGAGGTATGATAAATCTCAAAGCAGCGATAGCCGCACCCTATGGCTGCGATGCTAAAAGGGCATTGGACGGCTTTGTTTTTGAACTGGATGAAGACCGATCCATGAAAACACCACGCCGTCGAACCATTTTCCGAATCGCGCTGGGTTGTAGCGCGCTTCTTATTTCCGTTGCGGGCTGTGCGAGGGCGCCGGCTATCCCGCCGAAGACTGTCACGATCGAGGCCAACGACAAGATGAAGTACGACGTGACCGCGATTGAGGCAAAGCCAGGACAACCAATTGTCGTCACGCTCAAGAATGTCGGGACAACCCCGAAATTTTCCATGGGCCACAATTTCGTCATCCTTGATCGCACCATCAACGAACAGAACGTGATGAAGTTCCTCGACGCGGCGTCCACGGAAGCCGCGCACGATTACGTTCCGCCAGGCGACAAAGATGTGATCGCGCACACCAAACTGCTCGGGCCCGGCGAGACCGACACGGTCACATTCGATGCCCCGCAGATTCCGGGCGATTACCTCTACCTCTGCTCCTTCCCCGGCCACTACGCGCAGGGGACCAAGGGCATCCTGACCGTAAAACCTTGATTTTCATAGCCAAGGAGAAGCCCAACCAAAATGAAGATCCAAACCAGCAAGATATTACCGGCCGCCTTCCTTGCCGTGCTCGCGCTCTTGCCAAGCGCCTGCAACAAAAGCGGGACCGGCGACAAGGCTCAGCTGAGCAGCGACGATGCAAAAAACGCCCAGGCTTCTTACGTCCCGCCGGGACAGAAGGATGAATATTATCTCTTCTATTCTGGCGGCCATTCCGGTCAGGTTTTTGTCGCGGGAATCCCGTCGATGCGGCATCTCGTCACCATCCCGGTCTTCTCGCCCTCCTCAGGCACCGGCTACGGCTACGATTTGGCCACGAAGAAAATGATGGGTGATTACACCTGGGGTGATGTCCATCATCCGGGACTCTCGCAAACCGACAGCGAGTACGACGGTCGCTGGCTCTTCGTGAACGACAATGCCAACAACCGCGTCGCGCGGATTGATCTGCGCGACTTCAAGACGAAGGAAATTCTCGGCCCGATCCCAAACTCGATGGGAAACCATGGCTCCTCATTTGTGACCGAGAACACGGAGTATATCCTCGTCGCGACGCGTTTCTCCGTGCCCCTGCCAAAAGGGCGCGTCGCCGATCCGAATGATTACGCAACGGAATTCAATGGAATGGTCAGCGGGATCAAGGTCGATCCGAAGACGGGCAAGATGTCGGTCGGCTGGCAAATCCTGACGCCACCCTTTGATTGGGATCTGGGATCCACCGGCAAGGGTCCGAGCAGCGGCTGGGCTTTCTGGACTTCCTATAACTCCGAGATGGCGCACACGGTGCTCGAAACCAACGCGTCGCAGAAAGACCGCGACCTCTGTGCCGTGGTGAATTGGCGCGCCGCAGAAAAAGCAGTGGCCGATGGACAAGCCACCATGATGGATGGCGTGCCGGTGATCGATCC
>JBBRQE010000074.1:0-16621 GCA_038226905.1 Chthoniobacterales bacterium | reverse complement strand
GGCAAAGAAGGCGCGCGGCGGTGAAACGTTTAAATTTCAGCTGGAGGCGGCGGCCAATCCCAGTGCGCACGCCAATCGCTACCGACTACCGGCGCATTCGCCTAACGAACTGCTCTTCGTCCTGGATCGGGCGGAACTCGCCTGCCTGAATCAAGAGGCGTTGGACCTCTTCTGCGACTTTCAGTTGGCGGCCGAAACGATGTTTCTGCTTCCGGAGGGAACGCCGCGCCGCGGCCAGTTACTCTACGCGCTGAACGATTCCGCCAACAAATTCGATCCGATCGACTCGGAATCGGCCGGGCCCGCACGAGCCGCTTTGCGCGGCGTTCTAAGCAAGCACAATGGGGACACCGCGCATGAGATCTCCGCGATAGGGCACGCCCACATCGATACCGCCTGGCTCTGGCCCCTGCGCGAGACGATCCGCAAATGCGTGGATGAAAGAGTATTACCCCACCATTTTCGAGGGGATCAAAAAAGCGGTGCAGCGCGGACAATGGGAACCGGTCGGCTCGATGTGGATCGAAGCGGACTGCAATCTTTCCTCGGGCGAATCACTCATCCGGCAGATTCTACACGGGAAGAATTTCTTCCTCGATGAGTTTGGTGTGGAGACGACGGACGTCTGGATCCCCGATGTCTTCGGTTACAGCGCGTCCATGCCGCAAATCATGCGCAAGGCCGGCGTGAAATATTTTGTCACGCAAAAGATTTCATGGAGTCAGTTCAATAAATTCCCGCATCACACATTTCTGTGGGAAGGCATTGATGGCACGCGCATTTTTACCCAGTTCGCTCGACGCGGCTTCCTCTCAGATTGTCTTTACCACCGAAGTGGATTGGCAGGAGGAGCATAAGTTTCTGAAGGTGGCATTTCCGGTTAACGTCCACTCGCCCCGCGCGACCTATGAGATTCAATATGGCCAAACCGAGCGGCCTACCCATTTCAATACCTCGTGGGACCTGGCGCGCTTCGAGGTTTGCGCGCAAAAGTGGGCCGACCTTTCGGAAGCGGGTTACGGAGTCGCCTTAATCAATGACGAAAGGTCGTGCAAGTGATTGTCTGCGATCGACAAAACGCGCAGCTCTTGTCCAATGGGTGCACATAAAATGGACAAAGTTGGTTTTGGCGAACGCGAGACCAAAGCTTTTCACCAATACGGAGACTATCCAGATCAGTAACTTGTCATCACCCCATCCCGCGATCTTCTGCCGCCAAGATCCGTTTCTTCTCCAGCTTGCCAGAACCCGTCTGAAGGACCATCATGTTTTGGCGGTATCCAAGGAATAGACAACTCCCTATGAATAAGACTTCTTCACTGTTTCCAGCCTATGCATTGGCCACGGGTTTGCTGATTTTCGGCGGGCGAGTCCAAGCCGATCCGGCGGCCAGCGTTACCCAGTACGGCATCACGTGGACCTTCGATAAACCGTACGAGGTGGGAAAATTCGTTACCGGCGACTACTGGGTTCTGGGACCTGTGAAAGTCGTCAGCGTTACCCCGGCGCCGGGGCCTTCCACGGCCGCACCGACCGGCACGGTGAAAAGCCGATACGGGGCCGTGGGCTTGGTGGACGACGCCCGTCTGCGCAATGGTTCCATGGTCGCCCTGAAGGTGGACGACAAGCAAGGGTACGACTCCCGACCGCCGAACTTCGCGCCCAACCTCAGCGTTACCTATCCCTATCAGCTCGATGTTAATCGCTCGCTCATTTCCACGATCAGCGGGGATGGCAATCCGGTCAGGACTCTCTGTGCCGACCTGCTCTGGAAAGGCGAGCAAGTATCCAAGAACGCCTTGCGCGCCGCCGCTGTCCTCACTTGTCTGGCGAAGGTACCGCCAGCCGATGCTTTCCGTCCACCTTATATCGGCACGGATAAGCCCATCTACGAAACGAAGGACATCCAGTGGAATGTTTTGCCGAAACTCGCCGTCCCCGCAGGGGCTCAGGTGCCAGCATTCCCCCAGTACGAACGGTATCTGCAACGGCCGTGGATCGATAACATCCGCGGCTGGCTGTATCAGGTAACTGTCCCGACCGAAAACCAGCCGGGCTACGGCAGGGAGTGGGGCCGTGTTACGGGCACCGCCGCGCTGATGCTCATGCTCGACGTCCCGCAGGCACAGAAGGAAAAGCTGGCCATCGGGATGATTCAGCTCGGCATTGACCTCGACGGACTGGCGAAAAATGGCTCCAACTGGAAAGGCGATGGCGGCCATTACACGGGCCGGAAGTGGCCGATCATTTTTGCCGGAATGCTGCTCGGCAACAAGGAGATGCAAACCCTTCCTCCTGAAATAAATTTCCCGGAAGACCAGCAAACCTATTTCGGGAAGGGCTTCCTGGGTCAGACGGCGCTTTTCCAGATCGGTTTTCACAGCAAGCCTCTGCCTCCCTATGCTGAAAAGGATCCCGCGACCTGGGACGAAGGAGATAAGAAATCGGAAGGGTACCGCCTCACCGACGGCGCGCCCTTTTGCACAGAGGCGCTGGCGGCCTTGCTTATGAAAGCTAAAAGCCACTGGAACCACGACGCGTTTTTCGATTACTGCGATAGCTGGATGAGTCCCAGTGACCCGTTCGCCGCTAAACGCGCTGGGAAACCGCGTCCCACCCAGGAGAGCAAGACGCTTGATCCCTTTGTGGATGCGATGTGGAGGGCCTATCGGGCGAGCGCTTCCAATCAGCCGGGTGGAACGAGCAACACCAAGTGGGTTTGGCAAGGCGCGCAGGGCAGTTACGTCCCGAATCCTAAAAGCGGAAACTAGGAAAGTGGGGCGCAGGCATCGCCCACCCGACGCATCAAGGTAGCGCGTGCTTCAGGAACCAGGCGTAAAGCTCCGGATCGCTGTAGGTCACGTCCCACTTCTCGTGCCCGACGTCCGGATAGACCGTGAGCTTAACTTCGGCAGCGCCCACCGCCTTCATTTTGTCCGCAATATCGGTGCTGTAGCGCAACGGCACCGTGCGGTCCTCTGCGCCATGGAATATCCATGTGGGCACCGTTTTGAGCCGCTCCGCGATGCCCGGATTCTCGAAACCCGAAAGCGGCGCGATCGCGGCGAAACGCTTCGGGTAGGTGGCCGCGAGGACGAACGAGCCGAAGCCGCCCAGGCTCAGGCCAGTCACGTAAATGCGCTTGCTGTCGACGCGGTACTGCGCCTCGATCTGGTCAACCAACCGAGCCAGATTTTCCGGCCCCCACCAGTCTAACCACGGACATTGTGGCGTCACTACGATGAACGGCAGGGGGTGGCCTTTGTTAATATAGCCGAGCGGGCCCTGATCCTTTAGCATGTCCAGATCGTCACCGCGCTGGCCCGAGCCGTGTAAAAAAAGAATCATCGGCCAATGCTGGTCCGGCTTCTCGGCGTAACCGTCCGGCAGGGTTACGATCCGTTTGTATTCTTGGGATGTCCCAAGCTTTCTCTCGAGGCCGCTCCACCACGCGTCATCGACGTGCCAGGAGCTAAAGCCGCGCAAGCGCACCGGATCGGCCTCGATATCGTAGAGCGATGCAACCAGCATCGCAGACGCGTTGCTATGGCGGGCCCCGCTGCGAATCAGGTCGAAGAAGAAATCCTGGGTGTTCCACTCCTCTCGCGCCTGTACTCCATGCGAAAGCCCGAACGCTTCAGGGAGTCGCACCGTCAAGTCGTATCTGTTCCGGTACGTCCGATACGGCTTGGGCGTCTTGAAAAGGGTGACGTGATAGGTCCTGGAGAAGCCGTTGGAAAACTCGACCTCGACCCGCGCGCCGTATCTTCCCGGCCCCGCGGGGCTCGGCATTTCGCTGTAGGCCGCGTCGAAGTAACGGATCTTTAACGAGTAGGGTCCCAGAGCCGCCATGATCAGGTCCTTGTTCGGAAAATCGATCTTGGGAAATGTGTCCGCGTCGAAGATCGGCCGGTCCGGCTCCACTCCCTGGCTTCCCATTAACTTTGCGCAATCATCCTTGCTCAGCTGTTTCTCGGCCGCGCGCGTTCGAACCGGAGCGATTGCGCACATTGTGAAAATCAGGATGAACGTCAGCCACCCGAACGGGCGCGGGAAAAAGCGATTTTTGTTACTGCTCAATGTTGTGCCCACATTTTAACTCCACGGACTGGCAGGGAAAGCAGGAAACGGCACGTCATCCGCCTCAAGCATGCCTGATTGCAAAGCTCAAATAAACAGGATTGACAGCCTTCGTTAGGCCGAAGCCAGTGCTTTAAACGCCGGCCACGCCACGTTTCCTGGTTCGCCGATCCAGCCGGCGTGTTGCACCATAAAGACAATGACTCGTCCGGCCACCGGGTCGATTACCATTTTGTTGCCATAAGCGCCGCCATGGCCGAACTCGCCAGTCAGCATGCCTTTAGAATCGGCCGGCGGTGCGATCTCCATCCCGTAGCCGTAGCCTTTTTCCGCTCCGTCCGTGAACATCAGCGCTCCTGTCTGAATGGTCGTCATTCGGCGGAAACTCTCTTCCGATAACAGACGCCGGTCCTTAAACGCGCCTCCCCCTAAAAGCATCTGCCCGAAGGCGGCCACGTCACGGCCGACCGAGTACAACCCGCCGGCCCCGGCATGGGTAATGGCCAGGGCCGTCCAAGGGGTAGGTGAATTGGCCGAGCGGCGTTTCCACCAGCTTGGTCTTATCCTCGGAAGGGCGATACACCTTCGCCAGTCGTGGCAGCTGCTCCGCCGTGATGTAGAACGACGTTTCAGTCATTCCCAACGGGTCGAACAATCGCTCTTGCATGAACGTTTCGTAAGACTGCCCACTAATCACTTCCACAATCCGCCCGACCGTGTTCGTGCCCGCGTTGGAGTATTGGTAGCGCGTGCCCGGTTCGAACAACAGCGGCGACAACGCGTAGGTCACGGAGGACTCGCGCAATGAGCGGGCGTCGATCACCTTCTCCACGCGCGACATAAAAGGCAGTCCACTGGTGTGGCTGAGGATTTCGTGGACGGTGATGGGGTGCGACGGCCGACCCAGCACGACGCGATCTTCCGTTTGCTCAACGATCACCTGCTGGCCGGCGTAGTCTGCCAGGTATTCTTCCACCGGCGCCTCGACGCGGACTTTTCCTTCGTCCACCAGCATCATGAGCGCGATGGCTGTCATCGGCTTGGTGGTGGAGGCGATCCAGAAAAGCGTGTCCTCCCGCATGGGCGTCTTGGAGACGAGGTCCGCGTAGCCGACGGCGTCGATCTGCAGAATTTTTTCCCGATCCGCGATGAGCGTGACCGCGCCGGCGAGTTCGCCGCGATCGATCAATGGACGAAGCGCTGCCACAACGGGAAATTGAGTTTCAGGCATAGAAGCGAGAGTATCGAATCAACAGGGGACCCGGCGAGGGCATTTGGATTCTTCAAAGAAGATCCGAGCAGACGCATTTTTTCCAGCACCTCGGTCCGAGACTCTAACAGTTAGGGCGCCCCGGCATCCAAAAACAAGTCAATGCCTAACGATACAAAGACAAGACAATATTCACACCTTACCGAAGTCCAATTACCAACCCTTTTAAAATTATTGACACGCCGTTTGGAAAGGAATGTCCTCTAGGACTACAAGGAAAAAAACGTTGTTTTAACACAACTTATTATCACTCTCGTCGAAGGTGCGCCAAAGGATTGCACGTGACACGTTCGAGTTCATAGACAAGAGAAGGCATCAAAGTATGAAGAAAATGGAATTTGTTTCGACCCGTGTCGCCGCTGGAGTGGCGCTGAGCTTTGCCTTACTCTTCACCCTGTCGCCGGGAGCGAAGGCCGATACTCCGCTGGAGAAATCATTCGAAATCCTGGAAAAGGCTTTTAACAAGTTGCGCGCCGGCCTGAAGGCACCGGTGGAGGCGGACAAGGACAAGTACGTGGCACTGGCCACCATCATGAAGACCGAAACACAAGTCTGCATGGGACTGGAGCCAAAGATGAAGTTGACCCTGCCGCCGGACCAGCAGGAGGCTTTCCTAACGAATTATCGCGCGGACATGGTGAAGTTTGACGCGAACGTGGACAAACTGCTAGAGACACTCAAGGCAGGCGATTGGAATGGAGCCCTCGCCGTGGTCGAGCTTCTCCGGCACGACAAAGGTCATGGGCATAAGACCTATCGTGTGAAGGACTACAAAAAGGGCTAGAGCTTACGCGAACCAAAGCAGAGCCATCGGGACGATGATCCCGAGGGCCAGGGCGCAAGCGGGGGCCAGCCAGCGGCCCCGGGCACTGGTCCACGCCAGAATCAGTCCGATCAAAATCGAAATCATCAAGGCTCCGCAGAGTCCTCCCACCAGAACCTTGAAAGCGGCCGTGGAAGGATCGACCACTCCCGCGCGGGGCAGATAACTCTCCTTGTGCACGGTGGAGAGTTTCTCCAAGAGCGCGCGAACCATGCCCGGCCGTTCCCGTTGTTCCTCCGGAATAGCCATCCGCCAAAAACCCGTCAGGAGAAATAGCACCAAAAGCGGCGCAAAAAAGACACTGAGAAAGGTGTGAATCTTTCGGATTTTATGCAGAGTTTGCGCGCGCATGACCCTGCTTTTCGCACCAAGCTTCGCGCCGATCAAGCGATCAATAGATCGACAATCATACGACGCCTAACGACCACGCCACCTAAGGAAGCTGCACTTCTAGGAAGTAAACGCCGGCCCGCGCCAAATGCAGGCTCGCCTGATTGTCCGCCAGGGAGACTGTTGCCGTCGCGATCTCCAGAGGATCTCGCCCGCCACCCGGCTCCGCCTGTGGATCGAGCGATAGCGTCTGGAGCCGCGCTTTCCGCGGGAGCCGGCCAAACCCGTCGAATCGCACGGTGACATCGACCGAAGCATCCCGGTAGCGATTAACCAAGTGGAGCAGGATCCGATGGGTGTCTCTTGTGGCTAGAGGATCCAAGGCCGCTCCCGCCGCCATCGTTTCAGTCGAATCTGGAATATGGACAGACAGCGTTTCCAAGCCTTTCGTGAAATCCAGCCGCAGGAGTTCTTGCCCCATTGTGTGATGATAAAATTCCGATATCTGGCCCTGCGCACTGATGTGCGGGGGAGTGGAGAGTGCGGGGTCAAAGACCAGGGCGGCAAAATTCCAAGTCGAACCAAGTAGAATGGATTGGGTGGTCAAGGCCAGTCGATCGCCCGCGCGAACCATTCCATGCAGGTGCCGGGCGACCCCGAGAGCCGCGGGCAGGGTGATGCGGAAAGGAGGCTTCGGATCCATCTTGTCGTAGCCCCAACGAACCCAATTCCACTCTGTACAGGCGAGCCTAAGTTTTGTTTTCAGACCCACTTCATCGCGCGGCGAATAATCGGCCAATCCGCTCCCGGACAAGGTTGGCGTCATTGTCCAATACGTCCATATATCCTCGAAGGAAAACTGGCTGGCTTGGAAATTTTTGTCGTTAGCCTGAATCGCGGTGCACGATCCCATCTGGTAAATGTGATAGGCCATGAGACTGACATTGTTCAGGATGAAGGGATCGGCGTAGACCTGAGGCGAGGCGCCGAAGGGAAGATGGAGATCGATAATGATTTGGATCTTCGGATCAATCGCGCGGATCACGCGGATGTATTCGCTGAGGCATTCATGAAAGTGCACGGCCAGTTCGACATCGGATTTACCCGGCCGTTTCGCGTGAACCGCGTTTCTATATTTGGACACCCACGATTCATTGCCGATCTGGATGTATTGAATTCCGAAAGGCGCCGGGTGACCGTTGCTGGCGCGCACGGCAGGCCAGTCCGGCATGCCGTCAGGAAGTTTCGCCCCTTGCGGAGAGTTCACGTAGGCGAGTAATCCGCAGGCATCGAGGGCCGCCTGATGCACCGGCTTGCGCCCGGCCACCGCATCCAAGAGGTTCACCACGAGATCGGTCTCGCAGCCTAACGGGTCGCGCACCTACTCGAAGTATTCGTCGTAACCGAACTGATTGGTGATTGTTTTGCCCGTCTTGCCCAGAATATCGATCGATGGAGGGCGACCTTCTTCCCGCCCGGGCACGTGGTCAATCATGTCGCGCCAGTCGAGGTAATCAATGCTCGTCCCGCCGGGAAATCGGATTAACGGGATGCGCATTTGCTTGAGCTTTGCCACGATGTCAGGCCGAAGTTGATTCGTCCCCTCAACCAGCGCCGCCTCCGGTCCGGGCTCGCCGAAAGCTCGCTCCAGGAACTGCCCGAACAAACGCGGGGAGATCCGCGAGATAGCCTCGTTTTTGATAGTCAACTCCACCTTGTACGGCTCAGTTTTAAGAGTACCCGCGGCCCACGCCGAGCCCCACGGAACGGCCAGCAGGAGAAAGAGGCAGGGCGGTATACGCATGCCGCCTAGTGAAGACCGTAACAACAACTGCGCGTCAAGACTTTCCGGCCTCACGCCTTCCCGGAAGCGACGGGATTTTCCCGCGGCATCTTCCCCGCCCCTCGCCCTACTGACCTAACAACTCTCGCAAATCGATCAGATACATTTGTCGGCCATTGCCGCCATGGGCGCTGTCCACACACACGAAATTTCCATCCCGGCTGGTACGCGGATGGGTATCGCAGCGCCATTCGCCCCGTCCGTGGGATGGGGAAGTTTTAAAGTGACCCAGAGCGATCCGGCGTCCCGTGGGCACATGGTAGAGATACGGGTGCTGGACCCATTGTTCATCAGGATAGGTGTCATTCAAGATCCATTCCTTATCCTTTCCCGGCAGATAGGTGCCGTGGCCATCGACGGTCATCAAATTCGGTCCGACCACGGCGACCTCCCGCGTTTTGTCGCGGAAAAGATAGAACCGCCTTTGCGCGCTGGGATGATGGGTGAAGAGGAAAACGTGCGCGGGATCGCGCCAGACAAAGTGCGAAGAGTGCCCACTGGGATCGATGATGAAAAGATCAGAGCCATCCGCGGCGGCCGTGAACATGCGTGAGTGAAATCCTCCGGGCGCCTCGCCTGCGGCCCGCCAGCGGTGAAGAAAAATAAAGCGCGATCCATCCTGATTAAAAAGCAGGTGGTTGAACCAATGCTTGGCCTTCTCGCCGTAGCCGCCCCCTCCCTCCCAGGGAATCGCCGCGATTTCGGCCAGAGTAATGATGAACCGGGTCTCACCGCTCTGCATGTCTATCTTCCAAATTCCAGTGTCGTCGGGCGCGAGAACGTGCTTGTTCGGATCCCCGATACCGGCGTAGCCATAGCCGGGGCGGCAGTCGTTAAGCCGTCGAAAGTCCGGCGCCAGTCCCCAGCAACCATCTGGACTAACGGTATAAACGGGCGAAGGCAAGATTCGCTTTTTCCCGCTTTGCACCTCGAGGACATGGCAGCAAAAATCGTCGCCTTCGCGGTCGTTCCACATGATCTCACCGGCCTTGTTAGGCAACCGTTGGAGCATGCATCCCTGCTGCCAGTTCCAGGCGCACGTCGTGCCGAGGTCCCGCCACGAATCACCGTCTTGCAGATCGACAAGGCCGACGCTTATTCGGTCGTCGGCGCGGGGCGAGCGATGCTCGAATTCGACTCGATTCCCCAGGACGTAGCGTCCCGTCGGATCAAACTGGAACTTGTCGTAGTAGCCGAACCAATGAAACCCAGGCGCACGCGTTATGGCGCGCACTGGCGGCAGATATTCAACTGCTTTTTCGGGCAGGCTCATTCAGTTTTGCCGCTTTTTTCCACGCCTTGTCGATAATGCGGCGTAGTACCTTTGCATCCTCCCAACTGTTCGGCAGCACACTCAGGTTATAGCCGCCCGGAACCGGACCCATCTCGGGCATGGCGAACATTTCGCGTCCCGCTTGTTTGCCCGCCAGCCACATCTCGATGGTCTTCTCCAGGAAGGGCAACCAGAGCTCGATCTCGCGTGTCAGCTTTCCTTTCCCGTTAGTAACCGGCACCTGCCCATGGTGCCCGTTGAACGGTCGGAAGTGGAACTGCTGAGCGTGCTGCACCAGTTTCGGGGCGACGAGCAGGCGTTCCCAATACGGCGGCGCCAGATGTTTCACCACCGCGAGGTGCGAGAAGTCCCACGTCATGGGCAGCAGTTTTCCGGTCGCCTTCCGGTAGGCATCGGCGAGAGCGTAGGTCTTTTCGGGCGTCTCTGTGCAAGTGTCGCGATGCACTTCCACGGCCGCTTCCACACCGAGCTTTTCGGCTTCCTCCATAAGACGAAGCGTGAGCCTCAGCGCCTCGGGAGTTAGCGTATCTTCGTCGGCCAGCTGCACGTTAATATGGTGCGCCCCCGCATCCTGGTTTTCCGCGAGAAAGCGGCGGAAGTCGGCCGCCTTGCCTGAGGCCACGTAGCCTACAAAGATGAGCCCGGACTTGGCCGCGAGCGCCCGTTCCCGTCCGCCGCCTGAAAATCCGTCAAAGCCTGCTTCGCCGATGGCCGCCACTTTGCGCTCCGGCGTCCACTCTTTTTTGGCGCTCGGATATTGCACAAGCGACCAGGTGTTGGCGATGTGACGGAGGATAGGAGGCGCTGCTTGTTTCATTCGTGCAGCTAACTTTAACGGATCAAAAGGAGCAACACTGCTTTCCGACTTCTAGCCGCACGCGCGGGAAAACGGGTGCGACTCCGTCTCGTCGGCGGGATGTATGCAGCGGCGGCTCGGTTCAGGCGATTTGCCTGAATTCAGAATGCGTTCCGGTATAGCTGAATGACTTCCGCTGTGCCAGGCACGCGCGGGTTATTCTCGGGGCTGCCTGAGAGTAAGGCATCCGCGGCCATCTTCTCAATTGCGCTGTCCAAGCTGGCCGATGTAACGCCCCGGCATTGCGACAGACGTGGCACCTGCAGTGCAACGTTGAGATTCTCCAGCCAATCGATCAAAGCCTCTGCCGCCTGGCCATCGGATGTCGCCGCACTGGCGCAGCCGACGGTGCGGGCAATCACGGCATAGCGTGCTGGGACGGCTGCTGCGGAGTAGCGCGTAACCGCCGGCAGCAGGACGGCGTTCGAGAGGCCGTGCGGCAGATGAAAAACCGCGCCGAGAGGCCGGCTCATCCCGTGCACCAGCGCCACGCTGCTGTTCGAGAAAGCCAGGCCGCCAAGCGTGGCTGCGAGCATCATGCCTTCGCGAGCTACACGATTATCCGGCTCGGCCCACGCGGTTCGGAGATGCAGCCCACAGAGCGCGATGCATTGGAGCGCGAGCGGATCGGTGAACGTGTTCGCCTTGCGCGAGACATATGCCTCGATCCCATGCGTGACCGTATCGACACCGACCGCAGCCGTGAGCCCGGGCGGCATGGAAAGGCTAAGCTCAAAATCCACCACGGCAGCGCGCGGCAGGAGCGGTGTGCTCAGCATCATCATTTTCACGGCGCGCGCCGTGTCGGTGATGACAGCCACTTTCGTCGCCTCGCTGCCGGTGCCAGCGGTCGTCGGAACGGCAATGAGAGGAAGGCCGGCATGCGCAATCTTGTGCAAACCCATAAACTCCGGCAGCGGTGCCGGATTCGCGTGTCGGATGGCCAACACTTTCGCCGCATCGATGGGCGATCCGCCGCCCAGCGCGACCACGAGATCGGCCTTGTGCGCCTCGAGCGCAGCGACACCGGCGGCGACGTTTTCGTCTGTCGGATCTGGCTGCACCTGATCGAAGACCGCGACGCTCAGTCCAGCCGCTTCAAGCAAATCGCGCACTTCGGCCGCGACCCCGAGTTGTACCACTCCGGGATCGGTCACGAGCAGCACACGCGTGCCGCTGCACTCCCTGACCAGTTCCGGCAGCCGATGTCGTACGCCTCCGCCATGTAGAATGCTGGCAGGAGCGTCAAAGCGTCGAAACAAAACGTCGGGATTCATTTAGAAACTGCCGGCGCGCTCCTCGTAATGCGTCGGCTTGCCATGCAACGGCAGACCCCTGAGCAGCCAATCGGCGTTCCAGCGAATCATCGTTTCGAGATCGATGACCGGGGCACCAAATAGCTCCTGCGCCTCCGAACAATCGTTATGCCACGCCGTCGGTTGCTCGCTTTCCGTGAAAATCGGTTCCCGGCCTAACAACTCACCGAAGCGCACGGCAGCCTGGCGGATATTGGTGGTCTGGGGCGCGCCGATGTTGATGGCCCGCGCCCGCACGGTGCCGTGCAGCAAGCAACGCAGGATGTGCGAGATGGCGTCGCCTTGCCAGATGCAGTTGGCTACGCCGGTGCGAATGTCGATGGGCCTGCCGGCCAGCACCAAGGAAGCAACGTCGTGGAGCACGCCATAGCGGCAATCGATGGCGTAGTTCAGCCGCGCGAGACGCCCGGGGCTGTTCGTTTTCTGGGAGAAATATTGAAAGACTCTTTCGCGGGCGACGCACGAATTGGCGTACTCCCCGACGGGCGTAGGCAGCGTGTCGTCGGGTGTCGCGCCTGGACCGGCGACGGCCGCAAAGGGATAAACGCAGAGCGTAGAAAAGGCGACGAAGCGCGTACTTCGAAAGCGTTCCGCCACATAAGAGGGCACGATGGCATTCATCGCCCAGGTGAAAGGCTCGCCGCCTGCGGTGCCAAATTTTTTGCCCGCCATGAAAACGACGTTGGCCACTTCCGGCAGTCGTGCCACCGCTTCGCGATCCAACAAGTCGCAGGCGATCGTTTCCACGCCCGCCACTTCCAGCCGGCGTCTCACATCCGCATCGGAAAAGCGCGCCACGCCGATGACGCGCTTCGTTGGCGCGGCGCGCTTCGCCATCATTGCCAGCGTCGGCCCGACTTTTCCCGCGACGCCGAGCACGAGAATGTCGCCGTCGAGTTTCGCGAAATCCTCGACCAGCCCCCGCGTCGGCAGGGAGAGGAAGTCTTCGAGGTGCGCCTCATCGCGAAAGCAATCCGGAAGAACGGTGTCTTCGAGTGTCATGTTTTAAGCCAGCCAGCGGTCACGGTTTTCCCGGACGAAATCGTCGTCTGTGAGATGCGGATAGGCGGCGCAAACGCGATCAATCTCCTCGGCTTGGCCCGGCGAAAGGGTTTCGTCGCGTTTCAACGTCCAGATGCCGTCGAGCAATCCTTGGCGGCGAAGGATTTCATTCACGCCGGGGATGCTGCCGGCGAAATCGTGCGAAGGATCAAAGAGCGCGGCATTCGCGTCGGTGATTTGCGCTGAGAGTGTGAGCAGCTCCGGGGTTATGGGCTCCGCGCCCTCGCCGATGCGCAGGAGACGCGTGTGTAGCTCGACCGCGCGCTTGGTCCAGCAAGCCCACTGGCCGAGCAGCCCACCGCGGATGCGCACGGTGCGCGCCGACTCGGGCGGACCAAAGCGGAATGGAGTGATGAAGTCGTAAACAATGCTGTCATCGTTGCCCGTGTAGAGCGTGATGTCATCTTCGCGTCCGCTTTCCGCGAGCGCGCGCGCCACGTCGATGGTTCCGTAGCGATCGAAAGGAGCGATCTTGATCCCGACCACATTTTCGATCTCCACCAGCTCGCGCCAAAACGCATACGGCAGACGGATACCGCCAACACCTGTAAGCAGGTAGAACCCGAAAAGCGGCATCACTTTCGCCAGCTCCCGGATATGATGAATCATCTCCTGCTCCATGGCACCGCGGAACGCTGTCATGCTCACGATGCCGAAGTGATAGCCGAGGTCCCGCGCGGTTTCCGCCTGGCGCAGCGCGGTCTCGGTGCCCCGCTGAGGCCGGCCACCTTGGCGATCGTGCGGCCAGTTGAAGCACTCCAGCGATCGATCTCCTCGGAGCAAAGTTGCAGCACCGGCTCGAAGAGGTCGATCCCGGGCGTGCGAATTTCGAACTGCGTGAAATGCATGCCGACGGCAATTCCACCGACTCCCGCATCAATGTAATAGCGCATGAGCGCACGTTGACGGCGCTCGTCAAATTGTCGCCGGCTGTCCAGCGCGAGCGGCGTGGCGGGAATGACCGAGCCGCGGCGGATGAGATCGAGGACGGCAGGAGGAAGGTCAGTGCGGTTCATCGCGCAGTCCAGCCTCCATCGATGGTGATCGTTTGCCCGGTAACGTTGCGGGCCTGTGGGCTCACCAGGTATTCGACTGCGGCGGCGATTTCCTCGCCCGTGATGAAAGCTTTTTTCGGCATCGGCTCGAGCATGACTTTCTCGATCACCTCATCCTCGGAGATATGGCGGGTCCGCGCCTGATCCTTGATCTGGGCATCGACCAGCGGTGTGCGGATGTAAGCGGGGCAGATCGTGTTGGAGGTGATGTCCACATCGCCGGTTTCGAGGGCCACGACCTTGGAAAAACCGAGCAGCGCGTGCTTCGCCGCGACGTAAGCCGACTTAAAAGGAGAAGCGATAAGAGAGTGGACGGAACCGATATGAATGATCCGGCCAAAACCCTGCGCCCGCATGGCGGGCAACACGGCCCGCGTCATCAAAAATGGACCTTTCATAAGCACATCGACCAGGAGCGTCCATTGCTCGGTCGGAAACTCTTCGACGCTTGCGACATGTTGCAAACCGGCGTTGTTGATCAGCACATCGATCCGGCGGCCGCTCAAATCCTTCCAAAGGCGCTCCACATCCTTTTCGGATGCAACATCGAGGCCATAAGCTTCGGCCTGGCCACCGGCTCGCTCGACCTCGGCGACCGTCTCCCGCGCGCCCTCCAGCCGCAGGTCGGTCGCGATAATAGAGTGGCCTTTTTCCGCCAGGCAGAGAGCCAGTTCCCGGCCAACTCCACTGCCCGCGCCCGTAATGAGAACATTACGCTTGGTGGATATTGTATTCATATTTGAAAATCAATTCTTACCTAACGACTCCGGGATTAGACGACCTCCAAAAAATCCCGGCCGGGAAGTGAGGGAAACGGAGCTGTGGGCAATGTTTGATACCAGAAGACGGTCGAAGCGATATCGTCCTGCAGAGGCAGGTAGCGCCGGCCGCTGCGCCAGCCGAGCGCCTGAATGGTAACCCTCAACTCTTTTTCAAATCGCACCGGGTCCACGATATGCCAGCGGTAGAGACTGAATCTTGTCTGTGCCTGGTAGAGTCCGTCCGGAGACAAGACTTGATGCATTCCGGCATAGGGAGAACAGAACTCCCGATAGCCGCCATTCTCTTTCCCTACATCGAAGTTGTAGGATCCACAGAAGTAGTCTTCGGTGCCGGTGCCGCAGATCGTGGGGAAATCTTTGTCGCCATCCAGGTAAAACTTGATTTCACCCTCACCCCACCAGCCGTTGTTATTCACCCCCCAGGCAATGAAGGTTCCCACATAGTGTCCTTGTCCGTCGACGTTATCGAGCAGGGTATGCACGGTCTTATAGGGAAGTGGATTTGAGCGCCGCCATTGCGCGTGAAAGTAAGCGCAGTCCTCGGGCACCTCGGTCAGCGTGTAGTCGATCTGGTAGTAAAGAGTCATCGACCCCGCCTCAGGATCGTGGGAATCGGACGGCTGGATGTTTTCAATCGTCACGCGACACCTTCTCCGGAAGGGCATCTCCCAATAACTGTTAAAGGCACTGCCCGGATTGACACAGACAGGTAACGAGGAGAGCTGACGAAAGTTTGCTCCCTTGTGATGATGGCCGTTATCCGTGCCCCAGCCGCAGCAGAAAAAATCACCGACCGGGACCTCCACCGAGGGCTGCTCCTGATCGTCCCAGTAGATGCGAAGAATGGCAAAACGCCAGTTCCCCGTTGGTGTCATCCAGATGTGCTGCACCGCACCCTGTCCAACGATGTCAGCAACGGTAAAAACCTCTCCGGCTTTGAGGCAGACCGAAGGACTGATTTTCCAGCCTGCGCCGAGATCTCGCGCACACTCCTGGCCGGTCCCTTCCATGGCCCTGCCCCCCTGCCCCTTCGCTCCCGTGAAGTTCTCCGGGCTGATGGATCGCGTTTTTGCGCGCGAAAGCCGCGAGAGGTTGCCCAGATTCATGCCCAGGCCATTGAATGATGAGTTCATGCTTTCTCTTAAAACAGGCTTACCAAATAACTCGCCAGGCGTCTGCCAAAGAAGGTCAAACGAGTTCGTGATCCAGAACGTGCAGGGCGGCCTGATTGAGGCGCCCTTGGGTGGCCGGATTTATCTTCCGATTGGAGATTCCCTGATATTGGCCCCGCCGGGTAAAAAAAGCACTCACCAGATGGCGGGCGTGGGCCGTGCCGTTGCGCGTGCCGCCGTGCCATGTCCAACCATTGATCACCACCAAAGTCCCGGCCGGCGCAATGATGCGCAGCTGATCGGGATGCGGTGCGGTCGGGTCTGTCATTCCTTCAGCAGGAGTTTTGTCGCTCAAATGAGAACCGGGCACGAGCCGCGTCGGGCCGTTTTCTTCCGTGAAATCGCTCACCACCCACAAGGCGTTGGCACAAGGCCCCGCGCCATCGCGATGCAGGGCTTGATGTCCTTCGCCGGGCTGGGCGGCGCGACCCGTGATAGAGGACAAGCCAAAATCTTCGCCCATAATGTGAGCCACGGCCGCGAGCGCGCGAGGATGGGAAAAGCAGACATCGAAGAGCGGGCTTTTATTGACTAACGACCCCAGACGTGTGGTGCCTTTTTCGGTGTGAAAATCCGTCCCCGCGGCTTCCCCTTCTTCTACGGCCAGCGCATCCAGGCGCGCTGCCATCGCCGCGGCCTGCGCGGGTGGCAGCACCCCTCGCACCACAACGTAGCCCTGCCGGTCCAGTTGCGCCGCCTCCGCAGTCGTCAAAGCGTCGTGGTTAACTCCAAGTTCCT
>JBBRQE010000073.1:0-16673 GCA_038226905.1 Chthoniobacterales bacterium | reverse complement strand
CCTCCTTCGGCGTGATCGGCAGGATAACGATCTGTGTTGGAGCAATGCGGGGAGGTAAAATCAGGCCATCGTCATCCGCGTGCGTCATGATGACCGTGCCAATCAGCCGCGTGCTCATTCCCCAACTGGTTGTCCAGGCGAATTGCTGTTTCCCTTCCCGGTTTTGAAATTGAATGCCGCTCGACTTGGCGAAATTCTGGCCGAGGAAATGCGACGTCCCTGCTTGGATGGCCTTTCGGTCCTGCACCATTGCCTCAATCGACAGCGTCTGCACGGCGCCGGGAAAACGTTCGCTCTCCGATTTTTCTCCGCTGAAAACCGGGATGGCCAAATGCTCGCGCACAAATTTTTCGTAAACCTCGATCATTTGCCGTGTCTCGGCCCGCCCTTCCGCCTCGGTCTCGTGCACGGTGTGTCCCTCCTGCCAAAGAAATTCCGTGGTGCGCAGAAACAACCGCGGACGCATCTCCCAACGGACGACGTTGGCCCATTGGTTAATCAGAATGGGAAGATCCCGATAGGACTGCACCCACTTCGCGTAACTCGCGCCGATGATCGTTTCCGAGGTCGGCCGCACCACCAGCGGCTCGGCCAATTCACTGGCGGGCTTCATTTTCCCATCGGCTCCCACCTCCAGGCGAGTGTGCGTGACGACGGCGCATTCCTTGGCAAAGCCTTCCACGTGCTCCGCTTCCTTCGCAAAATAACTCAATGGAATGAAGAGCGGGAAATAGGCGTTGCGATGCCCCGTCGCGCGAAACATCACATCCAACTGGCGCTGCATGTTTTCCCAGATACCGAATCCCCAGGGACGGATGACCATGCAGCCCCGCACGTCCGATGACTCGGCCAACTCGGCCGCGCGGATAACCTGTTGGTACCACTCGGGAAAATCCTCCTCGCGGCGCGGCGTAATGGCCGTCTTTACTGTTTCATTTGTAGGATGAGCCATAGGGCGAGCGGCAACCATTAAGCGCAACCTGCCAAAATGCCAGCGCCCAGTCGTCCGAGGCTCCGCTTCGCCCACCCCGGGCGGTTCACAACAGAAAAGCAGACCCGCCGCAACTTTGGCTCCCCAACCGGGTTTTAACTCTGAAATGAAAATGCAATCGTTAGTCCGGATCGTCACCATTTGCACGCTCGCACAACTCGCTCCCCTGGCCGTGGCCCAAGGCCGCCAGAGCACCGAAACCACGGGCCGACGCGGCGCGCACCTCGCCCAGAAACTGGCCGCCCTATCGCCGGCCGAGCGGGAACAGCTGCGCACGGCTCACGCCAAAGCCATGCAGGACCCTGCCCTGCGCGCCGCCCATCTCAAGATGAGACAGGCGCACCGGGAATTTCGGGAAAATATGCGCGCATCCCTCCTGAAGGCGGACCCGACCATTCAGCCGGTCCTCAATAAAATTCCCGAAGGCCGCGGTCGCAGCGATTCCTAATCGAAGACGCCGCGCGCCTTGAAACGAAGAGGAGACAACCGCTCCGGCTAGTTGTTCGCGACCGTTTGGCCGCGCTCGAAATAGGCGCCGGCGAAATCAATGCTGCACATGCTGCCGTAACGAGCGTGCGGTCCGTAGGCCGCTCCCGCGTAGTTGAATTTCGAGGCAAAAATGTTAGCCCGATGTTTCCGGGCGGGAAGCCCGTCATCGATGATCAAGGCCAGCACAATATCCCGCGCACTGGTTTTCCCGTAAGAGATGTTCTCGCCCCACGCGGCGGTCCAGGTGCCGTAACGGCTCATCCGACCAGCCGGATTGCCATGCCCCACCGCTCCACCGCTTTGCTCGGCGCAATGGTCGGCCGTGCCGCGACACATGCCGGGCGATAAAGCCAGCGGCTGCAATGGATGCGCCGAATGAAGGAAGTGGATGGCGTCGTTCACCGCGCCCAATCCTTCACGCGTCCCAATTCTAGTGCGGCCGGGCAGGACAAGGAAGCGACCGTTATAATGCGCCCGTAATTCTTCCACGAAATCGGCATAGGCCGCGGGATTCTGGCGGGCCAGGTTCATCTCCCGGATTACTGCGGCCGGCGTTACTTCGCCCGCCCGGGTGAGGCCGGCAGGAGCGACAAGCGCGAGGAGCAAAGCGAAAAGAGAGGGGCATAGTCTCATTATGGTAATTATAAGCAAGCGCGGTGCCAGCTCGGTTTCCGCAACGACCCGCCAGCCGGGGCTTCTCCTCTACTTCCGCATTTGACACCCGCACACCGCTCCCGTAGTTTCGGGACCCTTTTCCGCTTCCATGAAAACGTTTTCAGCCAAAGCCACCGAAGTCGCCCGCCAGTGGTGGATTATCGACGCCAAAGATCAGATTCTCGGCCACGTTGCCGAGCGCGCCGCTAACCTCCTGCGCGGCAAGGAAAAGGTGATCTTCACCCCGCATGTCGATACCGGTGATTTCGTCGTCGTGATCAATGCCGAGAAAGTGCGCGTGACCGGCAAGAAAGAAGAACTGAAGACCTATATGAGCTTTTCCGGCTTCGTCGGCGGGCATAAGACCGAAAGCGTCCGGTCCCGCCGGGTGCGTCACCCGGAACTGCTGATTGAGCGCGCTGTCCGCGGTATGATTCCGCACAATCGGCTGGGCCGTTCGGTCTACCGCAAACTGAAAGTTTATAAGGGTGAAGAACACCCGCATTCGGCGCAACAGCCGCAACCCGTCACCTTCGGCTCGTAAACGAGGCTTATGGCTCAATCAGAAGAATTCATCGCCACCGGCCGGCGCAAAACGGCCGTTGCCCGTATCCGCATGACTGCGGGAACCGGCAAAATTGAGATCAACGGACGCAGCTTCGAAGATTATTTCCCTACGACCCCCTTGCAGAACACGTTGCTCCAGCCCCTCCAGGTGGCCAAGGCAGTCAACGCTTACGACATGTCGATTAATACGACGGGTGGCGGAATGACCGGCCAGGCGGGCGCGGCCCGTCTCGCCATTTCGCGCGCGCTCTTGCAAGCCGACGCCAACTTGCGCCCCACGCTGAAAGCGGAAGGATTGCTTCGCCGCGATCCGCGGATGAAAGAGCGCAAAAAATCGGGACAACCCGGCGCGCGCAAACGCTTCCAATTCTCGAAGCGATAATCTTCGCCGAGTTAGTCTAAGCAGAGTGACGCCTCAAAGAGTGAGGCGGCTACTCACACTTTCCCCTGTCCTCGCAGCGCCCTGTCGCCGGGTTTCGGACGCGGGCCGCCAACGATTACTTCGACTTCGGCGGAGCAGCCGCCGGAGGGGGTGCGGCCGGTGCAGGAGCCGAGGGCGGCCGGGCCTGACCGGGAGCTGGCGAACTGGTCACAGTGGATTTCAAGGAGCGAAGCTCACGCATCGCTTCGTTAGCCGAAAAACTTTCCCCGTATTGAGACAGAACCGTCTCGCAAGCCCGCTTGGCGGCGTCAGGCTGGTTGCGGGCCTTGAAAAGCGATACCTGCGCCATCAGCGCAAGCGGCGCGATGTAACTCTTGGCATACTTCTCCGCGGTTTGCTTATAGAGAGAGAGTGCCTCGTCCATCTTCCCTGTCGACTCCAGATTGGACGCCATCGCCATCTTGGCGGTGGGCACTAATTCGTGCTCGGGATTCTTGTCGATAAAAGCCTGAAGGGTCGCGCTCGATTCGGCAAACTTCCGGTCTTTGCGCTGGGCCTCCGCCATGATCAAGGAAGCCGAAGCACCTGCCGGGGTGCCGCCATATTGCCCAATCAGCGCTTCGTAGTCCTGCGGACTCTTGGCGGCCGCTAGCTGCGCCGCCGCTGCGGAATCACGCCGCGCCCTATAGAGCTGGTAAGCACCCCACCCCGCTGCCAGCAGGAGAACAATGACGATGGCCGCCAGAATCTCCCGCCGATACCGGAACCAGAAGGCTCCCACATCAAGCGCGGGATCATGGGAGGTAGGTTGAGGGGCGGGCATAATGGGTGGAAAAATCGCGGGCGTGGTCTTATGCCATGCGAAAGTTTACCGCGCAAGCGCAAGAGGCGCTGGCCAGCCGGGAGGCCGGCGGGAAAACCTCCTTGTTAAGTTCGCGATTTTGAAACTCTTTTAAGAAACGAATCTCAACCAACCGATGGATTTGTCGGAGAGAGCACCTCTTGCGGATTTCGATCTTTCAGGTTGAGCGCTGGGCCTTGAGCGTTGAGCATTTGCTAACGATGTCCCCGACGCACGATAAACTCTTTATCCCCGGTCCGGTGGAGGTTTCCGCCAAAACGCTGGCAGCGTTTGCGCGCCCCATGATCGGGCATCGCGGGGAAGGCTTTAAGAATCTGTACCGTTCGATCCATCCGCGACTGCAAACCCTGTTCGGGACCGCTCAGCCGGTCTTTCTCTCAACTTCTTCAGCGTGGGGTTTGATGGAAGGCGCCATTCGCAATGTGGTCGGGCGCCGCGTGCTCAACTGCATGTGCGGCGCCTTTTCCGACAAGTGGCTCGATGTCAGCCGCCGCTGCGGAAAAGAGGCCGACGCCCTGCAGGTGGATTGGGGCTGTCATATCGATCCGAAATCCCTTGATCGGCAATTGGCCACCGGAAAGTTCGACGCGGTCACGCTCATTCATAATGAGACCTCCACCGGAGTGATGAATCCGCTTCCCGAGATTTGCAGTGTCCTGGCAAAATATCCGGAGATCGCGCTCATCGTGGACGCCGTTTCCTCCTTTTCCGCGATGAAAATCGACATGGACGCCCTTGGCATCGATGTCCTCCTCACTGGGTCGCAGAAGGCGCTCGCTCTCCCCCCTGGGTTTTCCTTGTTTGCGGCGTCGGAAAAAGCTTTGGCGCGCGCTGCCCAGAATGAAGAGCGCGGTTATTATTTTGATTTCCTGGAGTTCAAAAAACAGCAGGCGGACTGGATGACGCCGAGCACCCCCAGCATCGGCCATATCTATGCTTTGGAATCAAAGCTCGATGACATTTTCGCGGAAGGCAGCGATGCCCGGTACGCACGGCACGCCCAGACTAACGAGCTCGTGCACGACTGGGTGAAGCGACAGGGCCTTGGCTTTTTCGCGGAAGAGGGATTCCACTCAAAGACACTGACGTGTGTGAAAAACACCCGGGCAATCGATGTCGTAAAGATGACGCGCGACCTTCGCGAAAAACACCATCTCGTGATCGACCCAGGTTACGGCAAACTGAAAGGGCAAACTTTTCGCCTCTCCAACATGGGCGACGAAACGGCCGATACTGTCGCACATCTGCTGGCCTCTCTGGATGATTGCCTCAAAACCGTCTAGCCCTACGCGGTGAAGCGAAGGGCGCCCCCGTTTCCGAAGACGCCCTTCATATTTGATGGCGATAAGCCGAATTCTGTCGGTCTGATCGCTCAGACCGGACGATCATTTATCTCATCCCGCTTACGCGGAACGCCCGATGAACCGTGGCGACGGCCAGGGACCGCCTTGACGGCAAACCGTGATGCGACTAACCCGAGGGTCAACTCCGAATTTCTTCGGCGTGTGCGGACCGGCGGCCCTCCCTCTGTTTTGCCTTGCACCGCATGGGGTTTTTCGTGCCTCGCGAATTACTTCGCGAGCGGTGAGCTCTTACCTCGCCTTTTCAACCTTACCTGCCCTTCGTTGCCAAAGAACCGGCGGTGTCTTTTCTGTGACACTTTCCGTCACCGCGATTTTGCAACCGCAGCGCCCGCGCATTCTACGCGGCATGTTGCCGTATGGTGTTCGGACTTTCCTCTCGCGAGCCTTGCGGCCCGCCAGCGATCGTCTGCCATCGGTCGGACCTTACCATAACTGGCGACATTTCCAACGGAGACCGGAGGAATCTCCGGGTAGCAAACGCCATCTGTGTCACCGCCGTCTTTTCCCCCTACTCCTTTTTCGGCTCCTGAGTCGTTCCGTTCATCGATTCAAACCAGTTCGCTATAAAGAACTTTTTCTCGGTGGGGAAGAAAGTCTTCGAGGGCGCAATGATTGGACGCAGTGTGGTGGTCATCTGCAAGCAGACCACCACAAAAATCAGTCCCCAGAGTTTCAAATGACCCCGCGCCGCGCCGCTGACCATGCGGCTCATCCCGTCAACCAAACGCAGTCCGAAGTAAATCCCGATGCTCCAGAGCGCCAGGTGCAACGCGCCCATAAAGGCGATGGAGTCGCTCGACTGGGAAAATATCCAGGCCACCGGAGCAAACCCGATGAGCAGGAGCGCACCCAAAGCGACCGCCGCGAACAAAATGCCGCTGGCCGAACGCAGACGCGTATCGACCCCACCCAGACAGGCAAAAATATAGAGACTGGGAAGACAGATAAACACCGAGAGAAGCGTACCCAAGGCGAGTTTGGCCGGAGCAATCCACATTTGCGCCCCCCCCGAAAAACTACCCACCGCCACGCCATAAAGGGCCATTCCCATGAGGGCAAACAAAAGGAGCCAGCTCGCCAGGGAGCCGCGCCAGTTGAATTGCAGCTCGTGAATGATCCGACCGGGATGCTTAAGCAGCGCTTCAATAATTAAAATGGGCGAGGCGCCCGGCGGCATCGGTTCGAAGACAAAGCGACGGGAAATCACGGGACGCTGTGTTGTTTGCTGTGGAATGGGCGGAGGTGTCATTGTTTTGTTTTTTGGTTTTACTGAAAGAGATGCCGGCAGGCTTGCCAGACGGCTTCGTAGAAGTTCCCGCGCAACGGGTCATCACGGAGAAACTGCACCGCCAGAGTGGGCGACCCGATAAAGGGGCGAAGGTTCCAGGCGAGCTGCGCGCCCAGGAACAGGTTGCCCGCCAGCCAGCTGACGAAGACAGCCCGCGCGATGGCCACCGTGCCGCTCACGAGGCGGAGCAGGTCGAGCAGACGACGGTTGGCCACAATCCCGGCGAAAGCGATGGCGCAAACGTGCGCCAAAAGCATGACGCTGTGGCCCAGGAGCGCATTTTTCGAAGCGAGCGGGGGCGCGTTGTACCAAATGAAAAGCGTGATTGGGGAAAAGGCGCCGAGAATCACCGCCGCGATCGCGAAACTCATGAGAATCGCGATCGATGTCTGTTTAAATGATAAACCCGAGCCGAGAATCTGCGCGAGCATCCCGTTGATCAGCGCATTGCCCGCGCACGTGAGGAAAATGAGCGCGGGAAATTTGATGGCGGTAAAAACGGACTGGAGCGGCGCCCGCCAAATTCCAAGAGTGAACCCATAAACTCCTGCCCCCATGAAAATGATGACAGAATATCCGAGGAGCGAGCGAGCGGCCGGCGCGGCCAACCCTTGAGCCAGCCGCGGGGCATCCCCACGCAGCAGAACTGTTATCTGATTTGTCATGGTGCCACGGGGACAGAAGCCGGTTGACGCTTCGCCGGTTGATTTAGTTGGCCGGCGGCAATTTCCTCCAGCCGCGTCCGCACGGCTTCCACAGTCTCGCGCAGAGTCGAAGTGCCGGCCGTCAGGCCCACCACCTCGATTTCGGCGAAGTCGGCGAAACGCAATTCATCCGGGCGCTCGATATGGAACGTGCGGCGCCCGGCCTTACGGCAGGTGGCCGCGAGTTGCCGCGTGTTATTACTCTCCCGACCGCCTACCACCACGATCAGCTCCGCCTGGGAGATCAGTTCCTCCAGCGCGTCCTGGCGATTTTTTGTTGGCTTGCAGACCGTGTCGGAGAATTTCACCTCGGCCTCAGGGTAGAGGCTGCGCAACTCTCTCAGCATGAGTTCTACGTGTTGAATCGGCTGAGTTGTTTGAGAAATGACTCCGTAACGATCGCGGCGCGGCAGTTTCAGAAGATCGGACGGAACATCGACCACGACAGCGTCAGAAAAATCTTCCGTTAGGCCGCGCACCTCGACATGCCCGGCTCGACCGATGACCACTGGAAAATAGCCGGCGCGCACCAATTGCTTTAGTTCGCCGTGCGCGTGGCGGACGAGCGGGCAGGTGCCGTCCACCACCTCGAAACCGGCTGCGTTCCAAGCAGCGCGTTTCCTCTCGGAAGCGCCGTGGGCCGTGATCATGACGCGCGTCGGCGTGGCAGGGGCTTCGAGCCCATGTTTCATCGGCGGGAGGCCGATGCCACTTGGGTCGTCAAGGGACGCTTCGGCCACTCCCTGGGCGCGCAGCCGTTCGCGTACAATCGGGTTGTGCACGAGCTCTCCCAGAATGGTAAGCGGAGCGCGCTGCGCGAGATTCTCGGCCTGGGCGAGGGCATCGCGCACGCCGAAACACATGCCAAAATGGTGGGCCAGAAGGATTTTCATGAGAAGGTAGATAGACTTTGTATCACAAAGTAGATACGCCAAAAAAAATCATTTCTTTCCGGCTTTCACAATTTGTTCCAGCACTTGCAGGTAATCCTTGAAGGCCGTTCGCCCCTTGTCCGTCAGCGCATAACTCGTCTGCGGACGTTCCCGCACTTCCTTGGTCACGGCGACCAGCCCCAGCTTGTGCAGCGTGCGCAAATGCGTGATCAAGTTCCCGTCGCTCATCCCCAGTTCCGATTTCAAATCGCCAAAGGACCAGCGCGCTCGGGTGGCGAGCAACGTCATGATGGAAAGCCTCCCCTTTTCGTGGATCGCTTTGTCGAGCTTGGCGAAATCCAGCATCATTCATTCGATGGTCACGGGTGGGGAGGCTGGCGCGCCCCGACGCGGCCAGGCGGCCACCGCGTAAATAAGATGAAAAAGACCAAACGTAATTCCCATCACCGTATCAGGTACGTCCTCGGTCAAGCTATCAATCGAGGGCATTAATACCGGAATAGTGATGCTCGAAAGCAGAAAGGCCCAGCCCAGGATGGCCAGGGAGCGCGGCGCGAACAAGGCGGTCGATAGGAGGGCCAGACCGTAGGAGGCCACCCAGATGGTAACCAATTCCAATTCCCGCGCACCGAGATAGCCAGTTTCAAAGAACCACAGGGTAAAGGCCGCGGGGATCAGTAGAGTGGGAAGAATGGCGCGCAGCGCCAGCCTCATGCCGGACGATAAAAAAGGGCGGCCGCCGATTTTGGCTTCGCGCCAAACAAAGAAGGCGTTGACCAGCCCGGCCACGAGCAGGACAAGCATCCAGGTGATAGCAAACTCGCGAGGCCGAACGGTCCGGCCGAGGACCAGCTTCACCTCGTTATTGTAGTAAACGGCCCCCGCCGCGAGGGTGGATAACACACCGGCGACCAGTGCGCTGGGCGCGGAAATGGCGCGATAAGTAGTGGCCCGCTCCATCAAAGTGCGGATGATTCGCAGATCTTCTTCGGCCGCGGCGCGCTCACTCATTGTTTTACTTTGTAATACAAAGTCGCGTGTGCGCAAATCTTTTTTTTTGCGCGCTTGGCCACCACCATTCCTTCAGAAAGGCGGCGGCACGTTCATCAGGAAAAGGCTGATCATGACCAGCGCGATCGTTAGTTTGGCAAGTATGCCGCCGATATTTCCGAGCAGACTCCCCCAACCGGCGCGGCCGGCCGCGATCATCTTCTTACCGGCAATAAACTCTCCCGTAACCGCTCCGATGACGGGCCCGACGAAAAGGCCCACGATGCCGAAAAAGAGACCGACCAGCCCACCCATGATGGCCCCGAACGTTCCCCATTTACTGGCTCCGAAGCGTTTGGCTCCGAGATAGCCGCTCAGGAAATCGAGCGCGTAGGAAACGATGGTGAGCAGGACAAGAAAGAAAAGTGCGCGCCCGCCGATGCTTTTTTCACCTCCCAGCATGACCCGATGAATAACCGCCGCCGCCAGAATAATGGTGGTCCCGGGAAAGACCGGCAGGACGGTGCCGATCAGCCCAACGGCGAAAAGCACTACTACAATCAGCCACCAAATTAAGTCCATGGGAGTGGTTCCTCGTTACACATTAACACGGGCCGGGCTGTGTAGCTGCTTCACTCTGCGAATCGGACATGCGTGACCACGCCCTGCCACGTGTCCCAGAGGGTGGCGGTTACAACAGTTGGCCTACGCAAAATTTTTGACCGGCTCCCACCCGATCTTATAGTGAGGTTCTCCTCAACAAGAACTAACTATCATCATGGCTCTCATCGCAGGAACCCGCGCGCCCGATTTTAGTCTTCCCACCAAAATGGGGGACGGTCCCAGGCAGATTAAATTGAGTGATAACTTTGGAAAACGGAACACTCTCCTGCTCTTTTTCCCGATGGCTTTTACCGGCGTCTGCACCACCGAAATGTGCGGGGTAAGCACGGATCTCTCCGCCTACGATGGCCTCGATGCAGCCGTCTACGGCATCAGCGGAGACAATCCGTTTGCGCAGGAAGCCTGGGCGCAAAAGGAAAAAATCACCGTCCCGCTCCTGAGCGATTACGAGCACAAGGTGGCGGCCGCCTATGATGTCGTATACGACTCTTTTCTGCCGCAGATTAATCTCGGAATGGGCGGGGTGGCCAAACGCGCCGTGTTTTTGATCGATCGAAGCGGAGTGATCCAGTATGCGGAATGCGACGACGACGCGCGGGCCTTGCCCAATTTCGAGAAGATCAAAGCCAAGTTAGCCGAACTGAAATGAACTCGCACAAAGATCGCACCGGTCACGACGTCGCATCCGCATCAACTGAGCTTGGCGGTCTTGGCAAACGCTCTGCGCAAAAATCATGAACGACGAATTCAAAACACTGCAAAAGTTCGACGCCGGGTTGGGCCGTGAAGGATTTCTGCATTCGCTGCCGGCTCTGGAAGAGCAAGGAATCGGTAAAATATCCCGTCTTCCCATCAGCATCCGAATCGTCCTCGAATCCGTCCTGCGGAATTGCGATGGTCAGAAAGTGCAACGCAAAGACATCGAGACGCTGGCCCGATGGAACGCAAAAAAAACGGCTAACGAGGAGATCCCATTCATCGTGGCCCGCATTGTCTTGCAGGATTTCACCGGAGTTCCGCTGGTGGTCGACCTGGCCGCCATGCGCAGCGCCGTGCAGCGGCTCGGGGGCGATCCCAAAATCATTGAGCCGCTCGTTCCGGTCGACCTGGTGGTGGATCACTCGGTGCAGGTTGATTTCTTTGGGTCGGCCGAAGCCTTACGGCTCAACCTGGACATGGAGTTCAAGCGCAACCGCGAGCGTTATGAATTTTTAAATTGGGGCCAGCAAGCCTTCAAAACATTCGGCCTTATTCCGCCGGGCATCGGCATCGTTCATCAGGTCAACCGTGAATATCTCGCCAAAGGCGTGCTGAGCGCCCCCTCTCCCGGTGGTGGCCATATTTTCTATCCGGACACACTGGTCGGGACGGATTCGCATACGACCCTGATCAACGGCCTTGGCGTGGTCGGCTGGGGCGTGGGCGGGATTGAAGCGGAAGCCGGCATGCTCGGACAACCGGTCTATTTCCTGACGCCGGAAGTAGTGGGCGTGAATTTAACCGGACGCCTGCGCGAAGGCGTGACAGCGACCGATTTGGTATTGCACATCACCCAACTGCTCCGCGCACAAAAGGTCGTCGGAAAGTTTGTTGAGTTCTTCGGGGAAGGAGCCGCCTCCCTGCCCGTCCCGGACCGCGCCACCATTGGAAACATGGCGCCGGAATATGGTGCGACCATGGGATTTTTCCCGGTTGATCAGGAATCGGTGGCTTATCTGCGCGCGACCGGGCGGACCGATGAACAATGCGCCGCCTTCGAAAATTACTTTAAGGCGCAGCAAATGTTCGGCATGCCACGGCAGGGCGACATCGATTACTCGGTCGATCTGGCGGTCGATCTGGGCGACGTGCAACCGGGCGTGGCCGGGCCCAAGCGTCCGCAGGACCGTATCAATTTGCCCGCCCTGGGGGACACTTTTCGCGACCTCCTGCGCAAGCCAGTTGCGGAAGGCGGCTACGGAAAACAGGACGGCGACCTGAGCGCGAAGCACCTCGTCAAACTGAACGGAAGTGCTGCCACCGATACGGGGATGCCATCCAGCGACCAGAGCCCTCAGGAGGTTGAGTCCGCTGAGGAACGCAACAAGCTTGAAATGGTATCGAATCGGCCCACCCCCGATTCAGCGAGAGATTTTCAGAGAACTTCCGCCGACCCATTTCATCACGGCCAGAGCCACATCGGGCATGGCAGCGTCCTGATTGCTGCCATCACCAGTTGCACGAACACAAGTAATCCAAGCGTAATGCTGGCGGCTGGTTTGCTCGCGAAGAAGGCGGTCGAGCGCGGTCTTCGCATGGATCCCGCGGTCAAGACCTCGCTCGCGCCCGGCTCCCGCGTCGTGACGGACTATCTCAACAAGACGGGGTTGCAACCTTATCTCGACCAGCTCGGTTTCAACATCGTGGGTTACGGATGCACTACCTGCATCGGAAACTCCGGACCACTCCATCCGAAAATCGAAGAGGCGATCAGCGAACACTACCACAATGCGGCGTCAGTACTTTCCGTAAATCCAAAATTCGAAGCGCGCGTTCATCAGAATATTAAGGCGAACTTTCTCATGTCGCCGCCCCTCGTCGTGGCCTTCGCCCTGGCGGGCCGCATCGACCTGGATCTCTCGCGCGAATCCATCGGAAAAGGTAAGGACGGGACGGACGTCTTTCTGCGCGATCTCTGGCCGACTCTCCACGAAATTCGGGAAGCCATGGCCTCGGCTCTCACCCCCGAGACCTTCCGGCGGCTCTATCGCGATTTCGCCAATCAAAACCCCAAATGGAATGAAATTCCGTCCAGTACAGGGGATGTCTACCAGTGGGATGAAAAGAGCGATTACATTCACGAACCCCCTTTCTTTAAGGACTTTTCCATGGAGCCGGGTCGGATTTTGGAGATCCACCATGCGCGCGCGCTCGGCATTTTCGGCGACTCGGTAACGACCGATCACATTTCGCCGGCCGGCGCGATCAAGGCCACGTCGCCGGCCGGGCACTACCTGCAGTCCCGTAAGATCGAAGCGCAGGATTTTAACAGCTATGGCAGCCGGCGCGGAAACGATCTCGTCATGACACGTGGCACTTTCGCCAATGTCCGGATTAAAAATCTGATGGTGCCCGGGAGCGAAGGCGGCGTGACAAAATACTTCAGGTCAAGCCAGACAGAAGGCGGCGATACCCTGTCGATCTTCGACGCCGCCATGAAATATCAGGCCGACGGAATTCCACTCGTTATCCTGGCCGGCCATGAGTACGGCACGGGCTCGTCGCGGGACTGGGCGGCCAAGGGGACGCGCTTGTTAGGCGTACGCGCCGTGGTGGCGGCAAGTTTCGAACGGATTCATCGGTCCAACCTGGTCGGGATGGGCGTGCTGCCCATGCAGTTCGCTGATGGCACCAACCCGCAGACCCTCGGGCTGGACGGTTCGGAGGCGTTTTCTGTGACCGGATTATCCGAATCGATTCGACCTGGACAAACCGTGACCCTGGAGATCAAGAGCAGGGATGGGAAGACGCGGGAAGTACCGGTAACGCTCCGCATCGATACCCCCATCGAGGTCGACTATTATCGACACGGTGGGATTCTGCCATTTGTCCTGCGGCAGCTTCTGACCGCCGCGGCCTGACCGGCGCTCAGCCGTTCACGATGTCTCACGGGTGGTGCCTTCGTCCGGGCCGTCAAATTTCCGAAAAACCCGGACGGGCGAACCTTCCGCGATGAACTTTGAGACAGGAGGGGCGCGGAGGGGCTCGACAAATCCCTGGCCATAAAGCGTGGCCACGTCGGCTTGAAATGAGGCAGCGTTCGCGGGCCAGATTCGCCAGCGCGGATGCTCCACCCGATACTCGCTGGTTCGCCGGCCGGCGTTGTATCCCCAGTAATGCTCCGTGATAAATTCTTCGTGCGACCCGGGCGCCACTACCGTGGGCGGACCGGCTGGAGCGTTCATCCCGATTGATTCCCACTTGCCCCCGCGCCGCCAACCGTACTCGATGGAAACGCCCGCGGCATTATCGACGATGGAATGGCGCATGGGCAGGGCCGTGTAAGGCTCTCCGTAAAAAACCCGGGCGACCAGCGCAATGGCAGTCCTGGGCACGAACTCGCGCACGAAAACTACTCCGCGTCTCCAGCCTTCAATCGACTGGTGACGGACATAAAAACGCAAATTCACTTCTTCAAAGTGACGGTGCCAAGGCAGGGCCAGGCCAAGCACCCGCGTATTGAGGAAAACGAATCCAACCACGCTGAGGAAGGTCTGCCCGTTGAAATAATCCAGCTCGGTTCCGGCCGGGAGCAGAGGCGCAAGCACGGCCGGATCGACCGTGAAATTAAGCATGGCCAGGTAACGCCAATCGGCAGTGAGAAACGGCCGGGCCGGCCGGTTGGATCGAGTCAGGCTCAAGAGCGATCAAGCTTAGGCGGAAGCCGCGCGGTCATTAGCGCAGCAGTTTTTCCAGAGAAGGATCGGGATCCGCGCCGAGCGCCGTGGCTTTGGCGTAATGTTGCTTGGCCAGATCCTTGGAGGGCGGCTGCGCCGTGGCGTAGATCACAGCCAGATTGAAGTGCGCGTCGGCGTAATCGGGATTGTCCGCAATGGCCTCGAGTAACTCTTTCTGGGCTGCTTCCTGCCAACCTTTTTGGCTGGCCGTGATGCCCAGATAATTATGAGCCGTCGCGCTCTTCGGATTGATGGCCAGAGCCTTGGTCAGCTCGTTCAGTGCGTCATCGAACTTCGACTGGCGATAATAAACGATGCCCAGGGTCGTGCGCGAAAACTCGTCCTTCGGAACAAGCATGACCGCCTTCTTTAAAGTGAGTTCGGCCGCCTTTAACTTGCCGGTTCGGAAATAGACCACGCCCAGATTGGAAAGAGAATAGAGGTTATTCGGGCTCTTCGTCAGAATCTGCTGATAAACCTTCTCGGCTGTCCGGTATTTCCCCTTCTCAAAGTCTTCCTTGGCCTCACGCGCGAGGGGCACGAGATCATCCGGCACCCCTGGCTTAAAGCCGGGATCTTTGCCCGGCGCGGGCGGATTGGAAGGATTGTCGTTAGGTGAATTTCCCTCCCCTTCCGGGCCATTCATCCGGACCGAGTTGGTCGACTTCTTGGCAAAGGTAAAACTGGCTTTTAAGGCGGCCGGATTCGCGTCTGAAATAGAAATGACGGGCTCACGCAAGAGGGCCAGTTCGTCGTCGCTCAGTTTCGTTACCGGCTGGGCCAGCAACTCGATCTGCTCGTTCAGCGTGTCTGACTTGATTTGTAATTTATCGAACTCAGCCAGCATGAGCTTCTTGGCCTGATCGCGACGTGCCTCCTCCTGACGCTCCCGCACCACGATATTCCGCAACATCGCGTTCTCCTTGACCAGACGGGCCGTGTCTTCGGCATTAGCCCCGGAGAGTTTGGCTTTTTGCAACTGCGCGCCGGCTTCTTCCAGCTGCGAACTCAGATCGGCCACCTTGACTTCGAATTCCTTGTTCTGCTTTTGGCTGGCGGCCAATTGCTGATGCAGTTGGTCTATCTCCTGCCTGACCGCGGCCAGCGCCTGTTGCTTCTCCGGCTTATTCGCGTTCAGATCGCGCACCGTCTTTTCCGCGTCGGCCAACTTATGTTTTAAATCGCTGTTCTCGGCGACCAGTGCCTGCACGCGCTGTTCGGCCCCCTTCATCCCCTTTATCTGGTCGAGCGCCTGATCACGCTCTTTCGTTACGCTCGCGATCTGCTTGCCGGCGTCGGCCGCGCGGGCGTTGGCCTGGTCGCGCTCTGTGGTAGCGGCGACAATTTTCTTCTCGGCGTCAGCCGCCTTGCTATTGGCCTCATCCCGCTCCTTCTCCGCGGTACTGCGGCCCTGCTCGACGGAGGCTAGCGCCTTTTTTAGCTGCGCAATCTCGCTGCGCAAAGCCTCGTCGGCTTTGTTGGCCGGGCCGGTGGAAGGCGGCCGCTTCTTCAGAGACGTCTGGGCTTCGGCCAGTTGATCGCGAATCTTCTTCTCGGCGCCTTTCGATTTTTCCAGATCGCCTTCCGCTTTCTGCAACTTCGAACTCGTCTCCTGCAGCTTGCCGCTCAGGGAGTCCTTATCTTTCTCTGCGGCGGTGAATTCCTTGCGCGATTTTTCCAAATCGCCCTGCAGTTGATCGACCCGGCTTTGCAATTTTTTCGTGGCGCTTTTAATCGCCGCGTCATTCGGAGTGGGCTCGGGCGGAACAGAGACGGCGTACGAGTCGGGAAGCGGCGGAGGGGACTGAGCCGCGACCTGGCGAGTCTTGTCCGGAGGGCGGGGCGCGATGATTTCCACCTGCGGCTCGATCGTACTGGATTGCTCTGGAAGAACCGGCGCCGCACCAGGTAACGGAGTCGGACCCGCAGCCAAATCCGACTGGGTCGCGGCTCGATCCTGCACGCGCAGAATGCTCTCGGAAACCTTGCGACTGCGATAATCGACGATAGCCGGCTGCCAATCGCCGTGCCCTTTGCGTAACTCCTCGAGCAGACTCCCGGCAAAACGGTATTTGGCGAGGGCGGCCTTGAACTGATTCTCGTGCTCCAGTTTATCGCCCTGCTGGGCCGTCATGTAAGCCTTGAGGAACAGCTCACTGGGGTCATCCGTCTGTCCCCGGAGCTGTTCCGGCGACAGTACGGCAAGCAAGCCGGCAAGGATAATCAGACCGATTTTCTTCATGCGGGCACGGGCCGAAAGAATAATACAGACGTGCCCAGTTGCAATGCTGCTTCCACTACCGTGACAGGGAGAGCGGAGATTGTGCCAGCACACCTATGGCGCTTTGCCTTTGCAATCCGGAAGGGGAAATCTAAAGTCTACGGCTCAGGTGGTGGCCATAGCTCGATGGTAGAGCTCCAGATTGTGG
>JBBRQE010000072.1:0-16675 GCA_038226905.1 Chthoniobacterales bacterium | reverse complement strand
CGCAGTCGCATACAGGAAAAAATGCCGCGGGACGCGGTCTTGCAGCACGCCTTGGATTTGATTACGTCGCTCGAAGTTTATCAGAAGCGCGGACTGTGATTTCGATTGAAGAACGCGTCGGCTACAAGTTCCAGAACCCGCTGTTGCTGGCGGAAGCGTTAACGCACCCGAGCGTCGGGCACGAAGGGCAACGCGACCATCTGGATAATCAGCGGCTCGAATTTTTAGGCGACGCCGTGCTCCAACTCGTCATGACGGAAAGGTTATTCCGCCATTTTGATGAGGAAGCGGAAGGCCGCCTGACCAAACTGCGATCGCGCCTTGTCTCGCGCGACACGCTTAAGACCTATGCGGCTGCTCTGGAGCTTGGTTCTTATTTGGCGATGGGCCGCGGTGAAGAGGCCAGCGGCGGACGGGAACGTTCTTCCACCCTGGGCGATGCCTTTGAGGCGTTAATCGGGGCGATTTATCTGGATGGCGGCCTCGAAGCGGCGCGCACGTTTATCCTGGAACAGGCCAAGGGTGATCTCGCGCAGATCGACGAAGAGCCGATCGATATCAATCCCAAAGGCGAGCTGCAGGAACTGCTGCAAAGCATCTCGCTGAGCAGCCCGGGTTATGAGGTCATCTCGCAGAGCGGACCGGAGCACGAGAAGACGTTCGTGGTGGAGGCGATCTGGGAAGGGATCGTCCTCGGGCAGGGGAGCGGTCGGAACAAAAAGCAGGCGGAGACCGCCGCCGCCGAACAGGCTCTGCAGTTAAAGCGGTGGGAGAAAGCGAAGAGCTAGAATTTTCCGGGCGCGGTCATTCCCTGGCGCTCTACTGCCCCGTGTGGTTAAGCGCGTGCACGGCGCCCCACTCGAAATGATTCCGGATGGATTCAGTCACGAAATTCTTGGCCGCGCCGACGGCCTCGGACAGGTCCAGACCCTTGGCCAAGCCAGCGGTGATCGCGGCGGAGTATGTGCAACCGGTTCCATGGGTCTTTACCCCACGCACGAAAGGAGCGGTGAATCGGATAACGTCCCCCTCGTGGCAGAGCAGGTCCGCCGCTTCATTACCGGTCAGGTGTCCGCCCTTAAGCAGCACCGACGCTCCGAAACGGTCGGCTAGCGCCTGGACGGCCGCTCTCATCTCTTCCTCCGTCTCGATCTTGCATCCGAGAAGAGTGCTCGCCTCGCCCAGATTCGGGGTAATCAATCTCGCACGTGGAAACAGTTCACTCTCGTAGAGGGCCACAGCATCGGCTCGCAAGAGGCGGTCGCCACTCGTCGCTATCATCACCGGATCGACCACCAGCGGAACATGCTTCGGCAACGCTTCGACCACCGCCGAAATGATTTCCGCGGAATAGAGAAGCCCGGTCTTGATCGCTGTGACCGGAAAGTTGCGGAGAAGGACCGCCATCTGATCCTTTACGATTTGCGCGCTGGCCGGCTCAATTCGAGCGACCTTCCCTGGAATCTCCGCCACGATGCACGTAACGGCCGTGAGCCCGTAAACGCCCAGCGCGGAGAGAGTCTTCAGATCAGCCTGCACGCCTGCGCCGGCGCTACTGTCCGATCCGGCAATCGTCAACGCCACTGGCCGGGTGGCTGGATTAATCATGGTGTCGACGAGCAAGGCCCATCGTCACGACGGCCCTTAAGCGCCGTCGCTGCCGATCGCTTCGACCGGGCAACCTTCCATCGCTTCCTTGCACAAAGCGTCTTCCTCTGGCGTCTCAGCCTGCTTGTAAACAAAGGAGTGCCCTCCGTCGTCGTTCCGCTTGAAATTAGCGGGGGCCGTCTCCCGGCATAGGTCGCAGTCGATGCATTGATCATCGACGTAGAATTTGCCCTCTACATTTTCCGAGTATTTGTTTGCCGCGTCTGCCATAAGATTGCCCGTTTGGTGAGGGAGAATGTTAGGAAGAAAGCGGATTGGCGCAATGCATTTTGCATGATACCTCGATGTCGCGCAACCAGCGGGTGTGCCAGAGCCGATGAGTTTGTGAGCCGGGCAGCGAGAGAATGAAAAAGGATACCGCGACCACCTTTAAGGCCTTGCTGATCGAACTGGCCATCTACGCAGTCCTGGTAATCGCGTATTTCTTCCTCGTCCTCCACTTTCTGGGGGACTGGCTTTATCAACTGGAAACCCAGCGGCGCTACACCTATGCCGGGGTGGCCATCCTCTTGATCATCGGACAGGCGGTCCTTCTGGAAAGCGTTACCACGTTTTTATTACGGCTGTTGCGCGGCCGATCGGAATAAATCGATGTATTTTCCGATTTCCGATTCGCACATTCATCCGCTCTATCTGGCCATAGTCGGATTCCTGATCGGGGTGCTCGGAGGTTTTTTCGGGGTCGGTGGAAGTTTTATTGCCGGTCCCGCCCTGCGCGCCGTGGGTTTGCCCTGGAATTTCGCCATTGGCACCGACCTGGCCCATATAGTCGGAAAATCCGTCGTGGCGGCGAAGCGTCACCGCGCCCTGGGCAACGTCGACTTGAAGCTCGGGCTGATCATGGCGGGCGGGACGATCCTCGGCGCGGAGGTGGGCGCGCAAATGATTCAGATGTTAAAGCGAGCCGGCAATTTGAATCTTGTGGTCAGTCTCGTCTCGATCGCCATGTACATCGGCATTTCCGCTTTTATGAGCTGGGAGAGTTGGAAAACCCACGCTCTAAGTAAGGGAAGAAAAGCCAAACGAGCTGACTCGAAGAGCGACCATTCCGCCTTCTCGCATATCGCTCGCAGTATCCAGAAATTGCATCTGCCGCCGATGATTAATCTGCCCGTGTCCGGGGTGAAGGCCGTTTCGCTTTGGGTGATCCTGGGGGTCGCGTTCATTGGCGGCATCTTCAGCGGTTTTTTGGGCGGCGGAGCGGGCTACATCCGGATGCCGGCTATGGTTTACATTCTTGGAATCCCCACCCATCTGGCGGTCGGCACGGATCTGTTCGAGATTATTCTCTCTGCCAGTTACGGCACCTTCACCCATGCGGTGAAAGGAAACGTCGATGTTCTGATCGCATTGGTCATGAATACGGGGGCGGCGGTGGGCGCACAGATCGGCGCCATTTCCACGCAGTATTTCGCCGGCCCCAAAATCCGTCTCGCCTTCGTTCCCTTGCCTCTGATCGGCGCAGCCATCGTTATCTATACCCTGATGTCCGGCCACAAATTGTAGCACCATGCGTATCCTGATTTGCAGTAACGGAATGCCCGCGGGCGACACGGCCACACGGGTTGGGGGACTTTTAGCCGGATTGTGTCGCGCCGAAATCACGCTCCTCGGCATTGCCGAAGAGCCGAAGGACGAAGTGCCCTTGCGCGAAGCTTTACAAGCGTCCTTGCAGAGTCTGCCCGCGGAAGTGGTCTCGCCTCGAATCGTGGTGGGCGCGGGCGATCCCATCCGGCAGATTCTCAACGAAACCTCGGCCAGCTCCTACGATCTGGTGGTCATCGGCACCGAGCAAAAAAGGAATACGGGATTGTATTGGCGTTCCCGCAAAACCTACGAAGTAATCAAGGCCATCTCGCCGCCCGTCCTCGTGGCCACGGGTGAACGGCCGCAGTTGAAGCGATTCCTCGTTTGCACGGGCGGAAAAAAATTCATCGCGGCGGCGGTCTTGCTGACGGGAAAACTGGCGGCCGCCGCGGGTGCCTCGGCCACCCTGCTGCATGTCATGGCGGAGCCGCCCGCCATGTATGCCGATCTCGTGCGGAGAGAGGAAGATTTGGATCGGCTGCTCGAATCGAATTCAGAATTGGGCCTAAATCTGTCGCGCCAGAAAGCGGACCTTGAGAGTCTGGGCATCACAGTCGAAGTGCGCATTCGTCACGGCATGGTGCTCGACGAGGTCTTTCGCGAAGCGCGCCGGGGAGATTACGATTTGATTGTGGCCGGTTCGTCGCAATCTCGCGGCATCGTCCAGCACTTCATCATGGGCGATCTGACGCGCAGTATCTTGAATCGAGCCGAGTGTCCGGTTCTGGTAGCGCGCTCCGGACCGCTCACCCATGCGCGAAATATCTGGCAATCGTTGGCGCGGCTCTTTGCCGCGAAGCAGCACGATTGAGGCTGGCTTGCACGCGCGGGGCGAGCGGCTATTCTGCGCAATCATGATCAACGCTCTCCTGGCTGCCCGGTCCTCGTGTCGCCTGTTCTTTATTTTTGCTGCCGGCACGATCCTTTTCGCGGCGGGCGGGTGCAGCAAAAATGGCGGCGGGCAAACCCCGGGTAACACGGGCGATTATGTCAATGGAACGCCTCTGCCCGAGCGCCGCGAAGGGACATCTTTCTTTGGCAGCAATGTCGAACGCAACCGCTTTCGGCCGATTTACTTTGATTTCGATAGCCAGAGTGTTCGCGCTTCCGAGACGGGCAAAGTCCAGGAGATCGCGTCATTTATGCAAAGCAATTCCTCGGACATCATCATTGCCGGATTCACCGATGAACGTGGCACCGCCGAATATAACCGCGGCTTGGGTGACCGCCGCGCCGGCGCCGTGCGCGAGGGTTTGATCGCGGCCGGGGCCGATGCCAATCGAATTCAAACCGTCAGTTTTGGCGCCGAGATGCCGGCCGATAATGGGAGCGGCGAGTCCGCCTGGGCGAAAAACCGTCGGGCCGAAATCGGCGTGATCACTCGGTGATCTCCGTGGCACCGGCATCCAGCCGATGCGTTGAAGATCAACGGCAAGATGCCGATGCCACCTCTAGAGCGGTCGCAGAGTTTCGATGGAGACCTGCCCACGCATGAGCGCTTCACCCACCAGAATGGCGTCGATGTCGCATTCCGCCAGGCGCGCGACATCAGCCGCGCTCCGGATGCCGCTTTCGCTGATTAAAACGATTTCCTTGGGCATTTCCTGGCTCAGCTTTTCGGTGACAGAGAGATCGACCGAGAAGGTCCCGAGATCGCGATTATTTATGCCAATGATTTCGGCACCGGCCTCCAGCGCGCGCTCCCTCTCTTCCAGCGTGTGGACTTCGACGATTGTATCCACCCGATACGCCGCTGCTGTTTCGCGCAGCCTAACCAATTCCTCCTGGGTAAGCGCGGCGACGATCAGGAGAATGGCATCGGCTCCCGCCGCTACCGATTGCGCAATTTGCACTTCGTCGAGGATGAAATCCTTGCGCAAGACCGGCTTTGAGACCGTCCTGCGCACATCGATGAGATCGGCGAGTTTTCCCTGAAAAAACTGCTCGTCCGTCAAAACCGATATCCCGTCCGCGCCGACGCACTCATATTGTTGCGCGATTTTGGTTGGCTCGAACGACTCCGCGATGAGGCCGGCGGACGGCGACGCTTTCTTGACCTCGGCGATGATGGCCACCATCCCGTCGGGCCGTCGCAGAGCGGAACGAAAACTTCGAAAATCGGTTCGCAACAGCGCGAGGCGGCGTAACTCAGCCAGTTGCGGGCGGAGAATTTTGATCTCCGTGCGTTTGACTTGCAATATCTGGTCCAGGCGGCTCATGGCGAAATGGGGTAGCAGACGGTGCCAAGGAGTTGATGTTGTCGCAACTGCCGCTTAGCCCAGGCGGGACGGAGTCAGTTTTTAGCTCCGCGCCCGCTTGTGTCGAGCCCCGTTGGATGCCATCTTGGCCAGCCCAAAGCGCCGACGTAGCTCAGTTGGTAGAGCAACGGTTTCGTAAACCGTAGGTCACGAGTTCGAATCTCGTCGTCGGCTCCATCTCATCACGCTCTACACCTTGACGGTGTCGCTCACCGTCTCCTGCCAGGCCAAAATCTTGTCGCGCAGTTGCGTGACGATCTCGTTGTACTCGGCCCGGCCATAAAGGTTGTGCTCCTCGCGCGGGTCTGCCCGTAAATTGTAGAGTTCGTTTTTATCCAAATCGCGCAGGCAAAGTTTCCATCCCTCCGGGGAAACGACCGCCCGCGTCGTCTCATGGAGAGCCGCCTGATTAGCCGCTTTTCCCCACTTAAGCTCGGATGATTTTACCTTGTAGGGTTTGAAGGCCCATTCCATGTGAGCCAGCTCCGCCGGCATCGGTTCGCCATGGAGCACGGCCGCGCGGCTTTTGCCGGCACATTGTTGGTGGGAACCTTTCCCGAGCAAATCGAGCACGGTGGGCGCGAAATCGATGTGACTGAAGGGCTCGTTAATGTTGGCGCTGCGCCGTTGCTCCGGCATGCGCACGAGCAGGGGCACGCGCGCCGCTTCCTGAAAGAGCACTTCTTTCCCGAAGAGATTGTGCGCTCCCATCATGTCTCCATGATCGCTCGTGTGTACCACGATAGTGTTATCGGCCAATCCCAACTGCTCGAGTTTGGTTAGAATGGCGCCCATACTTCGGTCCACCTCGGTAACGAGGCCCATGTATTTGCGTTTTACGGCCAGATGTCCGGCCGCTTTCGTCCCGAAGCCCTTTTCGCTCCGCTGTTGTCGCAAACGATAGCGCAATGGAATATCCGGACCAAAGCGATGACCGAAAGTCGGTTCGAGATCGACCTCGCTTAACGGATGAAAATCATTGAGCGGGCCAGTATAGGGAGGATGGGGTTCGAAGAAGGCCACGAACAGGACGAAGGGATCTTTTTGATGGCGCTCTAAAAAATCACAGGCTTTCAGCTCGAGAAACTTCGGCTTGGAAAGTTCGATGGGAGCGCGCGTCGCGTAGCCTCTGCTAAAATAAGAGCGGGAGCGTTTGGCCTGGGGTTTAAGTCCGCGCGAGAAAAGAAATTTACTGTAATCGCTGATGGCGCCGGGATCACGCCCCGGACTGGGCTTCGTTTCGTCGGGCCCGTCCATGATAGAGATCCATTCGTTGAATCCGTGCTGCGTGAATAATTCATCGCCCAGATGCCATTTGCCCATGTAGCCCCAGGCGTAGTCGGAATCGCCCAGCATTTCCGGCAAACAAGGGTAGTGCGGGGCGAGCGTGGCTTCGTTGTTGGTGCATCCGTTGGTGTGCGGCCACGTTCCCGTCATGAGCGATGAGCGCGAGGGCGCGCAGATGGGCTGTGTGACATAGGCTTGCTGGAAAACGAAGGATTGCGAGGCCAGCTTGTCCAGGCTGGGCGCCACGACATGACGACCTCCGTAACAAGACAGCATGTCGTTACGCAGCTGATCGGGCAGCAACACGATCAGATTGGGTTTGCGAGGCAGTCTGGCATCCTGTCCACGCAGCGTGGGAGGCAGGGCGAGTCCGAGCGAGGCCAGGGCACTCGCCCGCACGAAGGCGCGACGAGTCAGTTTATTATTCACTCTTCACACTCCCGACGATCGGACCACAATGACACCGAATTTCGACGTAGGACGCGACAGCACGAACAAGCCACAGCCTGGAGGCATCGTTAGGCAGCCTTAAAAGGACGGACGCGCCTTATGCCAGTCGGTGCTCTGCTCGTAGGCATGCGCCACCTGCAGGAGGCGGGCTTCCTGGAAGGCCTGGCCGAGAAACTGCAGGCCGATGGGCAACCGCTTGCCCTCGTCGGTCTCGGCAAATCCGCAGGGCACGCTCATGCCGCAAATTCCAGCCAGATTGGCCGCGATCGTAAAGATGTCGGCCAAGTACATTTGCAGCGGATCGGCCATGCGTTCTCCCAAACGAAAGGCTGGAATGGGCGAAGTGGGAGAAAGCAAAAGGTCGACTTGGGCGAACGCGCGAGTGAAATCCTGCCGAATCAACTCCCGCACTTTCTGCGCGCGCAAATAGTAGGCATCGTAATAGCCGGAGCTCAGCACATAAGTGCCAAGAATGATCCGGCGTTTCACTTCTGCTCCGAACCCTTCCGCGCGGGTTCGTCCGTAGAAATCAGTTATATCGCGGGCGTCCTTCGCACGATGTCCGTAACGAACTCCATCGAACCGGGCCAGATTGGCCGACGCTTCGGCCGTAGCGATGATGTAATAGACGGCCACCGCCTGCTCCGTATGAGGGAGGCTGACTTCCACAATCTCAGCACCGAGCGACTGTAGTTGCCTAACCGACGCGTCGATCGCATTTTTAACCTGGGGATCGATTCCTTCGACCATGTATTCCGCAGGCAGGCCAATGCGCAGGCCCCTCAGATCACGGCCCAGGTCAGCCGTGTAATCAGGCACGGGCGTGTTGCGAGAGGTCGAGTCCCGCGGATCGTGTCCCGCCAGCGCGTTCATGAGCAAGGCGGAGTCGCGCACCGTTTTGGTCAGTGGTCCCACCTGATCCAGGGAGGAGGCGAAAGCCACGACACCGAAACGCGAAACGCGCCCATAGCTGGGTTTCAATCCGACCACGCCGGAGAGCGCGGCGGGTTGGCGGATCGATCCGCCCGTATCGGTGCCGAGTGCGCCGAAGGCCTGGTCAGCCGCTACCGCCGCAGCCGATCCGCCGCTCGATCCTCCGGGGACGCGCGCCAGGTCCCACGGATTTCGCGTCGGTTTTACGCTGGAGTTTTCCGTGGACGACCCCATGGCGAACTCGTCCATGTTGGTTTTTCCGAAAGGAATGGCGCCGGCTTCGCGCAATTTTTGAATGACGGTGGCATCGTAGGGCGCCCGGTAACCGGCCAGAATCTTCGAGGCACAGGTGCACGGTTGTCCCCCTACATTGATGATGTCCTTTACCGCGATGGGTACGCCGCCCAGCGGCAGATTGACGTCGGCGCGCTCCGCTTCTTGCGCAGCCTTCTCGTAATCCAGGGAAAGGTAAGCGTCTATTTTTTGGTCGACCTGCCCGATGCGGCGATGCAGCGAATCCAGCACCTCCAGGGGCGAAACTTCTTTCCGACGAAGGACCGTCCGCAGGTCCGCGATGCTGAGCGACGGCAAATCACTGCCGGTCATTCCAAAACCTTCGGGACAATAAAAAGATGCTCGCGTTGCTGCGGCGCATTGCGCAATGCCTCTTCCGTCGTAAACCAATCGCGTGCTTCGTCTTCACGAAAAACATTGCACATGGGAGCGGCCTGCGTGGCCGCCTCAACCTGAGTGATGTCGACTTCGCTCAACTGAGCCACGTATTTCAGAACATCGCCCAGTTGTTGCGCAAACACGGTCGTCTCCTCTTCCGTGAGATTGAGACGCGCCAGTTTTGCGATATAGCCAACGTCGAGCCCGGCTGATTCGCTCATGGTCGATCGATCAGAACTTCTGCAGGTGGGTCACCAGCCAGACGATGGCGCCAGCCAGGGCAATGAGGAGGACGATAAAAATGATGCGTCCTTCCCGACGCTGCTTGCGCATGGCTCCGCGGCGGCGTCCTCCGCCTACTTCTTCGCCATAGCGTTTGTCGGTCAGCGAAATAGCCACGTCGAGGCGGCTTCTTCCTTCATTGGCTCTGGTCAGTAATTCTTCCCGCTGTTGCCGCCCCATTTCTTCGGCCACCCGGGGAGCATCCGCAATCATCTGCTCCAGCTTCTCCATCTTTTGCCGGAGCTCCGACTCCCGCAGGGCCAGTTCCTCCCTGCTGTGATCCAGCGTGGTATCTGATTTTCGCGAACGCCGGAACATGAAAAGCAATCAGGGCTTGGAGGCCAGCCACATGAACAGGACGAGGGCGACGCATCCGAAAATGATGAGCGGGAGGGTGACAGCGAAACCGATTTGGACCCACTGGAAGAAAGGGCGGCCGCCGTTGTTCAAATCCACTACGTCGCGCGCCGCGTCGGGCAGCGAAACCTCGCCGTCCGCCTCGTCCGCCGCCTGCAGACGGCTGCGCTGCTGGCTAAACTCGGTACGCGCATCCTCCACCGTACTGAGAGAGCGGCTCAATTCCTTGTGTAATTCGGCCGGATTCCAGCTCTTGGGATCTATCGCCTCAATCATTTCCAAATGCTGCCCAAAACTCTCCCGGGTGGCGCGCAGGTGCTCGAGTTTTTTTTGCGTGTCATAAGCTTCCCGCTCCAGAATCACGAGCGAACGGGTGAGTTTGTCGCTCATTTCCGAGCGGCCTTTCTCCAGTTCTTCCTGACGGCGGCTCAGTTCTTCCAGCTCGCGCTTCTGTTTTTCAATCTGATCCTGCTGGCGTTTCAGAGAGAGCAACGCTTCCTGGGCCCTCTGGACCTGCGAGTCAAGATGCTCTGGACTCATCGAGTCCTGGTTTAGTTCGAGCATTTGTTCAATTGGTCGAATTTTTTCTGCCATGATAAACTTTCGCATTCGCGCACCGCTCGCCGCTGTCTGATTCGCCGCTGTAGGCCACCTTAATTACGCGTCGCCAGAATTCCAGATTTTTCCGGCCCGAACTTTGCGAAAAACAAGATGATCGCGATCTCCGAGCGCGATGCTGAGGTCGACAGGCCGAGCGGATGACGTGCGGAGTCGCGCTGCGCAAGGTCTCAGGTCGCCCTCGGAGAGGTCGATCCACCCCGCCAGCGCGACACTGTGCAGCGGTCGTCGCTCCCGTTGACTTAACGTCCCGGCATCATCTCAAGGAGGACGCCCTTGAAATATTCGGTCTCCGGAAGAGTGGGGAGCACGGGATGATCGGAAGCCTGTTCGAATCGGCGCAGCCGGCGAGCCGAACGTCTCGCGTCCACCAGGGCCTCCGTGATCGTTTCGGAAAAGAGACTCTCGTTGACGTGATGCGAACAGGAAAAGGTCGCGAGCAGACCATCCTTGGAGAGAAGTTGAAAGGCGCGCACATGGAGTTCGCGATAGCCGCGCATGGCGTCATGCAAACTTCCCTTGCTCTTGGCGAAGGAGGGCGGATCGAGAATGATCAAATCGTACTGACTCTCCCCTTTCTCGGCCGCGCGCAGGAATTGGAAGACATCTTTTTCCACCCATTGCACGGAGAGCGCGTTGCGCGTGGCGTTGCGCTGGCCCGCCAGGATGCTTTCGGCGCTTCCTTCCACGGCTGTTACTTCGCTGGCGCCCGCCTGCGCGCAGGTCAGAGCAAAAGCGCCCTGACTGGCAAAACAATCGAGCACGCGGCGGCCAGTGGCGTACTCTGCCACCACTGGATAGTTGGGCAATTGATCCAGATAAAGACCGGTCTTGTGTCCGTGCAAAAGATCTACTTCCAACTGGAGGGACGGGCAGTGGCGCGGGCCGCTAATTTGCACCACCAGAGGCGCCGACGGCGCGGCGCCCTCCAGCACGCCCGTTTGCAGCTCCATCCCTTCCGCTCTTCGCACCGCGGCGTCGTTGCGCTCGATCACCGTGACCGGGCCCAGCACCTCTTTGATCGCCTGCAAAATCAACGCTTTCCTCAGATCCATGGCCAGGGTGAGCGTCTGCAACACCACATAGTCGCCGTATCGATCGATGATGACTCCGGGTAAGCCGTCACTTTCACTCCAGACAATGCGGCAGAGACGGGGATCAATCTGGCGGCGGGCGCGGTACTCGGCCGCTTGTTCAATGCGGCGCTTGAAGAAATCCAGGTCGAGATCCTGTTTGCGCCGGGAAAAACGGCGCGCCACAATCTGCGATTTGGAATTGTAAATGGCGCTGCCGATTAAATGATCGCGGCCATCCTTGAGGGAGATGACATCTCCATCCGCCGGTTTGCCGAAAGCCTTTAGCACTTCGCTGGTAAAGACCCAGTCGTGCCCATGCAGAATGCGGGCGCGCGGTTTGATAACAAGGCCGGCCATAGGAAGCCGATAACGTCCAGCAGCCTGCCCTGAGCGCAAGCCGAATGGGCCCAAACGTCTAACGTTCAACGCGAACGAAGATTCTCAGTTGAACGTTGAAACTTGGGCGTTGAGCGTTGAGCCTTTTCGGATGCAACCCGCGCTTTCCTCCATTGCTCTCCCCGGGATCCCGCACTTGCGCAGCGGCAAGGTCCGCGAAGTTTTTGATCTCGGCGATATTCTGCTCTTCGTTGCGACCGATCGGCTTTCGGCCTTTGATGTAATTTTGCCCGACCCGATTCCCGGGAAAGGCGCCGTGCTGAACCAGATCTCGGCCTTTTGGTTTCAACGGTTCGTCGAACCCGAAAACCATTTCATCACGGACGACTTCGACAGTTTTCCACAACGTCTCAGTCCCTTCCGCGATCAACTGGCCGGCCGCTCCATGCTGGTGCGCCGAACGACCCCGCTGCCCGTGGAGTGCGTGGTGCGTGGATACCTGGCCGGCTCCGGTTGGAAGGAGTACCAGGAATCGCAAAGTGTCTGCGGTGAAAAACTTCCGCCGGGACTGCAGCTCGCCTCGCCCTTGCCCGAGCCGATTTTCACCCCTTCGACCAAGAATGATCAGGGGCACGATCTTAATATCAGCATGGCCGACTGCCGTCGCATGCTGGGGGAAGAGATCGCAGAAACGGTTCGTGAACTGAGTCTGAAAGTCTTCCGGGCCGGAAGCGAGTATGCCGCCCGGCATGGAATCATCGTGGCCGACACGAAGTTTGAGTTTGGTACGATGAACGAGGATTTGTTCCTGATCGACGAATGCCTGACGCCTGATTCCTCCCGTTTTTGGCCGGCCGACCAATACGTGGTGGGGCAGAGCCCGCCTAGTTTCGACAAACAATTCGTGCGCGATTATCTGGAGACGCTGGATTGGGACAAGACAGCGCCCGGGCCCAAACTGCCGGCCGAAGTGATTGCAAAAACGGCGGCGAAATACGTAGAAGCGTTCGAGAAATTAACCGGCGAGAAAGTCAGGTAAGGGCGATGATCCAATCGCACGAGGGAACAATCATTCCCGGAACATCGGTTGGAAGCCGACACCACCTATTTTAGCAATTCGGCCACCAGAGTCTTTTCTTCCGTTAATTCCGCTACCGATTTGTCGATACGGTCGCGACTGAATTCGTTAACCGGCACGCCCTGCACAATTTCCCATTGGCCGCCGCGCGAACGAATTGGGAACGAAGCAATAAGCCCTTTCTCCACACCGTAACTGCCGTCGGAACATACCGCCACGCTGTGCCACTCCTCCCCCGGCGTGTCTTGGGTGAGCGAGCGAACGGAGTCGACGATGGCGTTGGCGGCCGAGCCAGCCGAGGAAAGACCGCGGGCTTTGATGATGGCGGCACCGCGCTGCTGTACGGTCGAGATGAATGTTTCTTTCAGCCATTTTTCGTCGCTGATCGCCTCGTTAGCCGAACGTCCGTCGATCTTCGCATTGTAAAAATCAGGATACTGCGTGGCCGAATGATTCCCCCAGATGGTCATGTTCGTGACGCGTGTGATCTCCACTCCGGCCTTTTGCGCGAGTTGCGCGCGCGCCCGGTTTTCGTCCAGCCGCGTCATGGCAAACCAGCGGTCGCCCGGAATCTCCTTCGCGTTGTTCATGGCGATGAGGCAATTGGTGTTACACGGATTCCCGATAACGAGCGTCCGCACATCGGACGCCGCATTTTTGGCAATGGCCTGGCCTTGGCCGATGAAAATTTTGCCGTTAATCCCGAGCAGGTCGCCCCGTTCCATGCCGGCTTTGCGCGGAACGCTTCCAACCAGCAGCGCCCAGTTCACATCGCGAAATCCCTCATTCAAGTCGGCTGTCGGGACAATCGAGCGGAGCAACGGGAAAGCGCAGTCTTGCAATTCCATAACAACTCCTTCCAACGCCCCGAGCGCGTTTGGTATTTCCACGAGACTCAGCGCAACCGGTTGCTCCGGTCCGAACATCTCGCCGGAGGCGATGCGGAAAAGTAAGGAATAACCAATCTGCCCGGCCGCGCCGGTGACCGCGACTTTGATCGGAGTTGTCATGTTAATTCATTGCCACAGACGCCGTGGTGAGCAAGGTCGAATCCATCGACCGCCAACTCGGCGTGGACGCCCGCCCGCGGGGCTGCTAGCTGCGTCCGGCCGTTGCCAGTAACCGTTTCACCAGGTTAATCCGGGTTTGCATCGTTCGGCTCGAACGCAAACGAGCCACACTCATTTTCATGCGACGAGTCCAGTTCGTCTCCGCCGCCGTGCCCGGGACGTTGAAACGTTCACTCTGTCCCAGTAGATCGGTAATCATCGCCACCGCGATCCAGGCGTTGCATTGAAAGAGGGCTTCCATCATCGCGGGATAAAATTCCCGGTCGAAATCGGTTTGGGGATTCAGGTCCGGGAATTCGGCAAACTCCGCAATCCTCCACAGGTCCTGGCGCGCCTGATCGGAGGTGTTGGCCTCCCGCTCGAATGATTCCTCCCATAAGGCGCGAATCGGCTTGTGATCGTGCGTGGCGTAGGTGGCCACGGAGAGTCGCTCGAATTCTCTTCCGGGGGTCAGTCGTCCGTGCCGCACCTCCCACTGCGGAATCTTGAACCCCGCGATGCCGAGCGAGTTCAGGCTAGGCCTGACGTAATCTGGCACCGTGCCGAGGTCTTCGCCCACGATGCGAGTAGTCCCACACTCCTGCAGGATAGATCTGAGGTAATCTTCGCCTTCCCGTCGATTGGCCTCCCCATTTTCAATGCTGGCGTCATCGCGCGGGGTGAAATGCGGGGCGCGTCCGCCGGTCCGTTCGAGCATTTCATTCCAGGCCAGCTCAAGAAATTCTCCGTTCTCCTGCGGCCGCCAGGGGAACGTGTAAATCCGATAAAAGCCAAGGACGTGATCGATCCGGAACACATGAAAAACGCGCTTCACTCCGCCCACACGGCGACGCCACCAGGTGAATTGATTCGCGCGCATCACCTCCCAGCGATAGACCGGAATCCCCCAGTTCTGTCCCCATTTCTGGGTGAACGCATCGTCTTTGAAATAGGGCTCGGGAGGTGCGCCGCCCGCCCAGTCGAGGGCGAACTCGGCCGGCTGCGCGAAAACGTCAGCGCTGTAATAGCTCACCCCGTAAGGAACGTCACCCATCAGGGCAACTCCGCGCTCTTCCGCGTAGGCTTTGACCGCGCACCATTGCTCATAGGCAAGCCATTGGACGTAGGCGAAGAAAGCGCGCCGTTTCTCGAACTTGGCCGCCCGGTCCCGGCGCAGTTCACTCAACCAGGCCCGCGCGCTTTCCATGGAGCGTTGCTCCGGCTTCCAATGGTCCCACGCTTCGCTCCCTTTGTTTTCCTCCATGAGGGCGCGAAAGAGGGAGTAGTCTTCCAGCCAACTGCTTTCGCCTTCGCGAAAAGCATCAAACTGCGCGCGTCGCTCCGCACTGGCCTCCGTGGAAAAATGGGCGAAAGCTTTTTCCAATAAAGCGCGCTTCAATTTTTTAACCCGCGCATGTTTAACCGTTCCCTTGCGCAACCTCTCGAGGTGGGCCGCTCCAGTGACTGCCTCGAAGTCTTCCTTGCTCAAATCAATGGGCGACCCGGGCTCCAGATGCAGCGTGGTGGGCTCAATGGCCATCGCGCTGATGGCGTTATACGGACTGTTATCACCGCCCGTCTCATTAATGGGCAATATCTGGACGAGCTTAAATCCGCTATCTCTGGCCCAGTCGATGAAGTCGCGCAAAGCCGCCGTATCGCCAATTCCCAGATCGCCATCCCGGCGCAGTGCAAAGAGCGGCGCGAGGATACCGGCGATCTTTTTTTCGGGTGACAATTCCATGAAGCAAACGCTGATTTGGAGGATGAATATTTAGACAGGATTAACAGGATTTCCAGGATGGGAGAGAGGCCTGGCAGTTTTTCTTTAATCCTTTTGACCCCGTGAATCCGTCCGTCTTCTTCCTAATTTCCTGATCATTAAATTTTTTCGCCACCAGAAAAATCAACCCCTGCGCACCTGCCAGTCTTCCAGGAGCGCGCTCGGGATTTCCTTGAGAAAGCGCGACGGACGTTGAAAGACGTCCCCGTAACCGGCGTTCAGGCGCATGTGCGGGAAGGTGAGATACAGTTCATCGCGCGCCCGCGTCACCGCCACGTAAAAGAGTCTCCGTTCTTCTTCAAGCGCTTCGCGCGTATCGAGCGATCGACTGCTCGGAAACATTCCGTCAGTTAACCAGATAACAAAGACGGTATGAAACTCCAGGCCCTTGGCTTGATGGACGCTGGAGAGATTGACCGATTCCTTGTCGGCCGTCTGATTTGGGGTGGCTTCCGCGTCGAGGTTGCTGATCAGAGCCAGTTGCGACAGAAACTCGTGCACATCCTTGAACTGCCGCGCGAAAGCAGCCAACTGGTTCAGGTCTTCCTTGCGCAGCTCGTAGTTGGTGAAGTTGACCTTGGCGTAGTCGTCGTAAATCGCTTCCACCACAGAGGTAATCATGGCCGAGGGAGGATTGGCCCGTCCTTCCGGTGCGATTTCGTCCAGCGTGTGGGCCAATTGTTCCCACGACTTCCTGGACCGCGCCGGAGGAGTCATGGCGCGTAACCCGGCGCCGAATTGGTAAGCGGGACCGCTGAGTCCGGTGGAAGTTGCTACACTTTCCGATCCGGCTTCCGTCACCCCGGCTGGAGTGCCCATCGACTTTTCCCAGGCGCTCCAAAAATTATCGGCACTGCGGTTGCCCACCCCGGGCAGTAATTTGACCATCCGTTTGAAAGCCACTTCGTCGCGCGGATTGGCCACCAGCCGGATAAACGCGACGACGTCTTTGATGTGGGCCTGCTCGAAAAAACGGATGCCGCTCGTGATTTGATAGGGAATCCCGCGCCGCGAAAGTTCCAGCTGTAACTCAATCGCGTGATAATGAGCGCGATAAAGGACCGCGATATCGCTCAGATTAACATCTTCATCGCGCAGCTCGAGAATTCGTTGGGCCACAAACTGGGCCTGCTCACTGCCATCATTCAATCCCACCACGGCCGGCCGGAATGATTTGGACTCCCGCGTCGGAATAAGACTCTTGCGGAACTGTTCCACATTCGCGGCGATGGCCGCGTTGG
>JBBRQE010000071.1:0-16743 GCA_038226905.1 Chthoniobacterales bacterium | reverse complement strand
GTTTCCCTTTCCCGATAAGACGTTCGATGTGGTCATCGTAGCCGATGTTCTCCATCACGAGAACGATCCCGGCGCCCTCCTCGGCGAATGTACACGGGTAAGCCGGCGTTGTGTCGTCATCAAGGATCATCAAATTTCCGGACCGTTGGCCAGGCAGCGCGTGTGTTTCATCGACTGGGCGGCCAACGCTCCCTACGGCGTCAAGTGTCTCTATCGTTATAACACACCGAAAGAGTGGAACTCCGCTATTCGCGGCGCGGGGCTCATTCCTTTAGACGTCCATCCTTCCATCGATCTCTACCCCACAGGCTTCAACTTCCTCTTCGGCCGGCGGCTTCAGTACTTGGCCATTTGCGAAGTGCCTAACAAGGCCCCGACCAGCCTGATCGGCTAAATGGTGGCCGCGTAGAGCACAAACACTGCAAGTAGACCGGCGATGTAACTCGTCCGATCGGTCAGCGCGAAAACTACCGGATCCTGTGGCACTTCACCCCGGTTGGCCTTGAACCACAGCCGTGTAATCCAGTAGAGGAAAAGAGGGCAAAGCAACAACAGGACGGTCGGGTGCAGATAAAGAATCCGGACCTCCGGGCTCATCACGTAAAGGAGGAGAACGAGGACGGAAATCAATCCGCTACTTACTCCGAATGTTCCGATTGCCTCAATGTCCGTAGCCACATAATTGCGACCGGCGGCTCCTGCCACGATAGCGGGCGAGAGCTCGCGTAATTCCGAGTAGCGTTTGACCAGGGCAAGGCAGAAAAAGAAAAACACGGAGAAGGCCAGCAACCAATCGGAGCAACCGATCCCGGTGGCGGCGCCGCCGGCCAGCAGTCGCAACGTGTAAAAGCAGGCGAGAATGACAACATCCAACATTGGAATGCGTTTTAACCAGACGGAATAGGCAATGTTACCGGCCAAATAAATACTGACCAGACCGAGAAACACTCTTCCACAAGAAAAGCCCAGCAGCGTGCCGGCCCCCAGCAGCAGGACGCATAAGACGAGCATCGAGAGGATGGACAGTCGACCCGCCGCCAGGACCCGCGTTCGCTTGGTGGGATGCGTCCGGTCCGCCTCCAGATCGAGCAGGTCATTCAACAAATAAACGGCAGAAGCAATAAAACTGAAGCTGAGGAAGGCCAGCGCGCCCTGCCCAAGAACATGCGGGTCCGTTATCTTGTGTGAAGTGATAACAGGGACGAAAACGAGCAGATTTTTCGCCCATTGATGCGGCCGGCCTGCCTTTAGGAGTGTGGGCAGGCCGCCGCGAGTCTTCGCAAATACTTTATCCACGGGGACGAACGCTGCGACGGCCCGGATAAATCGTTTACTGTCAGAAATAACAATGGCCCGCCGGGCCGATCGCCACACCGCGAAATCTGTCCGGGAATCTCCCGCGTAATCGAATTGCTGGCGGCCAAATTTCTCTTCCAGCAACTTCGCTTTACCCGCGCCTCTCAAATTCAAATGCCCATTACTGGCCAGGACATCGCCAAAGAGTTGGAGATGTCCCTGGATTCTCTCGGCCAGTAATTGGTCGGCGGCGGTCACGAGCACAAGATGACGACCGCCTTGTTGCTCTTCCTTCAAATATTGAATCAGCTCCGTCCGATAAGGCAGGTTGGCGATTTCCATTTCCGCGCGCAAGGCCAGTTGCCGCTTGAGATATGCCTTGCCCTTCAGAAGCCAAAAGGGAATCAGGAAGAGTGCCTGGGGGGTGCGCTTGAGGACCAGGAATAAGGTCTCGTGAAACAGGTCTGTCCTGATCAGAGTATCGTCTAAATCGACACAGAGTGGCGGGCTCACTGAAGGCGAATCGACAGGCATACGAAAGAAGCAACCCCAAACGCCCCCACTAGTAAAGACGTGCCTATGGTGTAGAGAAGATCGCGGTGCGAAATCAGACCTATTTCCTGACCATTTGCCTGGCCGCGTTAGCGGTAGGCGCATTCGCCATTACCAATCAAAGTTTTTGGATCGACGAAGGCGCCGCCGCCATCAAAGCGACGCAACCAACCCTGGCGGGATGGTGGCATGGCATGCGGGCCGAGAGCAATTCCAACCTCCAGCTGATCTTTCAGCTGTTTTATCTTTGGGGCTGGGAAAAGATTTTCGGGTCTTCTGAGATTGCGCTGAGGGCCTCCAATCTTCCTTGGTTCGTCGTGGGAGTCATGGCGCTTGCCGGGAGTTTCCCGAAAAACAGACGGTCGCAAATCTCCGTTACGCTTCTCGCTCTCACCAATGCATTCCTGTGGTACTATGTCAGTGAAGCGCGGCCCTACATCGTTCTGTTCGCTTTTTCTGCCCTAACGACCGCCTGTCTGCTGCGCCTGCGCAGTCAACCACAGCTTGCCCTTGGCTCCGCCACCTGGTTTCACTGCTTTTGTCTGGCCATTGCCGGGATGTGCGCAACCAGTCTGATTGCGGTCCCCTGGGCCCTCGGCGCAATCATGGCCTTTGCTTACTGGAGCGGTTTTCGATCTGCTCTGCAAACGATCCGGCGCTTCTGGCTTTCCTCCCTGCTCCTGGCGGTGGCGGTGGCGGTATTCGGTGTCTATTATCTGTGGACGATTAAACTTGGCGCGCGCGCCTCCGACGTTGGCCGCACCGGATTCGCCACGCTCGGATTTGTCCTTTATGAGTTGCTCGGCTTGGCCGGGCTCGGTCCGGGCCGACTTTTGTTGCGGGCAGAGGGATTAAAATGTCTGCTGGCCAACGCCCCGGCCCTCACCCTGGGATTGATTGCGGTCCTTGCTATTTTTGGGTCCGCTCTTTCCTATGTGCGGGATAAAACCACAGGGCGAGACCTCGTTTTCTTCGGCGCTTGCGTGGCTGTCCCTGCGGCACTCCTCATCCTGGCAGGCGTCTCCATGCATATGCGCCTGCTTGGCCGACACTTCATGCCACTGCTGCCTTTTCTGTTGGCGTGGGAAGCGCTTGGCATTCAGCGCCTAACCAGCGCCAAAGGTAGCTTCGGTCGATTCGCCACCGCAGGCGCCCTTGTTGTTTTATTGTTCTCGGCGTTGGAGATTCGTTTCGCATCGAGACACGGTCGGGATGACTACCGTACGGCAACGGCACTGGCGCGCACCGCCCTTGAGGCCAGGGAGAAGGTGTGGTGGCTGGCGGACGAAGCGACCGCAGCGTATTACAACCTCCCGTTGACTTCGGCTGATCTCACTCTTCGCTCCGTGGATACCTCACTCCCGGCGTCGCCGGTCCCGGATCTCATCTGTCTTTCCAAACCGGACATCTACGACCCTCACGGCGACATCAGGAACTACATTAGGGAAAACCATTTCCAAGTGACACAAACTTTGATGGCTTTTCAGATATTCGTGCGACCGGAGCAGGCTCGGTAGCCTCTTCAATTTTCGGGAAAAGTTGCCGGATAAAATCCTGCAGAATCACGTCGGTTTGACTTTCGGACCGGCCAAACCGCGTCCGCCGATCCGTCACTTCCGAGGTGATGGTAATGTAGGCCCACCGTTGGTTATACCCTTTCAAGATACGATCCTGAATATCGAGAATTGTGCGCTCGATATGCGAGGCCGTCAGATGGTGGTATCCGACAAACCAGTAATAATTCAAATTGTAAATCGGCACCATTTTTCCACTGGGAGCAGCTACCTCCCGCACGTTTTGCAGCCGCGTGATGTCGAGGCCACCATCATTCGGCAGAGCGACCCGCAGCTTTCTCGAATTGGTGATAGTCCACCCTTGGGCAGGCAGGCACCGTTCGGGGCGATGGATGCTGTTATCCAAATCATGACCCGACAGGACAATGGAAGCAAAGATCGAGTCGCCTGCCCCGTTCGTATACTCTTTGCGCGCAAACTCGGTATCGCCCGCCAGAATTTCCCGTTCCTGCTGCGTCACAGGTTGATCCACGCCGTACCAACCTCCCACAAAATCGGGCAATGCCAGTTTGATCCCAACCGGCTCTGATTTACTCGAGGCTGGGAGAAAAAAAACCGCCCCTAAACCGAGGCCAAGCGCGAGCACGAGGAGGGCCAACCTTCTAATCATTCATCCCTGGCCTTCCGGTTGCCCACGCACGGGTGACTTACCGAGATGCAGGTCGAGCAGCTTGGCGAACCCAAACATGCTCAATAACGCGACCGGGAAAAAAATGAGTTGGCTGGACCAGTCATGATACATGCCACCGGCAAACTTGGGAAAACCGAAGTGAGCCAAAACAATGATCGTAAAAATTCGTCCGGCATTGCCGATGATGGCGAAGAGGATGGAAAAACACAGAATGATAGCCTTCTTCCAGAGGGTGGGTTGAGAGATGTGAACATAGAGCGCCGTGACCATGATGATGGCGATGAGCGAGCGGATCCCGCTGCACCCTTCCACTATTTCAAAGCCCCAGTCGCCGGTCATGGGACGAATCGATGTGCCGATTGAATAGACCGCGATTCCGGAGAGGCGACTCAGGACACTGACGATGTGAACAATTAGGAACTGCAGTTGGAAGGTCATTTGCTCAATCGCTCCCAGCGGGATCATGAAAAAAATCAGCGAGATGGGGAAAAGAAGAATGCGTGCTACCTGTTTTCCCCACAGAAACCAAACGACGCCCAGAGCCAGAAAAGGAAAGCTGAAAATGGCTACGCGCGGCTGCAGAGCGCGTGCTCCAATAATGTAAGCGCCAATGCCAAATGCCAATGGCAGCAGTCCCCAGTTGCTACCCACCTTCGCCGCCTTGCGAATCCTGTCGCGGTGGTACCAGAGGAGCAGGATTATGATTAAAGGAATGAGCTTGCTGTGCTCTTGATTGTACTGTGGAAGGAAACGCATCCACGCCCAGGACCAGATGGCCTGCGTGTGGATGGTATAAAGCCGCAGGACGCCAAAAAAATAAACGAGTATGCCAACGACCAAGGCCAGGAGAAGGGCGGCCCATGAGTCGCGACGGCTCCAGGCTAAAAAGGCCCGCATAAGCTCTCCCAACTCCCGGATCTGTTCTCTCACAAGGCCAAGTGTACGATTACGCTCAACTCCCGGCAATTAGAGACAGTCGGATTTGTCCGCGCCTGCCCCAGCATAACGCGTCATGGCGCGGGCATCGAGCCAGAGGTCGCGGGTAGAGGATATTTTCGCGCATCCAGCAGTTGGCGGAGAGCGCGAAGAATAAAGAGGGGGTTGTAGATGAGATAACGACGCCAGAGACGCTTCGGTTCCTGGCAAAGTCGAAAGAGCCATTCCAATCCCAGACGCATCATCCAGCGCGGAGCCTGCCGAACCCGGCCGGCCAGGAAATCAAAGGCTGCCCCAATCCCGATAAATATTTTGGCTTCCGCCAGAATCGGCAGGTATTCGAACATGAACTTCTCCTGCCTGGGCATCCCGATTCCCACCCAGAAGAAGTCCGGTTTGGCCTCGCGCGCCAGCTCTTGAAGCGTTTGCCGTTCGTCCTCGGACAAAGGCCGAAAGGGCGGCGTGTAGGTGCCCGCTATGCGGAGCGCGGGAAATTGCTTTTTGAGGTTCCGCACCAATTCTTCCACCACTCCCGGCTTACCCCCGAAAAAAAAGTGACTGAACTCGGCGGAACTCGAATGGCTGCACAGATTGAGCAGCAGGTCGGGTCCATAAACACGCCGAATCGACCGGTGACCTTGCAAACGTCCCATCCAAACGAGCGGCATGCCGTCCGGGGTCGTTAGGAGAGCTTCGTTCAAGATGCGTTTCAGTTCGGGATCGTTCTGCGCTTCGCTGACGCTGTGAACATTCGCGACCGTCACGTACCCCCGTCTTCCCTGCCGGACAGCGTCGAAGAGGAACTCGCGAGCCCTATCCTGGTCGAGGACGCTGACGCCGACGCCGAGGACATTAACTCTCTGAATTTCCACCAGTGCAGAATTTATCACACAACTGCTATCCACTCGACCGTTCCAACCAATCCGGGTGTTGGCTCCCGTGTTCCGCAATTTCTTCCAGAATTTTTTCCAACGGGGTCGCGGGCTTCCACTTCCATTGCCTGGATGCCCGATGGCTGTCCAACACCATCCAGGGGATGTCGAATCTCCGTGGCTCCAGATCCGCAGCGACTTTTCTTGCCCCGAATTTTTTGATGCACCAGTCGCTCAACTGCGCGAGAGACATGGAATTCGTCACACCGCCGCCGAGGTTAAAAATCCTCTGCTCGGAGGTGGTCGCGTTCGTCTGCGCGTGGAGGAGCGCGACCAGATCTCGCGGATGAAGACAATCGCGCACCTGATAGCCCCGGCCCTGAAAGCCGATGTAAGTTAAGGGACGATTTCGCATCCAGGCGTTTATCCAAAAACTGAAAATACCCTGGTCCGCCCGACCGAACTGACCGGCTCCAGCCAGAACACCGCACCGGTTAATCCAGACGGGAAATCCGAAAGTCTCACCATACTCAAGAGCCAGACATTCCGAGGCCAGCTTGGTGCTGCCGTAAAGAGAAATAGGCGCAGCCGTCGAATACTCCTCACTCACGCCGTCCATTGATACGCCCGAAGGGAATTGCTGGTCACGTGCGGGTCGATAGGCCTGCCCAACTTCCTCGACACGCAGATTACTGAGTGGCGGGATGGAATAGACGCGACTCGTGCTGAGCAGAGTCAGCCCCGCTTTTCTTTGCCGGCAGTATTCCAGGATATTGGTCGTGCCGCCTAAATTGTGCTCCACCAATTGGCGGCTCGTGATACGCCCGTCCACGCCAGCCAAAACGCTCGGGCGGGCGGCTGCGTCGATGACCCAATCGACGCTGGGAAGCGCCTCCATGTCGCTAGCCGTCCGCATGTCGGCATGGACCACGTTGATCCCCGCCTCACGCAGGGCCTGTCGATTAAGTTCACTGCCCGGCCTAACGAAGCTGTCAAAACCCAGGATTTCCGCGTTTTCGTAATGATCTCGCAATCCGCGGGCCAGAGTACTCCCGACGAATCCACAGATCCCTGTAATTAGTATTCGCATGACGGGTCTCGGTTACAGTGGAGGGGGCGTGGCGGCAGAAGGTGATACAACATTCACACTTTCCTGCCGAATTTTTTTTCCAGTTCCAGGTGGGAGATTTGGATCATGGTGGGACGACCGTGCGGGCAGCAGTAGGGCAAATCGCACCGCAGCAAATCTTGAATGAGCTTCTCTAATTCCGGGTAACGCAAGGGGTCGTTCGCCTTGACCGCATGGCGACAGACCGTTTTGGCAATCATATCTTCACCCAGGCGAAGGGGGGAACTGCTGTTGCTCGCGCTTTTCAGTTCGTCGATCACGTCGCGCATGAATTGAGCGGCGTCCGGCGCCGAAACGAACACGGGCAGGCTGTCGATTTTGAATGTGTTCGGGCCGAATTCCTCGAGGCCGATTCCCATTTTTTGCAGGACAGGCAGGTTGCGCTCCACCCATTCGGCATCGCGCGGGGTCAGATCGAATGTCTGGGGAAGCAACAATCGCTGCGAGACGACTCCCTGTTCCTCCATGCGGCGGCGCAATTCTTCAAAGAGAATGCGCTCATGCGCGGCGTGCTGATCGACCAGCACGAGGCCGTCGGCGTTCTCCATGAGGACATAGAGCTTGTTGAGCACGCCGATGATCTGGAAGTTTTCGGACTGACGCGCTCGCTCCGGTCTGGCCTCCGGCGGTTCCGCGGAAACGGGCGGAATGACAATGCGAGGGGGCGGCGTGTACTCGATGGAACGCTGACCACGCAGATTGAAGTCGGTCGTGAGATTAGGCAGTTCGCCATGCGCCGTTTCGGGAGATCCGGGCGCCCTAGGAATCGCGTTCGTCGCGGGGGCGGTACGGCTTGGGTCATCCACTGCGGGCGCAGGCAAGGCGGGCGCGCGGAATTGTTGCTGCCAATCGGTCCGATCGCTCTCCAGGGTGCGTTGAATGCCTTCCACGATCGCTTCGCGCACAGCGCTCGGTTCGCGGAAGCGGACTTCGCGCTTGGCGGGGTGAACGTTCACGTCGACCGCGCCCGGATCGAGGTCGACAAACAGGAAGGTAACCGGATTCTGACCCTTCATCAGGGCCGTGTGATACCCTTCGCGCAAAGCCGCGCTGAGTACCGGATTCTCTACGGCGCGCCCGTTGACGAAGACCAGTTGCTGATCGCGCGTCTGCCGGCTCACTCCCGCTTTCCCGATAAAACCGCGCAGACGAATCGAACGCGTCGGATTCTCTTTCACTTCGAGCAATCGCTCGACGGAGGCGGTGCCGTAAAGGTCGCGTAAACGCTCGAGCAGGGTGGGTGCGGCCGGAAGCTGCAGGACAACCCGTTCATCCCGCACAAAGGTAAACGCGATATCGGGATGCCCAATAGCCTGAAGGTGAAGCTGGTGTTCAATGTTGCGGGTCTCGGTGTTTTCCGATCGGAGAAATTTGCGTCGCGCCGGCAGGTTATAAAAAATGGAGCGCACTTCGATCTGGGTGCCGGGTGCCTCGCCGCCGTCCCGGACCACCTCGATCTTTCCCCCGTTAACGAGAACCTCAGTCCCGGCCAAAGCACCGGCTTCCCGAGTCGTTAGGCGAAAGCGCGCCACGCTCGCGATACTGGGCAGCGCCTCTCCTCGAAAGCCGAGCGTAGCGATCGCCGCCAGATCGGCGGCCGACCGAATCTTGCTGGTGGCGTGGCGCTCGAGCGAAAGGAGCGCGTCGTCCCGGTCCATCCCACAGCCATCATCGATCACCCGCATGAGAGAAATACCGCCGCGCCGAATGACCACATCGATCTTGCGGGCCCCGGCGTCGATGCTGTTTTCGACCAGCTCTTTCACGACGGAGGCGGGCCGCTCAACCACTTCGCCGGCCGCCACCTGGCTGGCCACGGTTTCCGAAAGTAAACGAATGCGGCTCATTGGCTATTTTCGATCTTCGATTTTAGATTTTCGATTGCAAGCGGCCCCCCGCCACAGGGCGGTGACGGCGGCGGCCAAGGGGCCGTCATGAGGCTCTGCCGGTTGACTAAGAGAGCGCGCGCCATACCTTTATCCACCACATGATTAACGTCACGGATGGCGCTGTCCGACAACTTAAATCCCTCCTGAATGGCGAGGCGCAAAACTCGCGCAAGGGTTTGCGCGTGCAAATCGCCAAAGGTGGCTGCTCGGGCCTGCAGTATGAGATGGCGCTCGACGAAAAACAAAAGGACGACGCCGTGGTGGAACGCGATGGAGTGCAGTTCCTGATCGACTCCGAAAGCGCCGGTTATTTGAGCGGCGCGACCCTGGATTTTCGAGATGGTCTTACCGGAACCGGTTTTCACATCGTCAATCCGAATGCCGCCCGGACTTGCGGATGTGGAACTTCGTTCGAAGCGGCTCGCCCGGCGTGAAGACGAGTCTTCCCGTGCTCGCTTAGATGGATTACGGCTACTTCCACTACGACGAGCCGTACGCGCGACCGCGGCGACGCGTTAATTATTTCGGCTGGACCCTCGCCATTTTACTTTTGACGGGCGCGGCTCTGGCAGCATGGCTCCTTAGTTTTTACATCTTTGGGCAGCCGGAGCGTCCGGAGAGCTACCGCGTTCTGCAGAAGCTTCACAAGATCGAACAGCCCAGGCGCTTCGAGTTAACAGCGGCTCCGGCAGGGGAGTTTCTCACGCCCAAACAGCTCTACGAGCGCTACTCGGTCATGGGAACGGCTGAGCTGGCCCGGAAGAATGCGGAACTGGCGCGTAATTACATTCGGAATTTCCAACAGGTGCGCGGTCTCGTGCCCTACGTAGTGGGCCGCTACGTCATAGAAGAAGCGCGCGATCTGGGGCCGCCGGACATTTTCACTTCGGGAATGGTCGCCCTGACCAGCGCGGTCGAGAAAGGCGAATTGCTGATGGAGCACATTTACACGGCCGACCCGCAAACGATGCCTTTGTTGAAACAAACTCTGACGCCCGGTTTGGAGATTAAGCTGGAGCGTACGCACGACCTCTCCGCGGTTATTCATGCCGAGCGGCTGAGCGACGGACGCATGTTGATCACAGCCATCCCGTTGCTCTATGGCGCCTACACCGTGACGCGGGGTCCTGGGACTTTCAGTTTGGAGCCGCCCCTGACGCTGCATCTTGAAGGAGGCTGGCCCATGTTTAAAGAGCAGGACCGGCTGCGCGCCGAGATGCACTACGCGGATTTTCGGAGAAGCGCCACGCCTCAGGCGGGGTCAACGATTCCGGGTTTGGCGCCGAGTGGCACTCCCGCTCCGCCGGAACACTCCCTCGTGCGGGTGGAGTCGGCCGTGGCCGTGGCGCCAATCGCACCGCCGAAACCTACTCCTGCGCCGATTGCGAAGGCCACGCCGCCAACAAAGAAGGGCAAGTTAGCCAAGAATTTAAAGCCCGCGCCCTCTTCACCGCCGCCCGTGGTCGCTCAAAAAATTCCTCAGCCGGTCAGCGTTGCTCCACCGGGGCCGCCGGTTTCGACTATTGTGCCAGCCGCGGTGGCGGTAGCTCCCCCCACCTCTCACGAAGAACCTCCGCCGGAGGCGGCCAACGCCCCCCCGGCGGCATCTGTCGCGGAACCGGTGCCGCCCAATCCAACGGGTGCCCTCGCTTCGACCGCTGGCGGCGGGAACTGGAAGACTTTTGCTCCGGGAAAAATGCCGATGGGTCGTCTGGTCGAGACGAACGATCTCAAGGATCTGGCTGACCGCGGAATCGTCGGTGAACGAATTTATCTAAAAGGCCAATTCGTGGTGAACTTCTCCGATGCGAACAAAGCGGTTCTGCGCCCGCGCACTCGTTTGGCCAGCGCCGTCTTACATCTGGCCGGAGCTTCCACGCGAATCATCGTGGACTTTCCGGCGGGTCACGCTCCACCCGCGCAAGGCTCTGTCGTTAGCCGGGACGAAACGCGACCGCTGGAGATCACAGAAGTGCGCAAGCAGGAAGACGGGCAGCTCAACGTCTTCGCGCGCGAGATCATGCAGTAGGGTGGCACCGGCTTCCCGCCCGTGTTCCGTCATCGGCAGGAGGCCGATGCCACTAACTAATTCGCGCTCCGGCGTTCCATAATCACTTTGCCGTCCCTGATTTCAAAGGTCTTGATCTCGTTCTTATCCGTCCATTGTTCGATGAAACGCCGGAAGCCCCAAGGCCCGCGCCAGTTTGAAACATCTTCGCCTACCGCCTTGCCGTTGACGATAATGCCACTGATCTGGGCTTGGGCCGGGCTCCCGTCCGGGGCCGATTGCACGGTGCACTCCGCGTTCATATAACGGCCACGCAAAAGTCTTACCTGATCGAGCGGAATGCTGATCTGCAAACGCGCCGTGTCGTTCTTGATCGTCACATGGGCTTTGCCGCGCAGATCGGGCTGCGACGCGACCAGCGCATTTAATTCATCCGCCGACATTTCAATCCGCGCAGTCCCATCGGACTCCAGAGCCCGCCCAAACTCCGACCATTTCGCCCATGCCCGCTGCTGTTCTTGTTCAGTGGAGGGGGCGGCTGGCAGGGGCGCCGACGCGGTCGCAAAATAGGAGGTGCGAAGAACCCGCACGGCCAGGAAAGTCCCGCCGACAAAAGCCGCGCCTAACAAGACCAGAAATGCGAGCAGGATCAGGCAACCCTTGGCGAAGCAGCCCATCCCCCCTTGCGGCGGCGGCGCTTCAATCCCGGCAGAATTCATGAGCGGGCTTCCTCAGCCAGTTTATTTTGCGCGGCCATCAACTTGTCGTAGAGACCCCCTAATGCGTCAGAAATTGTACGCGTCCCGGAAAGCACGGGCATAAAGTTGGTGTCGCCCGTCCAGCGCGGCACGATGTGCACGTGCAGGTGATCGACCACTCCCGCTCCGCCACTCTCCCCCAGGTTCAACCCGATATTAAAACCCTGTGCCTTCATCGTGGCACGGAGCAGCCGTTGCGCATGGGTGACCAGGTTCCAGATCTCGATCACTTCGTTATCTCCCAGCGCGGCCAGGTCCGCCGTCTTCCGATAAGGCACCGCCATGAGATGGCCGACCGCATAGGGATAGCGGTTCATCATAAGAAATGCAGTTTTCCGCCGGGCCACGACCAGATGATCCGCGTCGTTGCCGCCCCGTCCGGCCTCCGCCAAAAAATCGGAATTGCGCGCCTCTTTTTCAAAATATTCCACACGCCAGGGACACCAGAGCGTTTCGATTTCGGTCTTGGGGAATTCCTCCGACATAGCAGGGACCGCGAAATTAGTTTTTCCACCGGCAAAGGTCGAGCCCACAGTTTTCGCGGGAATGACCTGGTCTGGGACTGGGGCGCGCGCGCTCCCACTGTGGCGAGGCACTGGCTTCCCAGGGAAGCTGTCAGCTTTCTGACTCCAGAGGCAGGGGCGGTTCAGCGCAACCGCGCGGGCGATTGGGTCAATCGCCCCTACCTGCGCGCACGAATAGCACGTAGGTATTCCGTTGTTCGATTCGCTTGGCGGATTTGAGCTGGGTTATGACGGAATCGTGCAGATCGTGCAGGTAGTCTGCCGAGTCTTCCGCGGGCACCACCAAGGCATCCAACCCACCGGAATTCCACGAAGCGACCGCAGCGTCGCGCTCGGTAAAGCTTGTCTTGTCCAGATAGAGGATCAACGGTTCATCGCTTCCCGACACGACCTCATATCTCCAATGGTGTGATGCAGCCTGCTCGCGCACGAGGCGGCCGAACTCGACCAGCGCGTCCACCCGGCCTCGATAACCTGAGGTCACTTTGAAAACGGTGTAACCACCGGTAAACAAAACAGCGAAGGTCAGCGCTCCCGCCAACCAGCATTTGACCTGCGCAAGTCGCGGCTCGTTAGACCGGAATTGCCCAATCTGTGCGGCGAGCAACAGACAAAGAGGCGGCACCACCGGAAAAATTCGGTCGACCCGCTTGGATGGGACACACGACATGACGAATAGTCCGCCCAGACTCCAGCAAAGGAGCCACATCATATCTGGGTTCAGTGTCGGGGTGGAAGCGCTCCCGGCCTTCCGGCGTGCGCGCCATCCCATCCAGGCGAAGGCCATCAGGAGCAAGCTCCACGGCGCGAACTTGTGCAGGAGATGCGGAAGATAGAAATAGAGAGGCTGCGGTCGGTGCACCGTTTCACCAAAGCGCCCGATGAATTCGCGCAGCACCACCTGTTCGTAGAAACCGGGAACCCACCGGATTCCGGCGATGGCCCAGAGGAGAAAAACGGCGAGTGAAGCGACCCAGGGCCACCAGCCAGACCAGGCCGACGCTCCCCCCGCCCTGCGTCGCCACCATTGGAAATAGATGAGACCGGGCAGGAGGAAGGCGTAGACGATGGGGCCTTTGATCAGCATGCCGACGGTGAGAAGCACGAAGAGCCACATCCGATCGCGCGCGCTCCACGAACTGTTGATGCGGATGTGTTGCCACATCAAAAGGCCCGTCAAAAAAAGAACCAGGGCCAACGGCATGTCGGTTCGCACGAGGGTGGCGAGACGCGGGGTGAGCAGATTGAGGGTGAAAGCCCCCAGTGCGACCAGACCGCCCGTCACTCCGTAGGCTGAGGGTCCCGCCCGCGCCAGGCAGAGCGCCAGGGCCGCAGCGGCGGCGAAAGAGGGCAGACGCCAGGCGGTGTCCCAGGACCGCGTCATCTCAAAAAGCCCGGCCGAGATCCAGCCCACCAACGGCGGCTTGGTCGCCACGCGTCCACGCGGAGTATGTTGGTAAAGCCAGTGTCCTTCCTTCACCATCTCATAAGAGGTGAAGGCTTGTTTCCCCTGGTCGTAATCGTCGAGTTGCCACGGAAGATTTGTGGCGACGCAAAAAAGACAGCCGAGCGCGGCCGCCATCCAAAAATAGCGTTTACGGCTAACAACTTCGGCCAGCCCGTTTTGGCTGATCATTCTCGCCAAAGAACCGCGCGCACGGGAGAACCGTCGCCTCCCGCAATTTTTAAGGGAAACGCGGCAAAGTCGTAGAGGCCCCGGGTGACCGCGCTGAGATCGAGAGATTCAATAATCCAGATCCCGGCGCGCCCCAGCGCATAATGATTGGCCAAAACCTTGGCATCGATGGGATCGACCGATGGAACATCCAAGCCTAACAATTTTACACCGCGGGCCTGCAGCCATTCGGCTACATTCGGCGCGATCACGGGGATCCAGGGTGGGAAAACGGCGGAGTCGGGCCAGCCGCCCGTCTTAACGAGGAGCCGCGGGACCGCCCGGATGGCCTGCTCGTCCGGGAGCAAATCATCGATCTCGATCAGTCGCTTACCTTCGCCGGAGAATTTCCCCTCCAAATCCACCACCGCCGCGCGGCCGAAATAATTCTCCAGGGGAGCCCGCTCCATGGTGAGACCGTTGCTATCGAAATGAAACATGGCATCCGCGTGCGTGCCGTTATGCAGACTCATGCTGATCGAGCCGAGGTTTACCACGGCGCCGGACGAGATTTCCGCATTCAAGCGGAAGGCAAAGGGCTGGTCGCCCGGCCAGGGAGCGAGATCATTGGTGAGTAGTCGCGAAATGTCCCAGATTTTCATGTCGTCTTGCATCCGCGTCTGCCAAGGGGTGCCATTCCAGTGATGGATGAGTTTTTTGATCCCTGCACGCCCCGTCATAATTCAAAGGCGGCATCGTGCAAAGCCCGGAACGCAATCCACCTGCACAATCTATTTTCCGGCGGGCGCTTTTGTCCTTATCTCCTCCATGATGGCTGCGGCGGCTCGCTGACTGGCCCCGCCCTCTCCGAGGCTGCTGATGATCTGATCGAAACTCGTAACCATCTCCGCGCGGGCCGACTCGTTATCCAGTAACCGTCCGATGGCGGCAGCGAGCAACCGCGGCTTCGCATCCTGCTGGATAAACTCGGGAACCACCGCGCGATCGGCCAGCACGTTGGGCATGCCGAGATAATCCACTTTGATGACGAGTCGCCCGGCCAGGTAGGTTAGCCATGAAACCTTGTAAATAAGCACGAAAGGCATCCGGAAATAGGTCGCTTCCAGGGTGGCACTGCCAGAGGCAACGAGGCCGGCCATGGCCCGTTGCATAGTGGAAGCGGCGGAGCCGATTTTTACCGAGAAGGCCTTTCGCTCGTTAGGCCACACTCGTAGTATTTCCTGGATTTGCCGGGCCAATTCCGGCGAAGCCGCTGCCACTTCGAAGCGGAGTTGCGGTCGGGTCCCGCGCAGGTCCCGGGCGGTTTCGAGCATGATCGGGAATATCTTGCGCACCTCCCGGTGCCGGCTCCCCGGCAGAAGCGCGATCAGGTTGGAATCGCGCTCGGTTTCAATGCGCTGCGGTTCCAGGCGCTCATGCATGGGATGTCCGACGAAGATCGTGCGCAACCCCGATTTGTTGTAGAGCTCGGCTTCAAACGGAAAAATGCAGAGCATGAGATCAAGCGAGCGAGCCATCTGTTTGATGCGTCCCCGATGCCACGCCCAAACCTGGGGGCTGATGTAATAGATGATACGAGGGCGATGCGGAATTTGCCGCAAGACGCGAGCAAGACGCAGATTGAATCCCGGGTAATCGATCAAGACCACGGCATCCGGCTGGCTGCGCTTGATCTCGCTGACTGTTTCGTAAAACTGCGTCCGGAAATAGCGGTAGTTCTTAATGACTTCCCACAATCCGACGACCGCTGCGTTATCGGTCCAATCCCGAAAATCGTGGCCCGCGTTAGCCTTCATCTGGGGCCCGCCCCGGCCGGCGAAGTGCAGATCGGGCATGATCTGCCGGAGCGAACGCATGAGGGCGGCGCCGTGGTTGTCACCGCTGGCTTCCCCGGCGACGAAATAAATCGACTTAGGCACTCGATTCCAGGCGCTTTGTGATTTCGACGGCCAACTTGAGCGCAGCGGTCGCCTGGAATCCCGAGACGCGCGGCGCTCTCCCGGTGCTGGCGCATTCGATGAAAGAGATAAGTTGACGCTTCAACGGTTCCTGCTTCTCGATCTGCACCTTGTCGCGCGTGATGCGACCGTCCGTCTTGCGATAGATTTCGCCGCTCTGGTTTTGATAATCGAGCGAGAGATAGGCGTCTTCCTGGAAAACGCGAATCTTGCGCATCCGCTCGGGACTAATACGGCTGGAGGTAATATTGGCGACGCAACCATTCTCAAAACGGATACGCGCATTGGCAATATCTTCGCCGCGGCTCAGGACCGGGACGCCCACGGCATCGATGGTTTGCACGGGCGAACGGACCAGATGCAAAATGATTTCCAGGTCGTGAATCATCAAGTCGAGCACCACCCCGATATCGGTGCTGCGCTCGGGATAAGGCGACAAACGATGCGCCTCGATGAAACGCGGATGAGTCAGGTGAGCCTCCAGCGCACTGAGGACCGGGTTGAACCGCTCAACGTGGCCAACCTGCAGGATGAGGTGATTGGCAGCCGCCAGTTCAGCCAGCTCACTTGCGTCCTTCGTGTTCTCTGTGATCGGTTTTTCGATGAGCAGATGTTTGCCGAGAGAAAGAAGCGGGTGCGCCACCTTGTGATGGGTACTGGTGGGAGTGGCAATGGAGGCGGCGTCCACCAGACTGGCGAACTCTTCCAGCGATCGAGCTGAAGTGACGCCGTACTTCTTCGCCATGGCATTAGCCCGTGATGCATCCACGTCAAAAACGGCGGTGAATTCCACCGTGGGCAATTCGGCGTAGAGCCGCGCATGGTTGGATCCGATGTGGCCAACGCCGGCTACGCCAATACGCAACGTCTTTGCTGTTAAAGGTTCTTCCATTTTCATTACAGCCGTCGCCGCACTCAACCGTAATGGCAAATTAAACGCAAATGGGGTTGCCGCGGTGACGGGCCGTTCGAGGACCAAC
>JBBRQE010000070.1:0-16887 GCA_038226905.1 Chthoniobacterales bacterium | reverse complement strand
CTGAATAAGTGCGGACATGACAGGCCCCCGCCACACAGCCTTCCAACTCCCCAACACTCCGAATGTAAAAAACTTCCGCCCTTTTAAACTGCCCAGCGTCCTGCGCACAATCGCCGCAGCGCCGAAAATTTTCCGCCTTACGCTCAGCAACCGTCGCAAATGAAGGTTTCGTTGTGATTGGATTGGATTCCACTCGGTGAGATACTCCCGCCGGGACCCTTGGAGCCGCCACCTTTGGCATCCTTTTTCGGCACCATATCTTTGATCTTCATCCCTTTCGGGGATTTGATTGGCTTTTTCATAACTATCTTTTCTTTCTATTTTCGTTACGCTCAGCAGCCGTCGCAAACGAAGGTTTCGTTGTGATTAGTTCCGTTAAATCCACTCGGTGAGATAACCCCGCCGGGACTCTTGGAGCCGCCACCTTTGGCATCCTTTTTCGGCACCATATCTTTGATCGTTGTCCTTTTCGGGGATTTGATTGGCTTTTTCATAACTATCTTTTCCTTCTATTTTGATGTGGACAGGGCGTAGGTCGAGAGGGCCAGACCCTGCGGTGATTAGTTATGCAAATACAGGCCCATCAGCCGAAAGACAAGATGATAATAACGGGGTGTTCTCGGAGTTAGAGTGCAGCCTCAGGTAATCAGGATATTCGTTAGTTCATTCTGGCTTCAAGGCAACAGACGGACGCGATAGAATGCTTTGCCGAGGCTGATGGCGTTCGGGTCCGGGATTTGCCCCGAGCTTCCGATCGCCGTGAAATCGGAGAGTCCAGAGATGCTGTGAAAGCTTGAATCAGCGAGGTCGAGCTTGCGTTCGAGTCGATACATTTGCATCGAGAGCGAATCAAAAGTGATGACGATGTCGTTTCCGCTCCGCACAATGGCAGTGATGCGTTGCGTCGTTATCGGCAAGACCAGAAACATGTAGGAACTGATATTGCCGATAATGGAGCTGGAGGGAGCAAGGGTAGTCGCATCAGACCCGTCCGCCGCGTAAAAGTAGATGGTGTGCAGGCCGGGAGAGAGCGCCGGCGGCGCAGCATTGGCGATCAGAGTCGTGGCCGTGCGGCTCTGTTCGGTTGCCCTGGTAAATAGGCCGCTCGTCGTGTCCATCTGAAAATAGATGCTTTGCGGCGGCGGCGCATTCGGCGTGTAGGTGGAAGTGGTCGTCAGGCTAAAGGTCGGGGTCGGGCTGGTCGCATTGCCGGCGGCGGGGGTGATGATGGTATTCAGCGGGAGGGTATTTGGAGAACCCGCCGTGACCAGGGTAATCGTGCCGTTGTCAATGCTATTTGGGATGTAAATCTTATTTGTTAGGGGATTGAGCGCAACGGTGCCAGGCGCGATAATCGTGGCGAAGGAGGTTTGCACCAGTGTTGTGGTCGAGTTATTCGTCCCGTCAATGATCGTCAAGCCACCTCCGCCAGTTCCGCTTCCGCCACAGATCGCACCGCAGTGCGGGACGTAAATCATATTGGTCGCTACATTCACGACCGGGTGTTTGGGATCGGAGCCGACCGCGACGGGCACGGTCGTGTTATCCGTTCCGTCGATCACAGTCACGTTGTTGCTGCTAAAATTAGAAATGTAGATCTTATTCGTCACCGGATTGACGGCCACGCCATTCGGAGTGGTGCCAGTTGTGACGGAGGTCGTTGAGTTACTGGTCCCATCGATCACAGTCACATTTCCGCTCGAGGCACTGAAGCCCCGGCAGACTGAGCCGCAGTTTGCCACATAAATTTTATTAGTGACCGGGTTGACCGCTACGGACCGGGGGGTGTCGCCCGACGCGACTGTGGCGGTCGAATTATTCTTCCCGTCAATTACCGTTATGCTGCCAAAACCGGAGCCGCCGCACCCTACCCCGCAATTAGTCACGTAAATCTTATTGGTCGCTGGGTTGACCGCTAAAGCAGTAGGACTGGAGCCAACCACGACCGTGACGGTCGAATTATTCGTCCCGTCAATTACCGTCACATTGTTGCTAAAGGAATTCGCGACATAGATTCTATTAGTCACCGGATTAACCGCCAGAGCCTCGGGCCTGGCGCCAGTCGAGACCGTGCTCGTCGAATTATTTGTGCCATCAAGCACCGTCACATTGTTGCTGTCTACATTAGCAACGTATATTTTATTAGTTAACGAATTGACTGCCACGGCAGAGGGACTTAATCCAGCTATCACGCTGTTTGTCTGCAAGGTCGCCCCGTCTACCACCGTCACATTCCCGGAGCCGGGGGCGCCGCCGCAGCCCGCACCGCAGTTGGCGACATAAACCTTATTCGTCACTGGATTCACCTCAGCCGCCTTCGGAAAGGAGCCGACAAAGGCGCCGAAGTCAGTGTTCGTGATGCCATTAATTACGGTCGCGTTCGCGCTTTGGGAATTAGCAGTATAGATTTTATCTGTCACCGGATTAACCGCCAGAGCAACGGGACTGGTGCCAGCCGTGATAGTGGCCGCGGCATTACCGCTTGAAATCCGCGTCACACTCCCACTGGTCTGGTTAACGACGTAGGCGGCGTCTCTTATGGGATTTACCGCTAGGGCGACCGGACTCGAGCCAACCGTTACGGTAGACGTTGAGTTATTCGCCCCGTTAATCACCGTGACATTGTTGCTGTCGCGATTGACGACGTAGATCATATTGGTCGCCGGATTGACCGCGACGGCGACCGGACTGGTCCCGACCGTCACGGGAGCCACTGTCGAGTTATTCGTCCCATCGATCACTGTGACACTCGCGCTGTTCTTATTAGCAACGTAGATTTTATTGGTCACTAGATTCACCGCCAGCGACTGAGGAGTAGAGCCGACCGTGACGGTGGCCGTCGAATTATTCGTGCCGTCGATTACCGTCACGTTGTTGCCGAAACGATTGGCCACGTAGATTTTATTGGTCAATGAGTTGACGGCCACGGCATAGGGTTGGTTTCCCGCCGTGACGGTGACCGTGGAATTATTCGCCCCGTCGATTACCGTGACGTTCGTGCTAGTCTGATTGGCAACGTAGATCTTGTTCGTCACGGAATTGACGGCGACGCCGATGGGAGCTGAGCCAACCGTGACGGTGACCGCCGAGTTGTTCGTCCCATCAATTACGGTCACGGTCGTGCTGCCATTGTTCGTCACGTAGATTTTGTTGGTCACCGGGTTGACCGCCACAGCGGATGGTCCCGAACCGGTCGGAACGGTCACTGTCGAATGATTGGTACCATCAATCACCGTGACAGTGTCATCACCCAGATTGGCAATGTAGATCTTATTGGTCACCGGATTGACCGCCACAGCGGTGGGAGCAACACCAGTAGCAACGTTGCCAATGCTGTAATCCGCCTTCACCGTTTGCCCGCCGGCCCACAAGGCGAAGGCCATGAGAACGCAAGGGTAGAGGAACGCGCCAACCGTAGGCCGATGGAGCGGGCCGCCCAGAGCGGCGACCAGGGTGTTTTCCAATCTCCGGTAATTCATCATTGTTTCCCCTTCTCCTGCCCTCGCCGGCGTGCATGCACTCCGTGATGAGAAGTGGGTACGAGGGAAAGAGTTTGAATGGCTACCTTCCAGAATGCCAATAGGGCGCGGCCTCACACAAGGAGAAATGCCTGTTCGCCTAACCATCTGGCACAGGCCCACTTAAAAGGCCATGCGTGGGAAAATGACCTACATCCGCATCTCCTTAAACCCCCCTGACTGATTTTTGCTACCTTTCGCTAGACCGTTTTTGCTGTCCGTCCTCTCCAGAAGATGTGGTGCGCGGTCACCACACCAGCGGCCCGTTAAAACACGACAAACGCTTAGGCTGCGCTCTACAAGGATATAATCGGCGGCTACAACACGGCTAACGGCGCCAGTTAACACTTATACGAGCCCGCCCGCCATTCGTCACGAATTGCCCCTCCTTCGACCATGTGCAAAAGTGCGGCGCATCCCAAGAGGGCGGTTAGCTCAGTGGTAGAGCGTCTCGTTTACACCGAGAGGGTCGGGGGTTCGAAACCCTCACCGCCCAGATTTTAAGATTTTCGAATTTCGATCTTGGATTTTCGATTCCGTGTTGAGGCCGCTGCGCGGTCTCTATGAGGAGGGAAGCTGACAGCTTCTCCTAGAGGACTGACAGGGCGACGGCCTTTTCTAAGAAAGCATCATGGTCACGGCGGCCTCCGCATGCACGCGCATGGTGTCGAGGAAGGGAACGCCGTGGTGCGCGGGTTCGCGCAGAATGAGCGGGAGTTCCGTGCCGGCCAGAATGACCGCGTCGATCTGGCGTGTTTCTTTCAATCGATCGACAATCTGCAGAAGACCTGCATGCGTTTCGGGCAGGAACGTTCCCTCGACCAGCTCATTCATGTACTTGTCGTGGATATATTCCTGATCGGACAATTCGGGCGTGATCAGATCGATTCGTTCGCGCGAAAAAACTTTAGGATAAAATGTTCCGCCCATGGTGAAGCGCGTGCCGAACAAGGCCGGGCGCTGAAACCCCAGCGCTTTCACGCTTTGCAGCGTCGCCTGCACGATGCTGACCAGAGGAATAGCGGCGTCTGCCTGAACCTCTTCGAAAACGATATGCGGAGTATTCGCCGCGATCAGGCCGAAGGTGGCGCCAGCGCGCGCAAGCTTTTCAATCTCCTCGACCAGATACCGGGTTGCGCCCGTTAGGTCGTTAGCGGTGATCAGATCGACTTCCCGCCGCAAATCGATGCTATTGATGATGAATTGCGGATAACTTCCGTCGGTCCGGAGCGTCCGGTAACGACTGATAATGGTGCGATAATACTCGACCGTGCTTTCCGGCCCGACGCCTCCGATCATACCGAGCGTTTTCATCGGTCGGGCCAATGCACGCTCAGCGGTCCTCCATGGATTTCACCCAGGTCAGCCGCAAACCGGCGGCTTTCACGGCTTCTCCGACCTTCTGGCGAACTTTCGCGTTCTCGATGGGTGTGCTGTGCAATTCGCCCAAGACCGGGTAATAAAACATTGCATAGATGATGTTGGGCATTTGTTCTTCGGATGACGCGACCTGCCAAGCCCACGATTTCCCGTCGGGCGCCACCATGGCATCCGCTTCCAGCGTGTATTTTAGGCCGATATTGGAGAAAGCCTTTTGCAAGCGGCGTAACGGTTCCAGTTCCCGGTTCACCAAGGGCAACTGGGCCACCGCAAAAATCTCCTGATCGTCGGGTCCCTCGACTTTCGTTTCATCTTTCAGCCGCAGTTTTCCGCCCTTCTTAAAATCAAAGTCGGCGGAACATATTCCATGGGACTGGCCCGCTTGATTGGGAGTCCGCGTGGCACTGGTGGGAATGACCACCTCAAGATGAGCGAGGCCGCCATCTTTTTTAAAAACAACCTTGAACACTTCCACGGGCTGCACTTCGCGATTGGAATTTTTCGCGGCCAGCTCCTGGATTTGCCTGATCCAACCGGGATCGATCACGGGAGCGACAGAAGATTTCGGGAATCGTGCGACAGCCTCCCGATGGGCTTCCACGGCCGCTGCATCCTGCGTTTCTCTCAGAGGCCGTGGAGCGACCTGCGGGACGTGATAAGCGAGCGCGATCGACGACAATGCCGTGGCAGCGATGAGAGAGACGACTTGAAGGCGCATGGTGAGCTAACGGATGTAAGCACGCCGGAGCAAAAACGCGCGACAAGATTATTTGCCCGACATCTCAAGGTGCGCGCGGGCATGCTGCAAATTATTCCGAGCCAACTGGAAGTCCGGCCGGGTGCGGAGGGCCTGCTCACAGGCACTCACGGCCTCTCCATATCGGCCCAATTGATTGTAAGCCGCACCGATATTGTTCCATGCTTCCGCATAGTCAGGGCGCAGCGCGAGCGCGGCCTTTCCCGCCACGATGCAATCGTCATAACGATGGGCGCGATAATGAGAGAGACTTAGCGCGAGCCAGGATTCGGGGGTGGGCCGATCGACTCGGGCGAAAAGATCGCGGGCCAACAGGTCGGTCGGACTCAACTCGAGGGCGCGACGGAGAAGCGGGCCCGCCTCCTCGAGACGGGCGTGATCCAGCAGGAAGCGCGCGTAATAAATGTAGCTGTCAGGCGCGAGCGGTGCCAGACGAAGCGCTTCGCGCAGATGTCGCTCGGCCAGGGTCCCCTGCCCGGTCGCGTCTTCCGCGATGGCCAGGTTGATCAGAAGAATGGAATACTGAGGGGTGAAAGCCTGAGCACGATGGAAATAATCAAGAGCGCCCGAAAAGTCTCCGGCGGCCATGAGGGTGTTTCCATAGTTCATGAGGCCACGCCCGTTGTTAGGGCTTTTAATCGTGACATCCCGCCAGAGCGTTCCCTCGTTTTTCCACACTTTGTTTCGCTGATGCGTGGCGAACGCGCTGGCGGCCAGAAGCAAGCAGGCCGCCCCTGCAGCAACCATACTCGTTAGACGTTTCTTCGTTTCGCATTGATGGAGCACCAGGGAGGCGCCGGCCAAAGCAATGATCAACCCGATGTAGGGAAAAAAGGTGCGATGATCGTTCATCACTTCGGCCAGGGGAAATAAGGAGGTCGGCAAAAGCGCGATCAAAAACCAAAGAAGGCCGAATCCGATGAGGCGCGTGCGTTTCGAAAGGCAGAAAGCGATGGCGCTCGCCGTGAAAGCAAGAGTGAACGCGAACCCCGTCCAGAAGCGCGCGTCGTCCGTGGTCGCAAATGGATTCAGGTCGTAGTCAGCCGAGAGCCCGGCCGGCCAGAAGAACGTCCTGACGTACTGCAAAATCACGTAGGGCTGCGTGATCAGGTAGTCATGCGCATGGGCGGCGCCGGCTACCCACGTGCGCGGAGTCATGTGCTGGACAAAGAGCAGCGCGGCCGCGCAGATCAGCAGCGGCGGAATGACTTCGCCCGCTCGGCCAAAAGCGCGGCGGGCCCAGCCCGCCGTCTCGGGACAATCGCCTTCCGGGAAGAGCAGGCGGTAGATGAGAAAGAGCAGGGCGAAGATAGCGGCGGGCGGTTTGGCCAGAACGCACAAGGCGGAGGGAAGGACAAACAAGTAGAACCGTCGCGAGGAGGGGAAGGCGAAGTAAATCGCGAAAGAGGCGAGGACGCCGAGCGTCGAAATAATTTCGGCGGAGGCAATGATGTAATTGACCGTGTCGGCGTTGGCCGGGTGCAGGCCAAAAGCACCGGCGGCGAGCAGCGCGATCCATCGGTTGCGTGAAGCCGGCACCGCTTTCTCCATAAGTTCGTAGATAACAATGGCCAGGAGCAGGAGGAGGGCGATGAACAGAGCGAAGATGGAAAAGTGAAACCAAAACGGATGCAGTCCTCCGGCCACGTAATAGTCAAGGGCGAGCAGAGTTGAGACGATGGGGCGATAAGACTGGTTGCTCGGAAGCGAACTGAAGGTGGTGGCGTCGCGGAAAAAAAGAGGAATGTTCCGCAGCTCCCGAATGGCCGCGTTGTTCTCCACCGTATGCGCGTCGTCGAAGTGAAAACCATTGTGGAAATGATTTCCATAAGCCGCGAGAAGCACTGCCAGCAAGCAAGCGGCTCCCAGCCAAGGAAGAAGCTTTGCTTTCATCTCAGCAGGTGTCCGGTCCAAATTCTTCCCAGACGCCCGGGCGTTTAACCTCCCGCTTCCGACAGCCGCGGACAGGGGGAAAATAGGTTACCTAAAACAGTCAGGGTCCGGTCGCGCCCGTCACACCGGTCGGGCCCGTCGCACCGGTTGGGCCGGTCGCACCGGTCACACCCGTCGCCCCGGTGACAGGACCGATGCGCTCAATGCGCAGGGAAGCATTTACAGGACTGTTCGGCTCGGCCGGCAAGGCTACGCTGCTCAAAAGCGGACTCACATTTTGCAGGGTGACGGTGTCTCCGGCAAACAGAACCGCAGTCACAATGCCATTAACCGCTCGGGTCGTGCTCGCCGTCGTGGCTACGGGCACGGCTGTAGCCGGGGCGGTCAAGCTGATCACGACAGGAACAGGCTGGATGTCGCTGGAGTATTGCGCTCCAGGAATCTGAACCGTGTTCGCATTTGCCTGGAAAACTATGGGCCCTGCGGCGGAAGGTGTTCCGCGGACGTGGAATTCCAGCAGATAGGTACCGCTCGTCCCAATGACAAAACCAGTGCCCACCGCCGTGATGCCCGCGACGGGCCCGGCGCTGCTGAAAGTTACCAGTCCATTGCTGGCCACGGTCTCGTCGCTCGTATTGTAAACGTAGAAGAAATCCGAAACGACTTCGGGTCCGGTCGCGCCCGTTGCGCCAGTGACTCCCATCGGGCCAGCGAACCCTGTTGCCCCCGTTGGGCCCGTTGCGCCATCAGCGCCAGTTGCGCCGCCCGCACCCATAGCTCCAGTCGCTCCGTTTGCTCCAGTCGCTCCGTTTGCTCCAGTCGCTCCGTTTGCGCCAGTCGCTCCGTTTGCGCCGGTTGCACCCGTGGCGCCGTTTGACCCGCTCACACCGGTCGCTCCTTGCGGCCCGGTGGATCCGGTTGGACCCGTTGGACCGGTGGGTCCCGTTGGACCTCCCACTTCGTGATGCTTTTTGTTGTTAGGTGCTGGAGCCGCCGTGGCGACACCGGCCAAGCCGGTGGAAAGAGCAAAAAAAAGGACTGAGAAGCCCGTCAGTTTAGAAGTCGATTTCATATAGGGGGAGCTTTCTAGCGCCCGAAGATTAACCTCTATGGATCGACCATCAAGGAAGTAATCAGTAAAAACGATTCCCGCGCCCTCTCCAGCGCGTGCCGCATCCGGGCTTTCCGCATCACGCTCCTGCCGTTTGCGCTTTCTCATTACAGACGAGGCAAATACAATCGCCGCCGTGAGAACGATGCATATTTGGCTCAGCCTGTTTCTGTTTTTGGTTGGCTTGGACGAGGCTACTGCGCAAAATCGCCCGGGAAATCCACCGCCCGTGACAGGTTCGGATAATCAGAACGCGGATAAGGCGCTGATCACAAAGACGACTGACGATCAAGTGATGGCGCCGGCCGCCTTGATGAAGTTGGCCAGGGATTATTACGCCTGGCGCAACGAGAACTACCCAGTCCTGAGCAGTGACGCGGGATTGCACACCTGGGACAACCGCCTGACCGACTACGTGCCTGCCCGGATCAACGAGCGGGCCCAGCACGTGCGAACGCTACTCGACAAAGTCCGCGCCATGCGCACGGACAAGTGGGACAAGGATCAGCGGATCGATTGGATTCTCTTCCGCGCGCAACTGGAAGGGGCCGACTTCGGGGACCGAGTCCTGAAATTCGAGCACAATAATCCGGATATCTACACGGGCGAATGCACGAATGCCATCTTCTCCCTTCTGAAGAAAGAGTACGACACACCCGCTAACCGGGCGCGAGCGGCCACCGCGCGGCTGCAACAGATGCCGGCCTTTCTGCAGCAGGCCCTTGGTAATTTGCAGAGCCCGGTGAAGCTCTACGCCCAGCTGGCCATACAGTCGGCCCGCTCTATTGACACTCTTTTCACCGGCAGCCTTATGACTCTGGATGCGGGCCTTACCCCTAACGAGCACGAGGCGCTGCTCAAGGCGCGCGATGAGGCTTTGACCGCCTTACACGGTTTCGCCGACGAACTGGAGAAGGGAATGCCCAGGATGGTGGACTTCGCTCCCATGGGGGAAGCCAACTACAACTATTACCTCAAGCATGTCTTGCTCCTGCCTTTGAATGCGGCCGAGGTCGAGATGATCGGGCGCGTCGAGAACGCGCGTTACCGCGCGCTCGAAGCTTTGCTGAAAGACCCAAAGCTAGCCGACCCTGATCCATCGCGGAGCATCCATGTGCCGCCCGATCAAGCGGCTTTTCTCAAGGCCTATGAAAGCCGGGAGCAGGAAATGATCGCCTTCCTCAAGGAACATAATCTCGTCACCATTCCCGATTACCTCGGACGTTTCGAAATTCGCCAACTGCCCGACGCTTTCAAGCCGACAGCCCTGGCGGGTTTATGAATCCGCCCGGTGTCTACGACAAGGATCCGGCGGGGTTCTACTTCATTCCCACCTACAACCGGGAATCGAAGAATTTCTACATCCGCGCGGCCATTGAGGATCCGCGCCCGATCCTGGGTCATGAAGGAATTCCCGGTCATTTCCTGCAGCTCTCCATTGCCAATCATCTCCAGGATGAAATCCGCCGGCAAAATCAGGATGGCGTCTTTGTCGAAGGATGGGCCCTCTACGGTGAAGAGATGCTGATGCGAACGGGGCTGTATCCGGACAACTCGGCCGCCCAGGTGCAGATTCTCCGTCTCTCGCGCTATCGGGGGGCGCGCATCGGGGTGGACGTAAACCTGCACACGGGCCGCTGGAATTTTGCCCAGGCGGTCGATTACTTTATGGAGGCGGGCGGACTGGATCGCGAGGCCGCTGAAGGCGAAGCGGCCGGGTCAGCCGCCAGTCCTCACCAGAAAATCAGCTACATCGTCGGCAAATGGCAGATCATGAATCTGCTCGGCCGCTATAGGGATAGACAGGGAGACCGTTTTCGGTTGGGACAATTTCACGACGATTTGATCAAGAACGGCAGCCTGCCGCTCTCCATCATCGAATGGCTACTTCTGGATGACGCCACCTCCATTGAAAAGGTGATGGCCGAAGACAAAAAGTGAACGGGCGCGGTCGCGTCTACTCGTTTGCCCGTTTCTGAAGGATAGCCGCATGATCGACGCCGCAAAGCGCCCGCCGAGCCTTCCGACCAAGTCGTGCCCCGAAAAAGACAAAAAAAAGACGCATACGTCACAAACCATTCCGGCCGAGGATATTGCCAAACAGACAGCATATTCTGCGACTAGAATGGCAGCGGTCTAACGTAGTTTGCCCACGAATGACGGCTTAAATCCTGCTCGTTAGTGCGGCCGATTGAAGAACTCCGAAATAAGCATAACGAACCCTTCGGAAGGGCAGGGCCCCGCGAGTGTTCCGGCTCCCGTCGAAAATAACTTTCGGCGCCTTGTCGAAAATGCCCGTATCAAGTGGGAACGCAGTTTTGCCGGCCACGATCCTAGTGACGCCTGTGTAACGGTCCGCATTGTCGCCACCGATGCCGTGCTCGAGCGCCCCACCGTGCGTGGTTCGGGCTTCGTCAAATCGAGCAAGAAGTTCGAGCAACGCTCCAATATTTCTCTGCCGCGCTACGCGCTTTAATAATCGCGTTGCCGGGTCGGAACACCGCGTAGCCGGCGCCCTCCTGACAAGCGCCTAACGATTATACTTTTTAAAGAGTCGCCTCACCTTTTCGTGGGGCAGGGCTTTGACCTGGTGGCCGGCCACTCCGGTCATGTCGTGATTGTCGACCAAAGCGTTGACGATCGCTTCCTCCGTCGCCTGCACCACCCCCTCGAAAAGCGGGTCGAGGAGATCGTTCGGGACGGTTTCCACCGCATGCGTCACCTGGTCCGGATTGGCCACCTTCGGGTTGGCCGTCGAGAAAGCGATGAACAAATCACCCGAGCCGTTCCCGGAGTAGGTACCCGTGCGCGCCAGGCCGAGCGCGGCGCGCCGGGCTAGGCGCTTCAATTGATGAGGCAGGAGGGGCGCGTCCGTCGCCACCACAATGATGATCGATCCATTTTCCTGACTGAAAACGGAGTCTTCTGTTATCTCCCGCCCTATGGGAACTCCCGCTATCGTTAGGCTCGGACGCCGCCCGCAGTTGGCCTGCACCAGAACGCCTACGGCATACGTTTTCGATCCCTGTTTCTTGTCCACTTTGACCTCGATTCGGCGCGAGGCCGTGCCCGTTCCCCCCTTGAACTCATAACAGATCATGGCAGTCCCCCCACCCACGCTCCCTTCGGCAATGGCGCCGCCGTGGGCCGTATCGAGAGCATGAAACACGTCCTCCGGTTTGACATGAAATCCGTTAATGTCGTTAAGATAGCCGTCCCACGTTTCCCCCACGACCGGCAGACTCCACCAGTAACCGGTATTGTCGGCCCCGCCGTGACCGACCCGCCAGGCAATGACCGCGTCCCGCGCCACCCCGACGCTGTGCGTATTCGTAATGACAATGGGGCCCTCCAGAAATCCGCTCTCTTCCACCCAGGCGGTCCCAGTCATTTCTCCGTTCCCGTTGAGACTGAAAGTGCCGGCGTAAACCGGGTCGTTCAGGGAGGCGTGTCCCCGCGGGATAACGGCCGTAACGCCGGTACGGATCGGGCCCTTGCCCACTTCCAGTTTCCCCTCGCCGCTGATCAAGGTGGTATAACCGACCTCAACTCCCGCCACGTCGGTAATGGCGTTCAAGGAGCCGGGAACTCCTTCAAAGGGAATGCCGAGGTCGCGGGCGCGAACGGGCTTTTCGCTGATCGCCGCTGGACCTTCAACTTTCGGCGAGGCGGCGGCAACAGGCTCTCGCGCCCGGGAATCGATGGCGACCAGGAGAACGAGCAGGAACGCGATTCTTTGCATGGGAAGAAGCAAACGTTCAACGCCCGACGCTCAACGTCCAACGCTCAATTCGGAGAAACACACAGCTTCACCGCGGCCCGTATTTCTGGATAAGATGATCGATGTAGTCGCTGTACTTCGCGGCCAGCGCTGCGCTTTCGATGAAGAGGATGTTCTCCGCGTTGAATTGTGCGCTGCGCGAGAAGTTGTAAGAACCGGTAACGACCGTGTCATCGATCACCAAAACCTTGTTGTGCATGAAATCGTGACGTCCCCTGGGCGTATAAGGAGTTGAATCCTTCCCCACCAAACCAGCCCGCGCGATGACCTCAAGCAGCGCCGGTACTTTCCAGTGATTTTGCGGAACGCCCCGCCATTGGCGGTAAACGTCGCTCATCTGAGTCCGATCATAAATACCGTCCACTTTGACTCGCCCAGCTGTTAGAAGCGATTGCAGCGCGCCAATCAACGTGCCGGAGTTGATGAGAAGGCTACAAAGGCGGACGCGTCGACTGGCCGCACGGACGCGCTGAGCGACTTCTTCGTCAATGGCCAGACCCTGCCCGGGCGAAAACAGGACGCGCGCCGTGGCAGGCTGATCCAGAAACGTGAGCGGGATCGGGACCGTCATAATGTCTCCGGTGTCTTCGAAATTCTGCTTTTCCCAGAGTTGCTCGAAATCCGTGGAGTAATATCCGGCCAGCGCGCTTGAATCAATCTGCACGACGTTGTTCTCCATCAGGGTGAAGGCATCATCCGTCAGGTTGAGCGAACCGGTCCAGACGGACGCCTCATCGCGCACGATGAATTTGTGATGCATCAGTTTCATCCCGGCGATGCGACGCCAGGGATAGCCTAACGACTCGACGGCCGCACTCGTGCCGGGCGAAGCCGGGTCCTGCCCCGACGCCAGATCTGGATGGAGCGGCTTGTCCCCATCAAAACAAATCCTGATTTTTACCCCATGAGCCGCCCGTTCCCGCAGGGCCTCGGCCAATTGCTCTTTCAAGGCCTCCCCCAGGCGCATGTCGTAGAGGGCAAAATCGAGGCTGCGTTGCGCCCCTCCGATGAAATCGGTCAGATGGGCCATGACCGATTCGGCTGATTGTTCGCCCTCCGCCAGGAAGAATGCCGTGAGTTGATCCTCCGATTTTGTCTCCGTCACAGGCGTAATTCTAACCCAACCTCCCTTTGTAGGGGAAGCTGTCAGATTCCCTTCTCGCAATCGCCATTTTTCGCCTTTCACCGCATGCCGGACAGGTTAAGGTTTGCCGTGACGTATCAGGTTTTCGCCCGCAAATATCGCCCGCAAACGTTCGATGACCTGGTCGGCCAGGCGCATGTCGCGCAAACGCTCAAGAACGCCGTCGCGCAAAATCGGCTGGCTCATGCGTACCTTTTCGTCGGCCCGCGCGGGGTCGGCAAAACCTCGACCGCTCGCATTTTAGCCAAGGCGCTCAATTGCATTCACGGGCCGACCATCACGCCCTGCGGCGTGTGCGATAACTGCAAGGAGATCACCGGCGGAAACAGCCTCGACGTCATCGAGATCGACGGAGCCAGTAACAACAGCGTCGAGGATGTGCGCGAGTTGCGCGATAACGTGCGCTACGCGCCGGCCAAGGGAAAATACAAGATCTACCTGATCGATGAGGTGCACATGCTTTCCTCGGCTGCCTTCAACGCCCTGCTCAAAACGTTGGAAGAGCCGCCCGCTCACGTGAAGTTTATCTTCGCCACCACGGAGCCGCAGAAGGTGCTCCAGACCATCCTGAGCCGCTGCCAGCGTTTCGATTTACACCGCATCCCGACCAATTTGATCGCCGATCACCTTCAATTCATATCCGGGAAGGAAAAAATCACGCTCGAACCGTCCGCTGCTCAGGCCATCGCCCGCGGTGCCGAGGGTGGCCTGCGCGACGCTGAATCGATGCTCGATCAACTGGTCGCTTTCTGTGGCGACAAAATCGCGGAGGCCGACGTCCTCAAAGTGTTCGGCTTCACCAGTCAGCAGACCGTCGCCAATTTCACGGAGAAGATTCTGCGCGGGGCCGCGGCCGACGCCGTGCAGCTTTTACACGACGAATCGGAAGCGGGCAAAGACATGATGCGCCTGATGTCGGATCTCATCAGCTACCTGCGCGATCTCCTCATCTTCCGGGTTAAACCCGACGCGCTGGGTGGAGACGTGGACACGGAAATTCAAGCTTCCCTCGCGGCCCAGTCCCAAATCATCGAGACCGACCGTCTCCTCGAATTAATCGATCAATTCGCCGAAGCGGAAGCCCGCATGAAATGGGCGCCTAACAAAAAACTACATTTCGAAGTGGCCCTCATTAAAGCCGTGCAAAGCCTGAGTCAGGTCACATTGAATCAGGTGATCGAGAATTTGCAGGCCCTGCGCGAAGGCGGGGAAGTTAAAGGTAAGGCGCGCCCCTCGCCTGCCAAACCCGTGGCGAATGTGGCAAGACCGCCGGCCGCGCCCGACCGAACGGCTGCCCCCAAAGTGACCGCCGCCGTTCCCGCGGAAAATAAGCAGGTCGCGCGTGTGGCAGAAAAGACGGAAGCATCCAAGCCCGCGGTCGATCCGTCTCGTCCCGTCGATGCGGCGCAGGTTTGGACAGATGTCTGTGCCAGAGTGTTACCGCGCGGTTTTCTGCGTACGCTGGTCGACTCGCTGGGCGTCATCGGAGTGGAGGGCCGAAGTTTTGTGCTGGGCTACTCCCCCGATCAAAAATCGTCGATCGAAACGCTGGCTACTGCGACCAATCGGCGTCAACTGGAAAGCCTGATCAAGGAAATCAGCGGTCAGGAGTTGAGCTTAAAACTGGAAGCGCGCGAAGGACTGGCAACGAAGACCTCGCCGCCGGAGTCCGCCCAGCCTAACGATCCATACAAGGACGATCCGCTCATCCAGCAGGCCCTGGAAATGTTCAAAGGCCAGATCAAACCCTAGGAAGAAAACGGCACGACCATGAATTTAAACAAGTTGATGAAGCAGGCGCAGAAGATGCAGGAGCAGATGGCGAAGACGCAAGCCGAGTTGGAAGAGAAGACCGTGGAGGTGAGCGCGGCGGGGGGCAAAGTGCAGGTCGTGGCCAATGGCTCGGGCGACGTCGTATCGATCAAGATCGACAAGGAAATCGTTGATCCCGATGATGTGGGCTTTCTGGAAGAAGCAGTTCTCGCCGGAGTAAAGGCTGCGATCGAGCACGGCAAGGCGCTCGCTCAATCAGAGATGACGAAAATCACGGGCGGCCTCGGATTGCCTGGTCTCGGCTTGTAACAACCGGCCTGCGGCTGGTTCAATGCGTCGTGTCCTTGATGCTGCGCCGGACGGCGCGGCGACCTCCAGTCAACCGATGACGCGCGTCTGCCTCTGGTGCTTTTCGTAAACGCTGACCTCGCCCACGCCGATCTCTGACATCTTGCCGGCGAGTCGCTCGAAGCCTTCCCCCAGCTGCACATGCGAGTGCGCATCCGACGCGGTGGTAAAAGGAATCCCCTTTCCTCGGGCCAGTTCGATGATTCCATCCGCCGGGTAGAGTTCACTCACGGGCTTCCGCCAACCTGCGGTCGATAGCTCGATGGCAAGGTGGCGCGTCCGGATAAACGTCAGCGTTTCCTCGAATATCGCCTTAATCTCACCGCTCGGGCGATGCCCATGAATCTTGATCAAATCGATGTGCGCCAGACAATCGACCAGCCCGCTCCTCGCCATCTCGCGAATCCGGCGCAGATACTCGGTGTAGATCGCATCGATGTCCTTCCCTTCAAATTGCCCCGCCCCCGCCGGCACCGTGTCGAACATCTGATCGTCGCGCTCCAGGTAATGGATCGATCCGAGCACGAAATCGAGTTTGTCCCAATTCTTCTCAACCCATTTGCGACCAGTCGCGGAAGTTTCCGGGTCGTTATCCAATTCGATACCCGCTCGAATTTTGATATCAGTATTTTTCTCGCGCAGCCGTTCGATTTCATCAAAGCGCACGCCCGCGCAATAGCGATCGTGATCCGTGAACGCGATATCGGTGAGACCGCACCGCCGCGCACTGTCGACCCAGGGCTGCAAAAGCTCCTGCGTATAGGGCTGAACACGGTGCCCCTGTGGGTGCGAATGGTAGTCGGAGAAGAGTTTCAACGTGATTGGTGATGAGAGACTCTAGTGATACGTCATGGCACTTCGCGTCCGCTCCTGTTCACCAATCACTATTCACTTATCACGGCGCCGTCAGAAATTTCTGCCGGACGCGCAGTTCGGGGTATTGCGGGAAGAAAACTTCCGCCACGAACACCTTGTCCCGCGTTAACTCTCTCGTGGAAATTTTCTCATTGTATTCGATGTGCTCCTGCGGATTGATCAAGACCGTGCCCGGCTTGTCCGCGATCGCGTGGTTGTCGGACCATTTCGTCAGGATCACGTCGGCCGAGTTCATCAGGTAAATCTCGATGCGCTGGTCGGTCCCGAAATTCAACTCGACCTCTTTTTTCCCTTTGTTGCTCAGGG
>JBBRQE010000069.1:0-16916 GCA_038226905.1 Chthoniobacterales bacterium | reverse complement strand
GGGACCGCACCAGCGCTCAGAACGCGTTCGACTGGCTGCGCGTCCGCGGCTACACGTCGGACGAAACGAACGTCCTGATGTCCAACACGACCCGCGCCCAGTACTTCCCGAACGAGAAGGAAGAGAAGGAGATGCGCGCGGGGAACGCGGCGGCCGAGGGCGTCGGCGTGGGCGGGGCCGTCGGCACCGCCATCGGCGCGACCCTCGCGGCGATCGCGGCCATCGGCACGAGCGTCGCGCTGCCGGGCCTGGGCATCCTGATCGCGGGCCCGATTGCCGCGGCCCTCATGGGCGGTGGCGCCGGCGCGGTGACGGGCGGCCTGATCGGCGGGCTGGTCGGCCTGGGCATCCCCGAGGAGGAGGCCAAGTACTACCAGGAGCAGGTGAGCCAGGGTCGTGCCCTGGTCACCGTCGATGCGGAGGGCCGCGACGAGGACGCTCGTGCTATTCTGCTGCGCGACGGCGCCGAGAATCTCCAGGGGAGCGGCGCCGCGCCGGTCGATACCGCAATGGCCCAACCCGTACAGGGACGCGCCTACTCCGGCACCGATGAGACGCTGAATCGCGCCGGTGAGATCCGCGTGCCAGTGCGCGAGGAGGAACTGGTGACCGGCACACGCGAGGTAGAAACCGGGCGGGCGCATATCCACAAGGATGTGGTCGAGCAGCCGCAGAGCGTCGACGTGCAGACTCAGCACGAGCGTCTCTCCGTCGAGCGCGTGCCGTTCTCCGGCGACGCCGCCACCGCCGGCGACGCCTTCGTGGAGCGCGACATCGAGGTGCCGCTGATGGGCGAGGAGGCGGTGGCGAGCAAGCGCGTGGCCGGGGTGGAGGAGGTCATCATCCGCAAGGACGTGGTGACCGAGCAGGAGCGGGTGACCGACACGGTGCGCAAGGAGCGGGTTACGGTCGACGGAGTCGACACCCCCGGCGGGGCGACGGCTGCGGGTCGCACTATGGCGACCGGCACGGCCGGCTCCAGCGCCGCCCAAGCCGCAGGCGATGCCGCCCAGGCTGCTGGCGGTGCCGCGAAGCATGCCACCCAGTCCGCTGGTGACGCGGCCAAGGGTGCCGCTCGGAACGTGGCCGACGATCTGGGGCAATATCGGCACTGGCGTTCCTGCTTGAAGGACCTGGGAGAATGCGAGGTGAAACACGGGCTGCGCCTAAGCCTGGTGAACCTGTGCAAGGACGGCTTTGGAAATCCCGAGGTGCCGCAAAAACTGCGACGTCGAAAATGGAAGCACGCTGACCCGGGGTCTGTCCGTCCCGTTCGTCCTCCCATGTGGACGAAGGCGGGTTTGTTCTGCGCCAGCGGGCTCGCCACCATCATTCTCCTGGCCATCGTCTCTCTTTTCTTCCGTCACTCCCCGCCGCCACCGGTGGCTTCACTTCCCGCGAAAAGCATTGCCGTCCTGCCCTTTGATAATTTCAGCGACGATAATCGCAATTCGCATATCACGGAGGCGGTGCAGGACGAGATTCTAACCGACCTCGCCAAGGTGGCTGATCTGAAAGTGATTAGCCGCACATCGGTCGCTCAATACAAAGACGCCGCGCATCGCAACCTTCGCGAAATTGGCAAGGAATTGGGAGTCGCTCACGGGGTGGAAGGAAGCGTTCAGTGTCTTGGCTCGCGCGTGCGCGTGACGGCCCAGTTAATCGATACCCGGACAGATACGCATCTATGGGCTGAGCGTTATGACGGCGATTTGGCGGACGTCTTTGATTTGGAAAGTGAAATCTCGGAAAAAATTGTCGCCCAGCTTAAGAGCAGGCTTTCCCCGCGCGAGAAGGCGGCGATCGAAGAGCGTCCCACCAAAGATCTAGCCGCCTACGATTTTTATTTGAGGGGGAAAAGCCGCATTGCCAAAGCGGTTTTTGACTCGATGCCGAATGAGAGTCTGAACGAAGCGGTGCAGTTACTGAATCAAGCGGTGGCGCAGGATCCAGTCTTTCCCCTGGCCTACTACGAACTGGCGCATGCCCACGATCAAATCTATCTCTATGGAGAAGATCACAGTCCGGCGCGCCTCGCCCTGGCCGACCAGGCCATTCAAGCGCTCATCCGGCTGCGACCCGAATCGGGCGAAGCGCACCTGGCCCTGGCCAAACACTATTACTGGGGCTATCTCGACTTCGACAAGGCGCGGACTGAACTGGCCGCGGCTCGCCGGGCTTTGCCTAACGACCCATGGCCGCCGCTCCTGGCCGGTTACATCGATCGCCGCCAGGGATTGTGGCCGGAGTCAACGCGCAATTTGGAAGAGGCCCTGCAGCTTGATCCGCGCAACCCGCTCATTCTTCATCAGCTCAGTCTGAGCTACCAGTGTCTGCGTCGCTATGACGACATGAGGGCGATTCTGGACCGTGCCTTGAGTCTTAACCCGCGCGATGTGCAAACCCGGCTGAGCCAAGCTGGAATCGAGCTGGATGTTCGAGCGGATATAACACCACTGCGCACGGCCATTCAGCAAATCATAGGGGAGGATCCGCGGAATGGATCCGAGGTATCCGATGTAGCTATCACTGTGGCCAGGTACGATCGGAACTGGGTTGCCGCCAATCAGGCGGTAAGTGCTCTGCCCTCCGATGGTTGCCGGGAAGAAGGATTGCCGTTTCCGCGAGCCTGGTGCGAGGGACTGGTGGCGCGCATGCATGACGAGCAGGCAGCGCGCTCCATTTTTTTACGTGGTCGCGCCGATGTTGAAAACACCCTGGGCCGGCAACCCGATTATCCCGAGGCCCTCTGCGTTTTGGCCGTTTTCGACGCGGCTCTGGGGCGGAGGGACGAAGCCATTCGTGAAGGAAAGCGGGCGGTCGAGTTGCTGCCCGTGAAGAAGGATTCGATCAATGGAGCTCTGTTGATTAAGTACTTGGCCCTCATTTACGCCTGGTGCGGAGAAAAAGACCACGCGACGGAGCAATTAACGAAGGCGGCGAGCCTGCCAGGGTATCTCAGTTACGGCCAGTTGCGCCTCGATCCGCTCTGGGATCCCCTGCGCGGGGATCCGCGCTTCGAGAAGGTGGTTGCGAGCCTGGCGCCACAATAGCAGGGAATTCCTCGATTTAGCGATTGATCTTGTTACCCAGCCTTTTAGGATCCGCCTAACTATGTCCTTAACCAACAAGTCTATTAAATTTGCTCTGCTGGCCGGCGGCCTTGCCGCAGCGGGCGCCTTCACTTCTTTGGCCGGTCCGGAGCCCCTACAGGCCAGTTCTAAGGACAAAGAAATCCAGGAGATTGCGCCAGCCTGCAATCCGCGCTGGTACATCAGCATCGGCGGCGACGCTGAGGTCAATTTCGGCGGAAACGATTTCGCCCGGGGCGAGAGCCGCACCTTTTCTGTGCCGCGCATAGCCACGGTGGATGTCGATATCGCTTCGCAGGATTATAACGAGGTTTACGACAATCCTTTCTACAGCATCGAAGGAGAGTTTGGTTATGTCCTGACTCGTCATATCGAGTTGTTTGGAACGTTTCGATACTCTGCTTCCGCCGGGACTGAACTCGCCACGGGCAGCCGGGTTTTTGTGGATGTTCCAAACGTTTTCACCGGCAACTTCCCGTTTAGCACCAGTTTCGGAAATTACCGGTCTTACGGAGGTGAAGTTGGTCTGCGCTATTTCTTCCTCTCGAGCGAGAAGCGTTTCCGGCCCTACATCTCCCTGTCGGGCGGCGTGTCCCATGTGGATAGCATCGGCTTCGAGACCCACGCAGACGTGAGCAGCGTGGGCGGGCCGGCGGATATCACACTTCTGCGTGGTACCTTCTACAACGATAGCTGGGTCGGCACCGGGTCGGCTCTTTTTGGTCTGGAATACCGCGTGACCTGCCATTGGACCTTCGGCGTGAACGCGGGCGTGCATTACGTATCGCAGCTTGATCCTAACGACGGCGCACTCAACCGGATCGCCAATGCCGGGGGCGGCATGGGCGGGCCTTTTGACCTGTCGTTCGTCAACAAGGTCAACGACAACGCGGGAGACCGCTGGACCGTGCCGGTAACGGGCTACGTTAAGTTCCGTTTTTAGATCAAAAGCGGACCAATTTTTCGGCCGCCTGGCTAGCCGCGATTGTTAGTGTTTGACAGCCCCCGTGTGACTCGCGTGGGCCTTGGCCGTGCATTTGAGGGTTGACCTCACTCCGGCGTCCGGCTCTATCATTCAACCGCTATGTCTCCGACCCAAAATTTCCGTCAGTTTGCTTTGCTTGTCAGCTGTGTCGCGGGCGGCCTGGCATCGGCCTGGGCCGGTCCGGAGCCCATTCAGGCCAGTGCGAAGGACAAGGAGATTCAAGTGATTACCCCTGTGTGCGACCCCCGGTGGTACTTAAACCTGGGTGGCGGCGCCGATTTTGCGGTGGATGGGAATTTGACGAATGGCTTTAATCGAGATCTCAAGGTGCAGACCCTCGTCGGAGCTTTTCCGGCACGGGCGACTGGCTCGTCCACCAACTGGAATGACGTTTATGAGCCCGCCTTTCATGTGCAGGGTGAGTTTGGCTATGTTCTAACCCGTCACATCGAGCTTTTCGGCTCGTTCCGTTATACCCATGCCGAAGCGGTGGATCGGGCTAACGACAACCAAGTGCTCGTTAATTTGATCGGCCCCTCAGTCTTCCGCTTTTCGAGAGATTTCGGAGATTACACTTCTTATGGCGGCGAGGTGGGCGTGCGCTATTTTTTCCTAACCAAGGAGTCTCGCTTCCGTCCCTTCTTCTCGTTATCCGGCGGAGTGAACCACGTGGACAGCATTGATATCTCAACCCGGGTGAATCTCTCCAGCTTCGGCGGTCCCTTCGGTTTTGAGATTTATAAAGGGGGCTTTTTTGACGATAGCTGGGTGGGCACAGGGACGGCCCAACTCGGTCTCGAAGTAAGGGTGGCTTGCCACTGGGATCTGGGGGTCGAAGGCGGCATTCGTTACCAATCCACCTTAAGCCAGAATGACCGGGACTATCGTGGGTTCGCCCCTTTCGACGGCCTCTTCGCCGTCCCGCTCAAACCGTTTGCGGCCTCCAATAATAACGCCGGGGATAGCTGGACGGTGCCGCTTAATGCTTACGTGAAATATCGCTTCTAACTACCGGCCGCATTTTCGACTCTCGCAGCCTCCGCCTTTCGCGGGGGCTGCTTTTTGCCATGGGCGCTTCGTCCGATCTTGCCAAATTCCCTCGGCGTGTCAGTGCTAGATGGTGAACGCACCTTCCCACGGGCAAGATCACATCCGCATTGAGCAATTACAGCTCCTGGGACGGGTAGGAGTTACGGAAAGTGAGCGCGCGACGCCCCAAAGGTTGACCTTGAGCATCACGGTTTGGCCCCGCAAGGGGTTCCAGGATTTGCACGACGATATTGCTCATGCGATCGATTATTCCTGTATCTGCGAGGTGGTCCGCCTTTTTGTCGAGACGCATTCCGCTCATCTGATCGAGACGCTTGCCGTTGACCTGACGGGAGAACTTCTCCGGGGGTTCGCCGTTAAGCAGGTCGAGATCGAACTCTGTAAATTCGTCTTGCCGGATACGCAGCACGTCGCTGTTGTGGTAACACGTATGGCCGAGGACTGACCCAGATGCGAAAAGGACGATTAGACAACCCGGCCTCGGAATTGGCGCAGAGATTCAGTCAGTCCGTTTCTTTCGATCATCGGCTTTACCGGCACGATATCGCGGGATCAATGGCCCACGCGGCCGCTTTGGCTGCTGCCGGCATTATCTCCGCTGAGGAAAAAGTCAGCATCGAAGCCGGACTGCGCGAGATCGAGCGGGAGATCGAAGGCGGAAAATTTGAGTGGATCGAGGCGCTCGAAGACGTGCACATGAATATCGAGGCGGAATTGACCAAACGGATTGGTGCCGCCGGCGCCAAACTTCATACCGCTCGAAGCCGCAACGATCAGGTGGCGCTGGATCTGCGGCTCTACGTTAAAGCGGAAGGTCGCGATATAAGAACGAAGATAAGCGCGTTGCAAAGCGCCCTGCTTGATCTGGCGGAGCAGCATCAGGGTGTTCTCCTGCCCGGTTATACGCACCTACAACGAGCCCAGCCGATCTCCTTGGCGCATTATTTTTTAGCGCAGATGGAGGCTCTGCAGAGGGACGCGGAGCGCCTGGGCGATTGCCTTATCCGAACGGACGTGCTGCCCCTCGGTTCGGGGGCATTGGCCGGCTCGACCATTGTGCTCGACCGGGAGCTGATCGCGCGTCAGCTCGGCTTCACCCGCATCAGTCAGAACAGTCTCGACGCGGTCAGCGATCGCGACTTTGTGTGCGAATTTCTTTTCGGCCTCGGTATGATTGGGCTGCATCTTTCGCGCGTGAGTGAGGATCTGATTCTCTGGAGCACGAGTGAGTTTGGATTTCTGCAGTTTAGCGACGCCTTTTCCACGGGCTCGAGTTTGATGCCGCAAAAGAAGAACCCGGACATGGCGGAATTGACCCGGGGAAAGACGGGGCGCCTTTACGGTAACCTTCTGGCCATGCTGACGATTTTGAAGGGACTCCCCTCATCGTACAACCGCGACCTGCAGGAGGACAAAGAGGCCTTGTTCGATTCCGTCGATACGGTCGAAGCCGCTCTCGACTTGTGGGCCGTGATGTTGCCGGAGATCAGGATCAATGAAGCGAGGATGGAGAGCGCGGCGCGCGATCCGAACCTGCTGGCGACCGATTTGGCGGAGTATCTCGTGAAGAAAGGACTGCCATTCCGCGATGCGCACGAAGCGGTTGGGCGTCTGGTCGCCCGGGCTTCTGAGAAAAGCGTGGCGCTCACTGAGATCTCGCCTGATGACCTGCGGGAAGTGTCGCCGCTTTTCGGCGATGATGTGCACGACATATTCGATGCGCGGCACTCCCTGTCCCAGCGCACGGCCGTGGGCTCGCCTTCGCCGCTACAAGTGAAGGGGCAAATAGATAAATGGCGAATCCTGTTACGAACAGACGGGCCATCGTCTTGATAGCAGCGTGGGCACTCCCACCATTCGACGGTCTTTCTGTAGTCACGGCCATCAGCCGCCGTGTCCCGAGACTAAATCCCAGCCCTCGACGCCAACGGAGTGAAGCGGCTACAGGAAAGCCCGTCGTCGACCTGAACACGCTAATCATTCGCTTTTCCTGGCTTCGTTCATAATCTTGCGCGTGCGTTGGACTGACTTGGGGCCGGAGAGTGAAGGATGGGAAACTGTGTCCCGCACGGCCCGCTATGCCGACGATCATCTGACCGTGAATACGGAAGAGGTAAAAACACCGTCGCGGGCACGGCCCAAAGTCTGGACGACTGTCCATCGCAAGAGTGCGGTGGTCATCGCAGCGGTCACCGGCGAGGGGAAGTTCCTTCTGGTGCGGCAGGAGCGGATTCCGATTCGCTGCGCCCTCTGGGAAATGCCCGCCGGGCAGATTGAAGAATCGCAGCCGAGCCAGCAAGAGATTGAGGCGACGGCTCTGCGCGAACTGCGCGAAGAGACCGGTTTCCGACTGGCCGACGGGGGCAAGCTGATTGGTCTGGGCGATTTTTTTACCTCACCCGGATTTACCGACGAACGGGAATATCTTTTCCTGGCCCAGCCGGTGGAACAAACAGGCGAAGGCCGGGGTGCTGGCGAAGAATCGATCATCGATTGCCGTGCATTTTCCGGAATGGAGTTACAGGAAATGATCTTGGCCAATGAAATTCGAGACGCCAACACACTGGGCCTTTGCGCGAGACTGGCGGCTCGCGGACTGCTCGCACTCCAGCCTGTCTCTGTCTGACCATGGCCCTGCACAATTTTTTCAAGTTTCGCGAACTGCCGGACAGCGAGGCGTCCAAGCCGTTTCTGGAGCATTTGGAAGATTTGCGCTGGACCATAGTAAAGATGGCCATCGCGTTACTGATTTCGATGGTGCTGTCCCTGGCTTTCCGCACCACTCTGGTAAGCGTCATGCAGGCGCCGTTGCATGCGGTCGAGCCGCAGGTCGGAGCGTTGCGGGCTCTCGGGATTACCGATTCGATTACCATTTCTTTTCACCTGGCCTTCTACGCGGGCATCGTCCTGGCCTTTCCTTTGCTTCTTTATTTTCTGGCCGAGTTCATTCTGCCCGCGCTCTCCGCCGTGGAGAAACGGTTTCTTCTGCCCGCCATTTTGGGCAGCTTCGCCCTCTTCCTGCTGGGCGTGCTGGTTTGCTATTTCTGGCTTCTCCCCAAAACCATCCTCTTTTTCTTTCACGACACTCAGTCACTCGGGTGGACGCCCGCCTGGACGGTGCAGGAATATTATTCTTTTGTGACCAGATTCGTCATGGGGTTCGGGCTGGCTTTCGAGTTGCCGGTCGTGGTGCTGGCGCTGGTGCGGTTTGGACTGGTGACATACCGGTTTATGGCCCGCACCCGTCCTTATGCGATCGTGCTTATGTTCGTCCTCGCCACCATTATTACTCCGACGCCCGATATCCTGACCCTCGTGGCCATGGCCTTGCCCATGTGTTTACTTTACGAGAGCTGCATCTGGATCGCCTGGTTTATGGAACGACGCGCGGTGACGTCAGCTAAGTGATCGGCGCGTGGACCAGGCACTCTTCTTTAATTTTTTGGCGCTGTTGTTAGGGGCGGCGATCGGGTCATTCCTCAACGTTTGTATCTATCGCCTGCCGCTCGATCTCTCGGTCAATCAACCGAAGCGTTCCTTTTGTCCCTCCTGTAAGAAGACGATTCCCTGGCACCAAAATCTGCCTCTTCTCAGTTGGCTGATGCTGCGCGGACGGTGCGCCAATTGCGGTAGCAAAATAGCCTTCCGCTATTTCGGAGTGGAATTGATCACCGCGCTCCTTTTTCTGGGAGTATGGCGCAGTTTTCCGCCAGCCGTGGCGGTGGCTTACTGGATTTTCGTCGCCTTGGTCATCGTCGCCACCTTCATCGATTTCGAACATTTCATTATCCCTGACCAAATCACGATTGGCGGAACCGTTGCCGGTATTCTGGCCAGTGTGATTGTGCCCGAGCTGATGAACACGGATTCGCGGGTCGCGGCCGTGACGCGGTCAGTCCTGGCCGCCGCGCTCGGTTATCTCACTCTCTGGTTTGTGCTGGAGGCTGGCAAGATGGCCTTTGGGCGCAAGCGCATTCGACTCGACGTGCCCACTCCTTTCCGATGGAAACGGCAGGGGGAGGATGCCGATTTTACGGTGGGCGAGGAGCACAATCTCTGGAGCGATTACTTCGCGCGGGAATCGGACCGGCTCCTTCTGTATTGCAACGAGGCGACGGTCGATCATCATACCTTCAGCGAAGTCACACTGGAATTTCATTACAATCGGGTAGGGGTGGCTGGACAGGAATATGTGCTCGATACGGTCGACAATATTTCGGGCGTGGTGCGCGAGTTGCAAATCCCGCGGGAGGCGATGGGGCGCGGCGACCTGAAGTTTCTCGCTGCTATTGGCGCGTTTCTCGGTTGGCGTGCTGTTCTCTTCAGCATCTTTGCGGGCTCCGTTGTCGGATCGCTGGTGGGTCTGCTCACGCTGCTCCTGGGCAAACGGGTCTGGTCGGCCAAGCTGCCCTTCGGGCCTTATCTTGCGTTTGGCGCACTGACCTGGATGTTCTTCGGGGCGGCCCTCGTTCGCTGGTATATTGGCATGATTAATCCGTAGGGGGATCGTCGAAAACCGGGGTGAAGGCGAACCACTGGTCCCAGTGATGTTCTATCATGTCCTGCAGCACTTCCGACCATTGCCGGAGGGCGGCGGCGACCATCTCGTCCCTCGACTCGTTAGTCCGAACGACCCGGATGGGCGGGCGTGCCACGATGGTGTAGCGATGGTGACCCGAGCGCACGATAAAGAGCGGGTAAATGGATACCTGGGCCACTACCGCCAGAACGAACGGCCCGCTGGGGAGCAGGACCCGGCGGCCGCAAAGGGTGATGGGTGATTGCGCGACATCACCGATGACGCGGTCACCCTGGATGGAAATGATTTCGCCCTGGCGAAGCGCGTTTAAAAGATCGAAAGAAAGCAGGCTTCCCGCTGTGTTGTATTCGACTTTGACCGCGCCGGCGCTTGATTGCTCGAGGGACCGGCCCAGATGTCGCGCGCTCCCGGCGTCTGGTTCAGGAGCGCGGACGATTCGAAGGTCGCGCTGGAATTTGTCGGCAAAAATGGCGGTGCCGAGATCGGCGTTCCCGAGGTGCGCGGTCAAAACCACCCCGCCTTTGGCCACGGCAAGTTCTTCCAAAAATTCTTCCCCGACGAGCTCGTAAATGAAGGATGGCTTTCGCAAACGATAGCTGGCCGCGTCGGTCAGGGCCCATCCGAAGTTTTTAAAGATTCGAAACACGCGAAAGTAATTTGCGAGGCGGAAGGAGCTCGGAAGAATTATACCCAGGTTATACAGGGCGAGTCTTCGCGCGGGTGCCGCGAAAAAAAAGAAGAGAATCGTGGCGAGGAAAACCAGCGGAGGAAGAAACATCGGCGGAAAATGTTTTACGATCCGGTCGATGCAGCTTCGCCAAAACACGCCGTGAACGGCAAATCGGCTCGATGAGAGAGAGTCTTCGTTCATTCAGTCTGGCAAACGAACAGAGTAGGCGGACAGAGCGGGGAGGCCAGATATTCTGCAGGATTGGACAGGAAATGAACTTTGCTGCTCGTCACGGTCGTCCATTATCGTTGGTATAAGAGTGAACCTTTCGACCCGATAATTGATGTCAATCTCACTCGATTCCGCCCTTTCCGGACGTCGCCGTATTGATATGCATGTCCACATGGTGGGCAACGGGAGCAGCGGATCGGGCGGGTGGTTGCGGTTGCAAGGATGGCACCGCTGGCTGGCGGTTTTTATGGTCCGGCAACTCGGACTGTCGTCCGATGTCCTGCAAGGGGATCTCGATCGACTCTACGCGGATGGATTGCTCGCTCTGATCCGCCAATCTTCCTTTGAATCGGTCGTCCTGCTCGCGCATGAACGCGTGCACGACCGCGACGGCACACCGCGCGAGGACCTTGGTTCCATGTTTGTACCGAATGATGTCGTGCTCGGCCTCGCCCGGAAACACCCCGAATTTCTGGCGGGCGTTTCCATTCATCCGGCCCGCCGGGATGCGCTGCGGGAATTAGACCGATGCGTGGAAGGCGGCGCGGTCTTGATGAAGTGTCTGCCGAACTGCCAGAACATCGATTTCTCCGACCCGCGCTATGAACCGTTTTGGAAACGGATGGCCGAATTGCGTCTGCCCTTGCTCGCTCACACCGGAGGAGAACATACCGTGCCCATCATCAATGCCGCCTTGGCCGATCCCAAGTTGCTGCGTTATCCCCTGGAGTGCGGTGTCACTGTCATTGCGGCGCACGTCGGAACAAGCAGCGGAGCGTTTGATCATGACTATTTCCGTGACTGGGTCGCAATGTTGCCCGAATTCCCGAATCTCTATGGCGATGTGAGCGCGATGGTTTCGCTCAACCGGTGTGCTCATCTCCGGGATTGTTTGAACAAGGAAATTACTCCGCGGATTTTGCACGGCAGCGATTTTCCCGTGCCCGTGTTGGGGCATCGTCTCTGGCTGCAAGGCGGGATCGATTGGTCCACTTTCCGTCGGATTCAAGCCGTGACCAACCCGCTGGAGCGCGACTGGCAATTCAAACTGGCGCTGGGGTTTGAGGGGGAGGTGCGGGAGCGTGTCGGCCGCCTCCTTCCTGGTCCTAAGCTGAATCTGAAAACAGCGGATTAGGTCGTGCGATCACGGCGACAGAGCGCCATGGCTACAGGTAAAGGCACTGTCGCCGCCTCGCACTGTCGAGGCGTCCGGTGACGCGATCTTAGCCGGATTTCGCTCGCGCAACGGATCGGATCGATTGACGCTGGTGGTGTCACCGTATGATTTTTAAAAACGCGCGCTTTGTTTTTCCGGAGGCCGTGCAGGAAGGGCTGGAGATGGTCGTGACCGATGGCCTCATTTCTCAGCTGCGAACAGAGAGCGGAACCGATGGCGATAAGGCGATCGATCTCGGCGGAAACTACGTGTCCCCCGGCTTCATCGATCTGCACGTCCATGGAGCGATGGGGCGCGACTCGATGGAAGCCACTCCCGAGGCGTTTCGCGCCATTTGTAATTTTCATGCGACCGGGGGCACCACTTCACTCCTTCTGACGACTACGACAGCCAGCCTCGATGACATACTTGGGGTGTTGAAAGTGGCCGGCTCCGTGCAGCCTGCCATGCGACAGGTGGCCGGGGTGCACGTGGAAGGTCCGTTTCTTTCCCGGGCGAAACCCGGCGCTCAACAGGTGGATTCGATTCGCAACCCGGACCCGGCCAGTGTTGCTCGATTAATGGAACACGCGGGAGTCATCCGGCGCGTGACCATGGCGCCTGAATTAGAGGGAGCGCTGGCCGCGATCAAGGCTTTTTCTGCGCAGGGAATCGGGGTGAGCGGCGGACATACCGACGCGTGGGACGAACAAGCGCAAGCCGGCTTCGACCACGGAATGCGCAGCGCCACGCACACTTTTAATTGCATGTCGTCGGCGCGACGACGCGGCATTTATCGCGTGGCCGGATTTCTCGAGTTCGCCCTAAGTGAGCCCGGTATGAATTGCGAATTGATTGCGGACGGGCATCACGTTTCACCGACGTTGATGAGGATGTTGTATCGCGCCAAAAGCGCCTCCGGCATTTGTCTTATCACGGATGCCACGGCCGGCGCGGGTTTGCCGGAGGGCTCCCGTTTTTCGCTGGCCGGTGGAGATTGCGTGGTGCGAGAGGGCGTTTGCCTGCTGGCGGACGGCTCGGCTCTGGCCGGAAGCGCCGCTCGCATGATCGATTTGGTTCGCGTCATGACCACCCACGCGGGCGTAGCTTTGCCCAAAGCAATTGCCATGGCTACCGCAACTCCCGCGCGCATGATTGGGCTTGAGGGCAAGGGACATCTGGCCGTTGGAGCGGACGCGGATTTCGTCGTGCTCTCTCCCGATCTCGAGGTTCTGCAGACATTTTCCGGGGGCGAAAAGATATTCGATTCGTCGGGCGCTCCCCACTAAAGCTCCATCAGAAAATCCGCGATCTCCAGCGACGCCCGCGGTCTGCTAAGCTTCGCCACATTCCCAGCCCACTCTCGCCATCCTTCTGCGTCGCGGCGGAAAATGTTTTCCACCTGTGCCGCTACTTCCGCGGGCGCTTGTGCGATCGCTCCGGAATTTGTCTCAACAATCAACCGGGCGTTTCCCTCTTCCTGTCCGGAAACAATATGATTGATAATCATGGGGCAGCCGGCCGCAATCGTCTCCTGCACGGTGGCTCCTCCCGCCTTGCCGATGAGGACGTGACTGTCGCATAACAATCCGGGGAGATTGTTCGTCCAACCGACCAGGTTCACCGCGGAGCCGCGCGTGGCCTGCTCGATCTTGCGCCGAAGCTTTTCGTTGTGACCCACCGTCACAGTCAGATCGATATCGAGTTGAGCGAGGCGCCGCGCGGTCTCGGGGGCCTGTCCGGTTCCGGCGTTGATCATGTACAAGACGTGCGGTCGCCCGGCCGGTGAAGGAGGAGAGCGACGAGGGAGATCAGCGAAAGCCGGGTTAACCGGAAATCCCAAGGCTCTGATTTTTCTGGGGTCAACGCCGGCCGCCTGCAGGACCAGCGCGCTTTGCTCGTTAGGCACGAGAAAAGCGTCGGCGGCACAACGATACCAAATGGAATTAACCGTTATCGAATCGGTCACGACCACCACGCTGCGACAGGTTCGACCGGGCTGAACCTGCTGCAGGAGATAGGGGTAGGGCGGATAGACAGAGACGACGATATCGGGCTGGAACCGGTCCAGCAGGGCGGCGAAATGTTTTTTCACCGATCCGAGCCGGCGCAGGTCCCGGTCGAAATCTTTTTTCCGATCGAGCCACCGGTAGACCAAACCCCAGGCCCGGGGCCAGTTATTGATAAGGGCAAGATACCCTTTGCGCAGGCCCTGGTTGAAGCGGCCGTAGGTTTCGGCAAAGAGATCGTGGCATTCCACCTGGGCCTCGGGGGCGGTGCGGGCGAGACCGGCCTCGATACCGCGGGCGGCGCTATTGTGCCCTTCACCGTAGGCGGCGGTGAGAATCAGGATTTTCTTCACTTCGTTAGGTAAAGGATGCGGGCGGCGAGATGGAGCGAACCTAATGGATATTTTGTAGAGGCAAAGTAAAGTCTCCGGGACATGAAATGGCTGCGTTTTATTTGGCGAATTGTCCGGCGCCTGGTCTGGGAGACGGCCATGGACAATACGACAGGGATGTCCGCACAGATGGCCTACCTTCTTTTGGTCGCACTGGCGCCCGGCCTGCTGTTTCTCTGGCATCTCCTTGGGCTTTTCGGGACTGACCCGGCCAAGTTGCACAAGATTTTCTTGGTCTTGAAGGGGTTCATGCCACCGGACGCGAAGGTGCAGGACATTCTCGATTCAGCCGTGGCCAGCGTGGTGGTCACGGGACGGAGCGGACTGCTGGCCAACGCCGGGATCATCCTTGGAATCTATTTCGGTACCGTTTTCATCGCCACGATTTCTCGGGCGCTCAGTCATACGCACGGAGTGCAGGAGGATCGAAATTGGTGGTCGAAATATATCATCTCTTTTTTCCTGCTGTTCTGGTTTGGGATTGCGCTCTTTTTCTGCTTCAGCGTGATGGTTTTCGGTGAGGCTCTGGCCGGAATGGCGGAGGTCAGTTTTCAGCTCTCCATTCCGTTGCAGGAGTGGGTGGCGGCCTTGAATCTTCCCTTTACCGCCATTGCCCTGGTCGCTCTGGCCCTCGCCCTGTATCTCCTGACGCCCGAGAACTACCTGACCATTCGTCAGGCTCTGCCCGGCGCGATTTTCTTTTCCGCCGGCTGGATCATTGTGACCAAGCTTTTTCAGTACTACGTGACGCGGTATGATCGTTATAACCCGACTTATTTGGCTTTGGCGTCGATCGTCGTGCTGCTGACCTGGATGTATCTGACCTGTCTTCTGCTCCTGCTGGGCGGGAAGCTGAATGCCATCTTGCGTCGCGATCGGGCTCTTCGGACGGCCCCTCAAGAATCGATCCCGGCCGCGCAGCCTGCTTGAACGCGCGGTTGGGTCTGATACGGTCCGCAGCAGTGCCGCGCATTTCCACCCGTTGGATTACCGTAATTGTGCTGAGTGCACTTGGCGCAACGCTTGTGCGCGCGCAGGTCGATGACGAGGACAAGCGCAAGCGCGCCAATTTCTTAAAGACCCGGCAGGAGCAGAGCGATTCGTCTGACTCGGCGGACGAATCACCGGCACCCCGGCACAAGACGAGTAAGGCGAAGAAAAGTCCGTCCCCGGCACCGCACAAATCGCCCACGCCCAAACCGAAAACAAAAAAGAAAAAAACGGGAGCGGAAGAAGAATCGAAATCGAAAAAGGGACATAAAGCAGAGACACCGGACGCGACGGAAACGACCCCCCGGCCCGGGAAGAAGGGATCGCCCGGCAAAAAAGATGCAACGCCCTCCCGAAAAAAAGGGATAACGAAACAGGCGTCATCTCCGAAAAACGAGAGGCAGCCTGAGGAGGAGCGCCTTGCCCCTGCACCCTCCCCGTCGCAAACCCCGGCGGCGCGCGTATCTGCAGGGTCGCCCCGTGCGGCCGGCCTTCCGACACCAGGGCAAGTGCCGGCTCCTGTAGCGCCTCCTTCCGGCAACACGGCGACAGACGAGCCGGCCGAGTTAACCATTGAGAAAACCGGGTACGAGAAGCGCTCGGGCTTTTGGTATCGTTTTTTCCATGGCGATGGAAGCAAGGGTGCCGCCACTAGTGGAGCGGGGTTTCGTTATCTCACCCGCGCTGTTCGCGCGGAAATCGATCGGGCGCCGGCCGATCGCCGCAATCCACGGTGGGAATTCATCGTGGTGCATAACAGCGGGACGCGCCAGGGGAACGCAAAGGTCTTCGATTACTACCATCGCCATGTCCGGCATATGCAAAATGGGCTGGCCTATCATTTCGTCATCGGTAACGGGACATCCACCGGGAATGGCCAGATCGAAGTGGGCGACCGCTGGCGCCGGCAGATCAACGGTGGCCATGTGCATAGCGATCATCTGAACAATATCGCGCTCGGTATTTGCCTGGTGGGAGACTTCAATCGCAGCCAGCCTACCCCGGCTCAGTTGCAGTCCTGCGAAGAACTCATTCGTTACTTACGGCAACGCTGCGGCAAGCTCGGCAATCACTATATGTCGGTGAAACCGCACCGGGAGGTGAATCCGCCGCGCTGGGCCACCGATTGTCCGGGGGACGCCTTCCCCTATTCGTGGTTCCGGCGGTTTCAGGAATAATTTCTCACGGCGGGCCGGGGCCGAAGACGCCTCGACAGAGCGAGGCGGCTACCGTGTCTTTCCCCTGTTCCCGGCAATAAACGGAATCAGTTTCTTTCCGCGACGATCAGGTTGCTCTTGTGGAAGTTCCACTGGTAACCAAATCCGATGGTGAGCGGCGGTGGATTGCTCTTGGCAAATAGTTCGTGGAGCTGCGGCTGGTAATGCTCTTTGAAAAGTTCGATGGGCCCGACGTAGGTGCCGAAGAGGCGCAAGTTCCATTTGGTGCGGTTGAAGTTAGCCAACGGAATGCCGGAGTCGTCCTGGATGATAATCTGGCTATGATCGAGCAGGAAGTTCCGCACGCGGGCAAACCCCTGTTCGAACATCAGATAGGAGGAAGACTTGAGGAAACTGCCGCCGATCCCGAAGTGGCTGCAGAAATTCATGAACCCGGGATTGGCGCTGATTCCTCCGTCGGAGATGTCCGTGGTGAAATAGTACAAGGTTTGGCTACGTCCGAAGCGGCTATCGCGATAGTTGATGCGGACGCCGGGAGTGCCGCCGGCCCCGGGCTGGCTCTCGTGCACCCCGCCGTTTCGGTCTAACGAAATGTAGGTCACCTCGCTGATGTCTTTGCCGGC
>JBBRQE010000068.1:0-17022 GCA_038226905.1 Chthoniobacterales bacterium | reverse complement strand
TGGCGGCCCATCTGCCCAATTTCGGAGCAAGGCTCTGCGCGGTTTCCGGAAATCCGGTTTCGGAAAGTGGATCGGGCAGGCCAGCATTCGGGTAAGCGCTCAGATAGGTCGGGGCGATGCGGGCAAGCTCTTCGATGTACTGCTCCATCTCATCCGGTCCGAGGGCGCAATTTAATCCGACGATGAGCGGCTCGGCGTGCGCGATGGAGGTGAGGAATGCTTCCACGGTTTGTCCACTTAGAGTCCGTCCCGAGCGGTCCGTCACCGTTCCTGAAATCAACAGCGGTATCTTCGCGCCCCTCCGTTCGAACACCTCCAAGATGGCAAAAAGGGCCGCCTTGGCATTGAGTGTGTCGAAGATCGTTTCGACCGCCAGGAGATCGACGCCGCCCTCCAGCAACGCCTCCACCTGCTCGGCGTACGTTTGACGGAGTTGATCGAAATTGACCGCGCGGAATCCCGGGTCGTTCACGTCAGGTGACAGGGATGCTGTGACCGGCAGCGGACCGATCGAGCCAGCAACGAAGCGGCTACTCCCGTCCTGTTCCGATTTGCGATTGGCGGCGCGGCGCGCAATTTGGGCGGCCGTCAGGTTGATCTCGTGGGCGAGCGCGCGCAAAGTCGCGTCATTGACCACATCGTGGAAAAATTCCTGATCCTTGCGGCCCCTGGGAGGATCGTGCGGATAGAGGAAATCGTGCAGCCCCACGGTGGTGGCGCTGAAAGTGTTTGTTTCAATAACATCGGCACCGGCCTCGAGATACTGATGATGGATTTCCCCGATGACTTCCGGTTTGGTCAGTTGCAGCAGCTCGAGGCTGCCCTTCAGATCCTTGCCCTTCCAATCGTGGAAGCGAGCGCCGCGATAATCCTGCTCGGCCAGTTTATAGCGCTGGATCATGGTGCCCATGGCGCCGTCCATGATGACGATACGCTGCTGCAAGAGCGCTTGGAGAGGGTGGACGGCCATGGGCACCGCTAACTAAAGAGATTTTGCCTTCGGTCGCAAGGAACAAATTGACGCATCATGATACGTCGATGCGTTGTGATAAGATACGCGCCCTCCTTTTTTCGCCGCTCCTCGACGGAAGAGCAGGGCAGATATTCTAATGCGGTCCCAGACGGGAGGGAGCCAGTCCAGGGCCGGACGGGCCGGGCGACACCTCGGGATCAGAGGCGGCCACCGCGTGATAAACGCCGGGGCCATAGCGTGATTCCACCACGGCCTCCGCGATTCGATCGGCCAGCAGATCGCGATATTCCGAACTGCGCGCCTTGTCACCTTCTGAGCGATTGCTGAGAAACCCGCACTCCACCAGGACCGCAGGATAACGAGCCAACCGCAACACGCGAAAACTCGCAAAATGGACTCCTCTGTTCTGAGAATGGGGAATGGTCATCAACTTCGCCTGAATGCGCTCGGCGAGCGCGCGGGAAGTGCCGGCATGATAATAGGTTTCGAACCCGTGAATGCCGCGCCGCCGGGAATCATTGAAGTGAATACTGACGAAGATCGAATTCTTTTGGGCGTTCTCGATCCGCACGCGCTCATCCAGCGAGATGAACTGGTCTTCGGAGCGAGTCATGACGGTATGAAACTGAGACTCCCGCAGTTTGCGATTGAGCCGCCTGGCCACATCGAGGGTGGCCACCTTCTCGGCCCCGCCATAGGAGCGGTAGGCGCCGTTGTCTTTTCCGCCGTGTCCGGCATCGACCACCACGGTGGTAAAGCTCTTGCTCGTGTCCTTGACCGACGCGTTCGGGCGCATGGTCGAGCAAGAGGCGACCGACCCGAGCAGGCCCAACAGGAGGATGTTACGAATCAGCCGCGTCATGGGAACTGCATAGCGGAAAGTGGCCCGAGCGCCAAAAGTAATTTGGAAACAGCTCTTCGTGATGGGGCCGGTCTGTGAAAAATTGCTTGTGTTTTGCGCCGTCACACTTAAAGGCGTCTACCTCATTTTATGCTCATCCGATTTGCCATTTTTCCTCTCGTTTTTCTCCTCGGCCTTTCGACCTGCCGGAAGCAGGCGACCGTAGTCAGCGCACCATCCCCATCGTCTTCGCCGGCTCCCTCAATGGAGGCCTCACGGCCCGCCTCCGATACCAGTGCGGGCAGCAGGACGCCGACGAACAGCGCGCCGCCCGCCGCCGTGGCGCACGCTTCTAATAGTGGGATCGTTACCAAGTCGGGCAAGGCGGTGGTGGACCAGACCGCGCAGGTGATCGTCTATGGATACCATCGCTTTGTCGCTAAAGTCCGGCGGCCGGACACCGAGATTACGCCGGCCGCGTTCGAGGCGCAGATGAAGGAACTGAAAGACAAGGGAATCACGGTTATTCCCATGCAGGATTTTCTCGCCTGGAAGCGAAGCGAAAAGAGTATTCCGCCTCGTTGCGCTGTTTTGACTTTCGATGACGGATGGAAATCCCAATACGAAGTGGCCTGGCCCATTCTGAAAAAATTTAACTACCCGGTCACCCTGTTCATCTATACGGAGGGCGTGCGCGGCGGGCATTTCGGTGGCGGCAAAGCCCTGACCTGGGAACAACTGGGCGAGATGCGCGATGCCGGAGCGGATATTGAGGCGCATTCCGCCACGCACCAGGATCTGCGCAAACCCTACGAAGTGGCCAAGAAAAGGCTAAACCCGGCGGAATACGATCAATGGCTGCAAAATGAAGTGGGCGGTTCCAAGAATCTTCTGGAGCAGAGACTGGGGATAAGGGTGAACTGCTTTGCCGTTCCTTACGGCTTTTACAACGAGCACATCAAGCAAGTTTGCAAGGCCACCGGCTACGAAGCTGTCTTTACCGTTTATGGCCAACCGCTCACCTATAATTCACCGATGGATTCACTGGGTCGCTATTTGATGGAAGCGAACAAGCCGAAGGTCTTCGAAGACGCCATCAAAATGATTGCGGGCTCCAGTGGGGGAGCCGCGGCCGTGGCCGAGGTCGGAGCGGCCGAGTTAGCGACGCAACCGGCTAACGGCGAGACAGTGAGGACCGCCCTGCCCTTGATCAAGGCGAATGTGAGCGGGCTCGGTCAGATCGATCCGGGTAGTATTCAAATGCGGGTCAGCGGACTCGGCGTGGTTCCGGCGAGCTACGATGCCAGGAATGGCACCATCTCCTACCAGGTGACACAAAAGCTGCACGACAAGACCTGCACCGTCATCTTGAGCGCAAAATCCGATGGCAAAAAAGTGGAGGCGCATTGGACCTTCGGAATCGAGGATGGCGCGTCACCGGCGGCGTCCATGCCGCCCAAACGGTAGAACATCAGTTCGTTAGTCTGAAGCGGCATCGGGAAATTAGCTTATGTTTTCGCAACTCGGCGACAAGCTGCAGGATATTTTCAAAGACCTGCGCGGTCATGGGACGATCAGTGAAGCCAACATCGATGACGCGCTCCGGCAGGTTCGTCTCGCCTTGCTCGAAGCGGACGTCGATTTTCAGGTAGCCAAGCGATTCATCGCACGGGTCAAGGAAAAGGCGCTGGGGGAAGCGGTCCTGCGCAGCGTCACACCCGGGCAGCAGATCGTTAAGATTTTCCACGACGAGTTAACCGGCTTGCTCGGAGGTGACGCGGCCCCGCTCAATCTCGACAAGCCGGCTCGCATCTTGGTGGTCGGGTTGAATGGATCGGGTAAGACCACCTCGTCGGCCAAGCTGGCTCGCTATCTAAAGAAGCTGGGCCGCACGCCTGTCCTGGTAGCCTGCGATTTGTACCGCCCCGCCGCCATCGAACAACTTGTGACGTTGGGACGGCAAGTGGAAGTGCCGGTCTATGCGCCGGACGCCTCCGAGAAGAGTGTCAACCGGGTCGCCGCTGCCGGGATTGCCTGGGCGGAAAGTCAATTGGCGAATGTCGAAATCTTCGACACGGCCGGCCGGCAGGAGATCGACGAGCCGCTCATCGAGGAAGCGAAAGCCTTGCGCGATTTTCTGAAACCGCAGGAGATTCTCCTGGTGGTGGATTCCGCCACGGGACAGCAGGCGGTGAATGTGGCGACGCGCTTCAATGAAGCCCTCCAGATCACCGGGATTATCCTCACCAAGCTGGACGGCGACGCGCGCGGCGGCGCGGCTTTGTCCATGCGGGAAGTGACGCAGCGGCCCATCAAATTTGCCGGGACAGGGGAAAAACTGGACCAGTTTGAGCTGTTCGTGCCGGATCGTCTGGCCGGCCGCATACTGGGAATGGGGGACGTGATTGGCCTCGTGGAGAAAGCGGCCGAAGCGGTCGATTTGGAAGAAGCGGCCCGCCTGGAAAAGAAGCTGCGCACCTCGTCGTTCGACTTCAACGACTTCCTGGCCCAGTTCAAAATGATGCGAAAAATGGGGCCGCTTGAGAATATTCTTGGCATGCTGCCCGGCATGAGTAACGTGCAGGGCCTCTCGATTGACGAGAAGCAGCTCAAGCGGACGGAAGCGATCGTGCTTTCGATGACGAACAAGGAGCGGACGAAGCCCGACATTCTGAATGCAAAGCGGCGTCAACGCATCGCCCGCGGGAGCGGCAGTAGCGTCACGGAGGTTAACGATTTGCTGCGGCGCTTTGAGCAGATGCGCAAGATGATGAAGAGCACGGGCAAGATGAAAAGAATGATGGCGCAAATGGCGCGAACAAAAAATTGATATGGCAGTTTCAATAAGATTACGAAGAGAAGGGGCGAAAAATCGTCCGTATTATAAAGTGGTGGTGGCGGACAGCCGCAGCCCGCGCGATGGGAAATTCATCGAGATCATCGGTACGTACGATCCGAAAAAGCCCGATCATAACAGCACGCTGAAAGTGGAGCGAGCCGAGTACTGGATCGCCCGGGGAGCGCAGCCCTCCGATACCGTGCGTAGCCTGCTCAAGAAGAACAAGAAGGTCGCCGCCGCTCAGGTCGCGACTGCCGCCTAAAGCCTCTCCGGCACGGCTTGGTCAATAGCCTCGGGCATCGACAACCCGCAAGGGATTGCTTACCTTCGCGTCTGTGAAAGAGTTTCTTGAGTTCGTCCTTCGCCAGCTGATTGAATTTCCCGATGAAATGATGCTGTCGGAGTTACCGGGCGGAAAGACGGCGGTTTTCCGGGTGCAACTCCGCCAGACTGACGTCGGTCGAGTCATCGGCCGGAATGGCCAGACCATCCAGGCTATCCGGGCTCTTCTGGCCAGTTCGGCCGCGCGGCATGGCCAGCGCGCCACCTTGGAAATCGTCGAGTAGTAGGTGTCGCCAGGGCGCTGGTCGCCGCGTAACGGATCACGGCTGGTTACTACGATGAAGATCGACATTCTTACCCTCTTTCCGGAGATCTGCCGGACGCCGCTCAGCGAAAGCATGATGAAGCGGGCCCAGGAGAACCAGGTGATCGATCTGCGCATCCATAATCTGCGGGATTGGACCACGGATAAGCATCACGTGGTGGACGATGCCCCATTTGGCGGCGGGCAGGGGATGGTGATGAAGCCGGAGCCGATTTTTGCGGCCGTGGAAGATTTGTGTGGCCTGACAGCGAAGTTGGCGATCAAAGGCGAATCCAACATCGAGAATCGGAAACCGAAAATCATCCTCATGTCTCCGGCGGGGCGTCGGTTTGATCAACGGTTGGCGGCAGAACTTTCGCACGAGTCGCATCTCATCATCATTTGCGGGCATTACGAGGGAATCGATCAGCGCGTGGCCGAGCATTTGGTCGATCTGGAAATTTCCATTGGCGATTACGTTCTGACTAACGGCGCCATCGCGGCGGTCGTCGTAGTGGATGCCACTGTTCGCTTGTTAAGTGGCGTCCTCGGTCACGAACAATCCGCGGCGGACGATAGTTTTAGCGAAGGTTTGCTGGAAGGCCCGCAATATACGCGTCCGGCGGATTTCCGCGGGTTCAAGGTTCCGCCGGTGCTTTTATCGGGAAATCACGCCGAAATCGCGATGTGGCGGAAAGAGCAGGCGATGAAAAGGACGCGAGAGATTCGCCCCGATTTGTTGAATTGATCCGCCGCATCATGCTGAGCCATTCAAACCCGCGAAGGTTGGCGACTGCAAAAGACGCTGCAGGGGCTATGACAGACCTAACTAACAACCAAGCGGTTGCCGCACCGCTTCTACAACGTCTTGGTTCGGGCGGCCCGTCCGTCATTCAATCGACCCGCCCTAAAATCACGCAGGCGTTGATTCCACCGAAGCCGAACGAGTTGCTCATGACGTATTGCAGGCTCGTGGCGCGTCCGTGATTGGGCACCACATCCAGGTCGCAGGCCGGGTCGGGATTGGCGTAGTTGATGGTGGGAGGGATCCACTGCCGATCCACCGCCAGAGCACAGAGGGACGCCTCGATGGCCCCGGTTGCGCCTAACGGATGAGCGTAATAGCCTTTTGTTCCGCTTACCGGAGTGTGGCCGGTTTGTTCCCCGAAAACGGCTCGGATGGAAGCCGTCTCCGTGCTGTCGTTCAGCTGCGTGGAACTGGCGTGAGCATTGATGTAATCGATTTGATCCGTAGTAAGTCCCGCATCCGAGAGGGCGTCGCGCATGGCGCGAATGCACGAATCACCGGATGGCAGCGGCGAGGTCATATGAAACGCATCGTTGTTCAGGCTGTAGCCCAAAACCTCGGCATAGATGTGCGCGCCGCGCGCTTTGGCGTGCTCCAGTTCCTCAATCACCAGAGAAGCGGCCCCTTCGCCCATGACAAATCCATCTCTTAATCGATCGAAGGGGCGCGAAGAAAGAGCGGGATCGCCGGTGGATTGGCTCATCGTCTTGATAATGGCGAACGCGCCGTAGGTAAGGGGGCTGAGAGGTGCTTCCGCTCCGCCGGCCACGATGATGTCGGCAAAATCATCCCGGATATAGCGAAGCGCTTCCCCTACGGAGACGGTGCCGCTGGCACAGCTGTTCGAGTTGGTTGTGCCCACGCCGCGAAATCCGAACTCGATGGCGATGTTGGAGTGAGCTGAGCCGCCAAAAACCTGCAAGGCAAGCGTCGGGTTCACCCCGCGCGCCCCCTTTTTCAAAAACCGGATGTGCTGATCCTCGGCTTGGCAAACACCGCCCAAGGCCGTGCCGAAGCTCACTCCCACGCGGTCCTGCGGCTTCTCTTGCGAGTACGCAATCTTCGCGTCGTCCAGCGCCAGCTTGGCGGAAGCCACGGAAAACTGGGCGTAACGATCGAGCCGCTTCAATCGATGCGGGGGAAAAAAAGCTTCGGGATTCCATTGCGGAATTTCGCCTCCGCAATGTGCGTTGATGCCGCTGGTGTCGAAGCTGGAGATGCGGCTGATCCCGCTCTTTTCAGATTGGATGCCGTGCCAAAACTCGACCGCGCCGATTCCGATGCAGGTGATGGGCCCGAGACCCGTGATGACCGCGCGACGACGTTTCATGCCGACGCCTGATCAACAACCGTTGCTTCCACGTAGGCTTTCATACAACGCAATGTCTTGTTGGCCACGTGATGAATGAAAAAGTTACCGATCAACGGATCGGCCACCGGAGCCAATGCGCGCACGCGAAAATTCAGGTCGTGTCTGATGGCCACGAGCACGCCGCCGGGCGTATCGTGAAATGTCCAGACGACCTCCATCCCTTTGGTAAAAGCCTTGAGGTGGTGGAAGCGAACTTCCATCTTCTCCCGGTCGATGATTTGTTCCGAAGTCCAAACAATGGGAAATCCAGAACGCCGCGCGGCCATCTCCACCACATTGCGCTGGGGGCTTCGTTCCAGATAACGAATATAGCGGTAGTGCGGCAGGATCTTTGGCCAGAGTTCCAGGTTGGCCGCCGTCTCAAAAATCAGCTGCCGAGGCGCGTGCATGATGATCGAATTGGTTTTGTGCATGCACGGAATCGTCGCGCATCAGGCTGCCATGCGCTAATGATTCCGGCAACGAACGCGCCGCGCAGGAGGGTTCGCCCCTCCATTACGTCCGCCGACGTCGCTTGACCGTGTAGGTGAGAAAGCATTCGTCTCCAACCACCCGCATGTCCTTCAGGACACAGTGCACCGGTCGCGGCAGAAAAGCCTTACTCAATCCGGTGAGCGTCGGCGCGTTAAGGCCCCCGAAAAGAACAGGCGCGATCGTTAGGTTCAACTGATCGACCAGGTCCAGCTCGAGCAGCGCGCGAAAGAGGGTGGCCCCGCCTTCGCATGCCACTGTCTGCACGTTATAATCTTTCCGCAACGTCCTCAGCATCTGTTCTAAATTCACTTGCGGCCGCTTGCTCAGGTGCAGCGTGGTCTTGCCAGCCAGGGCTGCGCGATTCTTTTGCGGCATCCTCGTGGTTGAGAAGATGAGAATGGGCGAAATATCCGTCTGGAAAATATTTAGGCGATGATCAATCCGGCCTTCATTCGACACGATCACACGCAGGGGATAGGGATTTTGTCCGCGTTTGATACGCGCTTCGCGCAACTCGGCCAGGGGAACTCCCAGCCGTACGTTATCCCGCCGCAGGGTGCTATGCCCGATGACCACGGCATCGCCCAGGGAACGCTGCCGGATCAGATGCCGCTTATCCTCGGGAGATGTGAAGTCGACCGGCGAAAACGTCCGCGACGTAATCTTTCCGTCGACCGTCATGGCAAAGGTCGCGACAACAAAGGGCCGACGCAAAGAAGGTGGGCGTCTCGTGCCTGCTCTTGCCTTTCGCGGAGGGACAGACTTTTTAACGGATTTGGCCACAAAGGGAGGACTCTAAGTCTGGAGGGGAAGCTGCTAGCTTCCCGATCGCATGATGAGGAAGCTAACAGCCCGCCCTGCAGATAAGGCAAGCCAGCCTTCCAAATTATTCGTTCTCCGTGATCTCATGCTCGAGCGTCGCCACCTCACGCTGCATCTCGCTCAGGCGAACGTGTCCCGTTTTGCCGCTGGGCCGGTAAAAGAAATACACGAGGCCCCCTGGTGCGCTGCAGCAGAGAATAATGAGAAAACTCATCGTTCCAATCAGCTTGGCTACGGGAATCTCAACGTGGCAAAGGTTATTGAGCAGAACTTGAAGAATTTTTTCACGTAGCCCAACGCCGGCCAGACTGATGGGCAAGGCGGTGATGGTGCGTTCAATCGGCAGGACGGCAAAGAAGTCGATTAAACCAACCTGGGCACGAAAGCCGTAGGCTACACAGAGGAAGGTGGTGAAGGTGGCAAGATGGGCGACGAGCGACGCGCCAAACGCAGCCAGAGTCGCAAACCAGTGCCGCGCGTAAAGGTGATAGGCCGCGGAGATTTCGATCATTTTCTCACGACCAGGAAATTTGTCGGGCAACCAGTGAAAAAGATTGAATCCACTGATGATGAAACTGGCGAGCAGTCCGGCGATCGAAGTGCTCAGGAGAACGAGCAAGATCATAAGCAACTGCCGTGGCGTGATGTTCGATTCAACCGTAACCGGAGTTCGCCACAACATATCGAAACGAAGACTGACCAGCGCGACCGTGATAATGACAAGTGCGACCAGGCCGATTAACCGGTCAAAAACCACGGCGAGGAGCGCGCCCGCCTTCTTGTCGGTCTCTTTGAGGAGCAAATAACTCTTTACGATGTCGCCACCGGTGCCGCCCGGCAAAAATTGGTTGTAAAACATCCCGATCAAAAACAATCCAGCGACGCGGTTGAAGCTGAGGTGGATCTTCTGGACGCGAAGTAAAATTTGCCAACGCACGGCCGCAGAGAATTCGACCAAAAGATAAGCCAGCATACCCGCGCCAACCCAGCGGTAATCGGCGGTGCGCAGGGCCGCCAACATTTTGGCGCGCTGATCCTGGTCATGGAACACCCACCAGAGCATGGCCAGGGTTACCGAAATCTGAAGAATGGTGAGAACGATCTTTTTCATTCGCCGAAGTGTTCCTTCCACGTCGCGAGGGAGCGTCTGATTTCTTCCGCCGTTTTGCGAGGACTCAATTCCCAGACCATGGAGCAATCGGCCGGCAGCAACGGCACAAGATTCTTCAAATCGACATTCCCCGCAAACGGTGGCTGGTGATCCTGGGCAGGCCAGATGCAGTCCTGCACGTGGCAGCCGAAGGTGCGCGGCGCCATCTGTCGCAGCCAATCCGCGTGGTTCAAGAAGCAAAGATTCTCCTTAATCTGGATGTGTCCCAGATCGTGCCAGTAGCCGAACACGGGAGAATTCAGTTCATCGAGGAGAGCGGGCAATTCGCGTTCGCTCGGGATTTCCTCATAGCCGCGCCGCCCCTCCAATCCCAGCCGGACATTCCGTTCGCCCGCGTAATCGGAAATTTTCCGGAGAGCATCCTTCACTCTCTGCAAATAAGGCGGGGCCTCAGTTTCCCGCCTTTTCACGGCCTCGATCTTCTTGCGCACGAATTCGCGCGAGAGCAGCTTGCCGTGCCGCACCAGTCTAATCAGAGAGTCGGTCACGGGGCCGATGGGAACCTCTCCGAGATGCATGACGACAAAAGGCGCGCCCAGGCGCTGGGCGAAATCGATCGTTTGCAAGGTTTGTTTAATCGCCCGATCACGCTCCTTTGAGTAAGCCGCGGATATCTGGTAACAATCGGGAGAAGCTCGCAAGACCTCCACCGGCAAGGGACAGAAGTTATGCAGACTGCTGAAACGAACTTCGCCCGCCTCGTACATTTTTTGAATCCCCGGCATGAGGGAGATTCGAATGCCGTGCCCCAACTCCACTTGATCGAAGCCGAGTTCCTTTATCTCCCGCAGCATTTCATCGCCGGCGGTGTGACGTCCGGAGTTCCAGCAAGTCGAGAAAGAGAGCATCCTGCTTTTCAGGGGACGGCCACAGGTTCGGGCTCGGTCTTTGCATCCGGCGTGGCGGCCGCGGCGGCCGATGCTTCGCAAGCCTTGCGGCCGGCCACCCCGAGAATAATAAATGCGCCAATCGCGAAAAGGACCCCGGCCACGCCCAGAGCGGTGCGCATGCCGATCAGGTCGGAAAGCCCGGGGATGAGGAGGCCGGCGATCGGCATCAAGCCAAAGAAGCTCATCCCGAAAACAGCGGAGATGCGCCCGCGCAAAGGCGATGGAGCACGTTCCTGCACGATCGTGTTAGCCAGACCGAAATTCATGGAAAGGCCGATGGCCAGCATGGTCATGGAAGGTGCGGTGACCCAGAAACTCTGGGAGACCGCCATGCAGAGGAGGCCGGTGGCCACTCCCACGGCGTTGCCCATCATGAGTTTAAAGCGCTTCTCCGGTGCGACGGTCAGGAGACCAAGCGCTCCGGAGAGCGCGCCGGTGGCCGACATGGCCATCAGCCAGCCCAATTCACGAGGCCCCAGGTGCAGGATATTTCGCACATAAAGCGGCAGCATAACCGGTGAAACGATCGGGAAAACGAAGATTGTCGTTAGGGCGATGAGCGCGACCATGGCGACCATGACCGGATCCGATTTCACATAACGCAGGCCCTCCATCATGGAACCCCGTCTTTGCTCCTCCTCTTCTTCCGTTCCCTTCTTGCGTGCCGGCAAACTGGAGATGGCGATGATGAGAGCGACGAAGGAAAATGCGTTGGCAAAAAAGGCGGCGGCGGCTCCCCAGGCGCCGACGAGAAGGCCCGCGACAGAGGATCCGACGAAGCGCGATCCGTGGAAGACAGCGCGATCCATATTGACGGCCGCCCCTATTTGAATGTGCTCAACCAACTCGGGCACGAGGGCCGAGATGGCGGGCATTTCGAATGCGATGCATCCGCCGAGGACGGTGGCCAGGATGATGACATGCCAAATCTGAATGACGTGGGTGAGGACGAGACAGCCGAGGGCCACGGCGGAAGCGATCTGCACGATCTGGGTAACGACGAGAATTTTGCGCTTGTCATGTCGATCGGCGAGGGAGCCGCCATACATGGTAAGGGCCAGAGTAGGGAGTCCGGCCGCCAGATTGATGAGGCCGAGCACGATCGCCTTGTTCGTAAGATTGCTGACCACCCAGCCTTGGGCCATGACCTGCATCCAGGTACCCGTATCGGAAATAGCCGCACCTATGATGTAGCGCCGGAAGGGGCCAGCCCGCAGCAGATTGAGCGCGTACTTTCCGAAAGGTTTATTTTCTGCGCTCATCGCAATTCCATACGCGGGATGCAGCCTTCCCGCAATCGACAGCCTCTACCAGCGGCTAAGGGTGGGGCCGAAAGTGATTAGCCGTGACGAGCAAGCCGACGAGGAGAGCGAGATAAAACGCAATGATGAAGAAAGCCTTGATATTGTCTTTCGATGCCGGCATGGGCGTCAATCTGAAGGGGATTTGTGGATCCGTCGACAAACTTTTCGCGAGCGGGGATGGCTATGACCGATTGCCCCCCCTCGCGGGTTTCATTAGGTTGAGCGATGCGCATTGAAAAGTTTACCCAGAAAATGCAGGAAGCCCTGCAGGCTGCGCAGGATCTGGCCTCGCAACTTCATCAACAGGAAGTGACCAACGAGCATTTCCTCTCCGCTTTGATCGACCAGAGTGAAGGGGTGGCGCGACCTCTTCTCGAGAAGATGGGCGTGGCCATGGATCAATTGCGTGGCCATCTTCGCACGGAGCTGGAGCGGCGGCCGAAAGTGGAAGGCACCGGTCTCGATTTGCGCTTGGGGAATGAACTCCGCGCCACCCTGGATGCGGCCGAAAAAGAGATGGCCAAACTGAAGGATGAATTCACCAGTGCCGAGCATTACCTGCTCGCTCTGGTCTCTTCCCCTGGAACGGCGGCGCGTTTGCTGAAAGACGCTGGAATCACCCGCGACAAATTGATGCAGGCTCTACAACAGGTGCGAGGTTCGCAGCGCGTGACCGATCAAAATCCGGAAGGTAAATATCAAACCCTGGAAAAGTACGGGCGCGATCTCACCGAGCAGGCGCGGCGCGGGAAAATCGACCCGGTCATTGGGCGGGATAACGAAATCCGGCGCGTCATGCAAGTGCTCTCGCGGCGCACCAAGAACAACCCGGTCTTGATTGGCGAACCGGGGGTGGGCAAGACAGCTATCGTGGAAGGACTGGCCCGGCGGATCGTGAGCGGCGACGTGCCCGAATCGCTCAAACGGAAGCGCGTTATCGCCATGGATATCGGTGCGATGGTGGCGGGGGCAAAGTTTCGCGGGGAATTCGAAGACCGGCTGAAGGCCTTTCTCAAAGAAGTGACCGACTCGCAAGGCGAAGTTATTTTATTCATCGACGAATTGCACACGATCGTCGGAGCGGGTGCCGCCGAGGGATCGGTCGACGCCTCGAATTTATTGAAACCGCAACTGGCGCGCGGCGAGCTTCGAACGATTGGCGCTACCACGCTGGATGAGTATCGAAAGTACATCGAAAAGGATGCCGCCCTCGAACGCCGTTTTCAACCAGTCATGGTGAACGAGCCGAGTGTGGAGGACACCATCGCCATTCTGCGCGGTTTGAAGGAACGCTATGAGGTGCACCATGGTGTCAGAATCACCGATGCGGCTATCGTGGCGGCGGCGGTTCTTTCGCATCGTTACATCAGCGATCGCTTCCTCCCGGATAAGGCCGTCGATTTGGTCGATGAAGCCGCCTCACGTTTGAAGATTGAACTCGAGTCCATGCCTACCGAGATCGACGTGATCGAGCGTGAAATCATGCAGGACGAGATGGAACGGCAGGCTCTGAAAAAGGAAAAGGACCCAGCCAGCAAGGAGCGACTGAAAAATCTGGAGAAGGGACTGGCCTCCCTGAAAGAACGCGCATCCGCGCTGAAAGCTGAGTGGCAAAAAGAAAAAGCCGTGCTCGACGAGCAACGCAAATTGAAAGAAGAGCTGGAAAACCTGCGCACCGAATTGGAGCGCGCGCAGCGGCGCGGCGAGCTCGGACAGGCCAGCGAGATGCAATACGGTCGCATCCCGGAGGTCGAGCGAAAGCTGGCCGAATTTGTTAGCAAGTCGGAGGCCGACAAAAAGCCGCGTCTGTTGCGCGAGGAAGTGACGGAAGAAGACATTGCCCAAGTGGTTTCAAGTTGGACCGGTATTCCGGTCTCGCGCCTGCAGGAAGGGGAGAGGCAGAAGCTGGTGCGGTTGGAGGATCATCTGCATGAACGCGTGGTGGGACAGGAGGCAGCCATCCTGGCGGTGGCTAACGCCGTGCGCCGGGCCCGGGCGGGCCTGCAGGATCCGAATCGTCCCATCGGTTCGTTCATTTTTCTCGGACCGACAGGCGTGGGTAAAACCGAGTTGTCCCGCGCCCTCGCCGAATTTCTCTTTGACGACGAACGCGCCATGATCCGCGTCGATATGAGCGAATACATGGAGAAGCACACGGTGGCGCGGCTACTTGGTGCGCCTCCTGGGTATGTCGGGTACGAGGAAGGCGGTCAATTGACCGAAGCGGTCCGGCGCAAACCCTATTCCGTCGTGCTCTTCGATGAAATCGAGAAAGCGCACCACGATGTTTTTAACGTGCTCCTGCAAGTGTTGGACGATGGCCGGATCACGGACGGACAGGGACGGACGGTCGATTTCAAGAACACCGTCATCATCATGACTTCGAACATCGGCTCGCAGTTTATCATGGCAGAAGAGTCGGGCGCGGAGCGTTCGCGCCTGGTGATGGACGCCTTGCGTCAGCATTTCCGTCCGGAATTCCTGAACCGGGTGGATGAAGTCATAATTTTCGACCGGCTCAATGAAGAAGAGCTGACGAAGATCGTGGAAATTCAGCTGCATCGCCTGACCAAGCGTCTGGAAGATCAAAAGATCACGCTGATTCTTTCCGACAAGGCCAAGGCCTTTATCGCACGGGAGGGTTTCGACCCGGTCTATGGGGCGCGGCCGCTCAAGCGCGCCATTCAAAAAGCCATTTTGGATCCGATGAGCATGCAAATTCTAGAAGGAACAATTCACGAAGGTCAGACCGTGCGAGTCGATGAGAAGGCAGGCACCCTCCAATTTGCCACCACCTGATCGTCCGGCCACGCCTTACATTTTGAACGCCGGGCCCGTCTCGCTGTCTTACGTTGACCATGATTAGAATTACAGGATTTGCATTAGTAGCGGCAGCGCTCATGACCAGTTCCTCCGCCTTTGCCGGCGACAAGGTCGAGGCCAAGACGGGTGACAGCGCGTGCTGTGTCCAGAGCGTGGCTAACAAAGAGGGTGGCAAGCCTTGTGCCGATCTGAGTTCGCTGAACTTGAACGACGATCAAAAAGGCAAGATTGAGGCCTGGCAAACGGAATGCATGAAGGACGGCTGCACGAAAGAAAGTCGCCACAAATTCATGCAGCAAGCCAAAGGCATCCTTTCGGCCGAGCAGTTCGCCAAGCTGAAGGCGGAGTGCAAACGCTCCAAGGGCAAAGAAGCCAAGACCGAAACCTAACCGCTGCAAAAGTGGCATCGGCTTCCAGCCCATGCCACAATCATCGGCAGGATGCTGAGGCCACTAGTTCCGATTACTTGGTGGCCGCAGGGCTGGCCGAGGTGGTTGGTGCGGCGACTGGTCCAAGGGAGTGAGTGAGGAGATCCGCCAGGCGCCATCCCGCCTTGTGCATCTCCTCACGTACCACTTGAGCTGACCAATCCTTATAGCTGAGCCCCCCACCATGGGGCTTCTCCTGCGCTTGGCCTGTTGCCACGACTCTATCTTCCTGAGGGAGGGGCCTTACATCATTAAAGAGGAGGCGTTCGTGCGCTTCCCGCGCAATCGGCAGGATTTCATCAGCCCAGAATTCGCCCGAGCGCCGAATTGCCATGCCGGAGGGAAGCCGCCAGCTCTTCGGTTCCTGCGTAGCCATATCGTGCACGAGTTTCTTCTTGGCCGGATCGATCAGAGCATACCGTTCTTCCTTGCGCAAACTGGAAGGCATCTCTGGTAAAAGGGCATTCACGGTATCGAGGTCCCAGAAGCCGTGCAGCTTTTTGGTATGCGGCAGTGGACCCGAGGCCGGATCGTTAGCCAAACGTAATTCGACCGTGTTTCCCCCTTCGTCAGCCAGCGCTGACTTATCGCGATCGGGATCGACGGCGTGACCGGTCCGATCGAAATACTCAGCTCCCACGTGCAACGGCTGATGAATATCGCCGAGGTAGTGGGCCAAGAGAATCAACGCGACGGGCTTGGTGATCTTGCGATCGTTCTGTTCCGGCACTCGACCCTGCAAAACATCGACGCAGTATCCTATCATGTGAACGATGTCCCATTTACTGCGACCCGCCTGGCCATCGGCGTATTTTTCCGCATGGTCGACGGGCACGTCCGTGTAGTGAAACCAATGGTGCGACGGGGCGGCCGAGTTGACGTCATGGGTGGGCTGATTGGCGCGCCAGAAATCACGTAACTGGGTGTCGATCTGAGGATGCGCGGAGTAATGAAATATATTCGGATCATCGGCCCCCTTTTTGTCCCAGCCTTTGATCTCATCGGGAATGACCGCCGCCTTTTCCAAGCTGAGGCCATCGAGAAGGGTCTTCACTTTTTCGCCGGCCGGAGTGCCAGCCAGTTTTTCATCGGCAATGGCTCCCACGATCTGATGGCCCGTCGCTGCGTAGGCCAACAAGGCCGGTGCGGACGACAGAAGAATGGCGCAGAAGAGAGGCAGAACTTTTTGCATGGGGGAAATGCCGGATCAAACGATTCGTTAATCGGGCCCGAAACACTTCGATGCACCGGTTCATTTTGTCAAAATGCGGCTCGCCTGTAAGCGGAGGCAAAGGATGGAACGTGGCAGAGGCGCTCGCGGCAAGCGCCTCTACACCACCGGAGTCGAGATTTGGCGCAGCCGACGACGATGGAGAACGAGGGAACGGCCCGTCAAAAACAAGACCGCCAGAGCGGTAAATCCGGCGCAGACTTGGGCGAACAGTTCTCCGTGCCGGACGTAAAACGTCAATTCGTGGCCCGTGGGTACCTGAATTTCTCCGGTGAGCACTCCCTCCTGAAAGGTGCTGCCTGTGTCATCCTGCAGAATTTGCGTGATTCGCCCCAATTCATTGACAAAACAGGTGACCCCGGTGTTGGCGGCGCGCACCATGGGACGCCGCGTTTCCACGCAGCGAAAAATGGCCGTGGCCACATGCTGGCGCGAGGCGGCGGAATGTTGGAACCATCCG
>JBBRQE010000067.1:0-17289 GCA_038226905.1 Chthoniobacterales bacterium | reverse complement strand
TTCCATGTCCCGGTCGTTGAGCAGCCCCGGTAGAACCAGATACCCTTCCTCGTCGTAATGTTGAATTTGCGCGGGAGAAAGGCTCCCCTTTCCCATGGGTCGGCTTGCGATTACGCCTGTCATAGTTGGATTGGTCTCCGACATATACACACTGAACAAGCTGAAGGCCACCCCAGCGCGCGCGCGCGGAAAGCTTATGCTCGATCGAGCGTCGCCCTCTCAGGCAGAAATGTAGCGCTCTCGCCCGGGAGTTTGCCGTCTTTGATGAGCGCCTGCAGTATCTTTCTCATATCGTGCTGCGCTTTGTAAATTTTGCCGCTGAGTTTGATGACATCCTCGACGGAGATATTGGCCACATTCGCTTCAGTATTCCTCTTGCAGTTTTCATCCGTAGCAATCGAGAGACTGTAATTCCGTCTTTCTCTTCGAAGATCAGAGCATCTTTTAGATCCAGTTCCAACGCCGCATGCCATCGAGCGCTAAGAATTCAGCCCCGCAGGGGCCACAGTCAGCGTCATATTGTTACCCTTTTTGTGGAAAACAGCCGCGGTGAGGCAGGGATTCGAACCCTGGGTACCCTTTTGGGGTACGGCGCTTTAGCAAAGCGCTGCTTTCGACCACTCAGCCACCTCACCTCCTGGCACGGCAGAATATGTCGAGCAAATGCGAGTTGCCAATAGGGAGGTTTAGGAACTGATTGAGCGGATGCTGGAAGAGATGGAGGCGCGGGCGAGGATTCTTGACGGGCTTCGACAGTTGCCCGCCAGGGAGGTTACTCTGGCCGAGGCTATCAATTGCTTTGCCGCTGTACAATATAGAGCGGTCGTACCGCTCCCGGCTTTCGACAATTCCGCCATGGATGGTTATGCGGTGGGTTTCGGAGATCGATCCAAGGGCGCGCGCTTGCGCGTGGCGGGGGAGCAGCCGGCTGGCCTTGATCGGAAACTGCGGGTGGGCCCGGGCGAAGCCATCCGCATATTTACCGGAGCGCCAATCCCTGCGGGAACCGATGCCGTGGTCATGCAAGAGGATGTCTCCCGCGACGGCGATGACATTGTTCTTAATACGGAGGTGGAGACGGGCGAATTTATCCGGCGTCGCGCCTGCGATCTGGCGGAAGGGCAGGAAATTGCCGCTCTCGGTCAGCGGATTCGGCCGACCCTGGCCGCGCTCTTTGCCTCCCAGGGTTTGGCGGAGGTAAACATCGGGGGAAAGGTGGAGGCGTCGGTTATTTCGACGGGCGATGAAATCGTGGCACAAGGGAAAGGGACCAAGCCAGGTCAGATTTTCGACAGTAACTCTGTCTTATTAAGTACGATGTTGCGGGAGATGGGCACAACAGTCTCGTCAGCGACTCACTGTTCTGATAATGAGCCAGCGCTCGCCGAGAGCATCAGGAGAGGTGCGGCCAGCCATGTTCTCATCCTCACGGGCGGGGTATCGGTGGGCCAGCATGATCTTGTCCAGTCGGTCATCCGATCCCTCGGAGGAACGATTGAAATCTGGCGCGTCGCCATTAAACCGGGCAAGCCCTTTTTGTTTGGGCATATCGGAGAGTGCGCGGTCTTTGGTTTACCCGGCAATCCGGTCTCAGCGTTTGTTACGTTTCTAAGGTTCGTTCGTCCGGGAATCTTGAAAATGATGGGCGCGAACGCGCGCGAGCAGGAGCCGAGAGGCGTGCGGGCGCGCCTCGACCACGACCTGGTAAACGATGGCGACCGGGCTCATTACATCCGTGGCAAATATGAAGCGGGCGTCTTCGTGCCGGTCGGGCGCCAGGAATCGCACGCCTTATTTGGTTTGAGTCGCGCCAATGCCATGACACGCCTTGCGCCGGGAACGCATTTCCAAGCCGGAACGATGCTTGATTTGGAACTTTGGGATTGAAGGGGGTGGAGCCAGGGGGCGGTGGGCAGGTTGACAGTGGGTTGAGTCATTTTAGCTTAAGCCCGTTGAATACTGAAGTTGTCACCGAGCTGAGGCCGAGGGAAAAAGGGGAAATGAGGGCCGATGCCGAGCGCCTCTCTCACATCATTCTAGAACTGCAGCGTTGCTTCGTTCTGCATCTCTGCAAAGAGCTCGCGCCCGGCAATGTTTCTTTCCCCCAGTTTTTCCTGTTGACCTACCTGGATCTCAAGGAAGTGCTGACCATGTCGGCCATCGCTCAGAAGATGGGTCATACCACGGCAGCCGCAAGCGGCCTGGTGGCTCGCCTCGAAAATCTCGGTTACGTCGTGCGGTCTAGTGCACCGGAAGATCGACGCAAAGTGATGGTTTGTATCACGCCGAAAGGCACCGCTCTGGTTCGCCGCATCCGGGGCGACATGGTGGGCAACGTCATGAAAATGATGGAGCATTTGTCGCCCGATGAGCAAAAGGCCTGGCTCCGAATTTACACCAAAATTTATGGTGTCTGCCAATCGAAATGATTGTCATCGATTGGTGCGGCGTGCTATCAGACAACAATAAAACCCGCCATATTTGAATCCACGCGGGGTTCCTGACGCATCTCACCTTTGGATTCCCCTTTTTCCATGCGAAAACACTTTCTCACGATTGGTTTGACCGCCGGCGCGCTTTCGCTCGCCTCCCTCTCCTTCGGCGGCGACAGCGGAACATCCGTTCGGCACAAGTCGTGGACGGAGTATGCCGATCCGGCTGAGTCCCGCGATTTCACGCTCGACCGCGCCATCCTGACGGCGTTGGCGCAGAATCCTGATATTCTCCGGGCTATCCAGGAAATCGAGCGCAGCAAAGGCGTTATCATCCAAATCCGGGCGGATGCGTTGCCCCACGTGAACGTGCAAGCCGGCCTGTCCTGGACGGATCCCAATCTTAGCTCCAGCAGCACCACTTCCACTTCTTCGACGAACGCGCCGGTCCGGAGTGGGGACGCGCAACCGCTGGTTAGTGCGCCGCCTTCGCAGATAACGAGCGCACCCACGCCGACGCCGGCACCGAGCTTTTCCCGGTCGGACACCTCTTACAACATTCGCATCATCGGACAGCAGCTCGTTTTTAACTACGGTACGTTTCGTTCGATTCGCGGGACGTTCTTCCAGCGCGACAGCGCCTACTTTTCGTTTCGCAACGTGCTCGATCAGGTGATCGCCCTGGTCAAGACGCAATTTTACCAGGTAGTGGTGAACAAGGCGCTCATCGGCGTGCAGGAAGAGCAGGTGCAATTGTTGGAGAGCCAGTTAAAAGATCAGCAAAATCGTTTCGAAGCGGGGACGGTTCCGCGTTTTAACGTTTTGCAGGCGCAAGTGGCCCTTTCCAATCAGATTCCGAACCTGATTTCGGCCCGGAACGCCTATCGCATCTCCAAGCTGCAATTGGCCAAAACACTCGGACTCGATTTCGATCCGAGACGCGGAGACGGCTCGCCCCTCGAAGTGGTGGGCGAGATGCCTTACACTCCGCGTAATATTTCAATCAACCAGGCGATCGAGTTGGGAAAGAAAAACCGGCCTTTTCTAAAGCAAGCGAAAGCCAATGTATACAATCAGGTCGAACAGGTGCACGTGGCGCTGGGCGGCTTTTTCCCCACCGTCAGTTCGAGCGGTGGCTACGAGGTGTTCAGTTCGCCCTTCAGCACCAATTTCAACGACGTTTCCAAAGGGTGGGTTTATGGCCTAACGGGTAACTGGGCCATTTTCGATAGTGGCGCGACTTACGGCCAGGTCAAACAGCAGCGTGCCTTGTTATCGGAATCAAAAATCACCTACGATGACGATGCGCGGCAGGTCGAACTCGAGATTCAACAGGCCTACTCCAACTTGATTCAGAACAAGGAATTGATTCAGAGCCAGGAAAAGAACGTGGAACAGGCGCTGGAAGCGGTGCGCCTGGCCAAAGCGCGGCTGGATGCGGGCGCGGGCACGCAGTTGGACGTCCTGAACGCGCAGGTGCAATTGGCCACGGCGGAATCGACCAAGCTGCAGGCGTTTTTCGGTTATAACTCGTCGCTCGCCGAATTTGATCGCGTGACCGGAACGCAAAGCACTTACACCGAGTCCTTCGCCAGTCTGACCCCCCCAGCGGCCGGGCGGTCCATCTACGATACAGGGAGCGATGTTAACGCGACCGGTAATCGAAAACGCCCAGCCCGTTAGCGGTTGGACGAAAAGGCGCGCGCGCTCCGTCGAAGCCGTGACTGAAGTTCAAATCCCGATCCAACATTTTCCCTCACTGGAGTCAATCGGTCGCTGTCGTAGCGCTTTCATCGGACGTATTCCGGGGATTGACGTCGCCCATGATAAGGCGGAAGCGCTCCGGCGACTGGACGCGGCCCACCGCAAGATTCGCACGGACATTGGGATGGGTGATTGGCCGATGCTTACGGCCGAGCAAGTCCATGGCAAGGGCATCGCGGTGATTGATCATGCGCCCGCCGTGGATCGCTGCTTCCCAGATTGTGACGGTATGATCACAAACCAGCCGGGTCTGGCGCTCGGAATCTACGTGGCGGATTGCTGCGCCGTTTATCTGGTCGATCCGGTGACGCCAGCGATCGGTCTGGTGCATTCCGGCAAAAAAGGGTCGGAGTTGGAGATCGCGGGAGCGGCCCTCGACCAGATGTCAGGACATTTCGGATCCAAGATGAGCGACCTGATCGTGCAACTGAGCCCCTGCATCCGTCCGCCGCACTATGAAGTGGATTTCGCAGCGGCCATTGTCGGGCAATGCCGGGAACTGGGTGTCCTACAGATTTATGATGCCGGGATCTGCACGGCGTGCGACCTCGAGACTTTTTACTCCTACCGGGCCGAGAAAGGCCGAACCGGTCGAATGTTGGCCCTTCTTGGCTTCGAATAGCCTTCTCTCGTTAGGTGTAAATAGTCGGACGCCGCGCTGCGGCGTCCGCTCCGCGGATCAGCCAGCCGTCCAAGCCTCTCCTCAGCTCAAAAAATATAGGGCGGCGGAAGTAAGAAAAAAATAGGGCACAAGGATGGCCGCACCCGCATAATCTTTGGCCACTCGCTGGCCGAAGAAAAGAGCGACGATCGAGATAGACGCGAGAATCGCGCCGTAATAGGCGCAGGACGAATCGTGCCGGAGCAAGATAAGAACGCAGCCCACCGCCATCAGAATTCCCGCAGAGAGTTCGAGAAGAGTAATCAAGGTCATCATGAGAGGGACCAGGGAGGCCAGCGGACTCTTGGCGAAATGACCGGTGAGCCAACCGAGATTGCCCTGCCGATCCACCACCTTGTCGATTCCCGATTGTAAAAAAAGAATGGCCAGGAACAGGGAGGTGAGGATCTGCAGCAGGAAAACCGCGCCTTCCGGAGTGTGCAATGTAGGCATGCCACCATGTAAGGGACGTGGCGCGTCGACCGGAAGTCGAAATTGCTGGAATTAATCGAAATTATCTAATGGCCCTCCCGTAAAAAATCTGGCAGAAGAACTGTTCGCGCATCCCCCAAATATTATGAAAACATTGACCCTGTCAGCTACGTTCCTTTCCGTCGTTCTCGGGCTAACTGCTTCCGTTCTGGGGCAGAACGATCTCTCTTTGCCCGATGTCAGCCAGGCGGCCACCATCAAACAGCGCATCGCCCTAACGGATGTCACGATCTCCTATCACCGGCCCCTCGTGAACGGCCGCAAAATCTGGGGTGGCCTCGTCCCTCTGGGGCAGGTCTGGCGGGCCGGCGCGAATGAAAACACGACTTTCGAAGTGACCGACCCGATCACCGTGGAAGGGCAGGCCCTGGCCAAGGGCACCTATGGTTTGCACATGATTCCCACTGCGGATTCTTGGACGGTCATTTTTTCGAAGACCTACACCGGCTGGGGCAGCTACAGCTATAAACAGGAAGAGGACGTTCTGCGGGTCACGGTCAAACCTCATGCCTTGCAGGAAAACGAAGAAGCGTTGGAATTCGAGTTCGAAGATTTGAAACCCAATTCCGCCGATGTGACCCTCAAATGGGAAAAACTGGCGGTGCCCTTCAAGATTGCGGTGACGGATGAGGTGACCTTGGAAAATATTCGTGCACAGCTCAAGGGACGCGGTCAGTTCACCTGGCAATCGCTGGACGAAGGCGCCCAGTTTTGCCTGAGCCACAAGATCCATCTGGACGAAGCGTTGCGCTGGGCGACCGCATCCATCGCCAATGAAGAGCGCTTCGATAACTTGAGCACCAAAGTCGATATCCTGAAGGCGCTCAATAAGCCCGACGAGGCGAAGACGATTTGGAAGCATGCCATGGAGGTGGCTACTTCCGTGCAACTTTACTCCTACGGCCGTCGTCTGCAGAACGAGAAGAAAGCAGAGGAAGGTTTGGATATCATGAAAGACGTGGCCAAACGGTCCCCGCCTGATGTCTATGTGCATCTGGCTCAGGCGCGATTGAAATCTTCGGCGGGCGATTTTCCCGGAGCAGCGGAAGAGGTAAAACAGGCTATCGCGGTGGCCACGTCCGATGCACAAAAAACGGCGCTGGCGCCCTTGCTCGACAGGCTTCAGACCAAGCAGGACATTAATAAATAGAGCTCTCGATAGAGACACGTCCGACTAATTGATTCATCATCAAAGCCGCCTCCACCGAACGAGGCGGCTACAGCGCACTCTCCTGTAGCTCCGGCACTCTGTTGCCGTGTTCGGGGGACTCGATCGCTCCCATTTTTTGATCGATTCTTTGGCCACGAGCAACATTTCATGAGATCTCTTCCCAGAAAAATGGAAGCGCCTCAGTCCAAGGTCTGGTCGATGCCTTTACCACAGCATGGGAAACGTGCAGGAGCGATTTTTCGGTTGGCCACGATCGTCTCAACCCTTCCACTTCTGTCGTTTGCGGCGGAGGGGCCGCCGCCGTATCCGAAGCCCATGAACGCCAGTGAGATTCAGCTCGGCTTGCAAAAACTGAATGTCCTTGGTCGTGTTCTCTATATTGCGGCGCATCCGGACGACGAAAATACAAACCTGATCGCCTTGTGGGCTAACGGGGCACTCTACGAGAGTGCCTACCTCTCAGTAACGCGAGGAGATGGCGGCCAGAATTTGATTGGTCCGGAGTTGCGCGAAAAACTCGGCCTCATCCGCACGGAGGAGCTACTGGCCGCTCGGCAGATCGACCACGGGCAGCAATTTTTCACGCGCGCGGTCGATTTCGGTTTTTCCAAGACGGCCGAGGAGACGCTGCGCATCTGGGATCGGGAAAAGATTCTTTCGGACATCGTCTGGATCATGCGCGAGTTCCGGCCGGACGTGATGGTCACGCGTTTCAGTCCCGAGGATCAACTCACCCACGGGCACCACACCGCGTCGGCCATCCTGGCGAGGGAAGCATTTTCCGCTGCGGGTGATGCAAAGCGTTTTCCGGAGCAACTGGAGCTGATCAAGACCTGGCAGCCGGTTCGCCTTGTCTGGAATACTTCTCCGTTCTTCTTCGCCAATCGAAATATTCCGTTCGATCCGTCTGGCCTAACGACCATGGAGGCAGGCGGGTTCAACGCGCTTCTGGGAGAAGCCTACACGGAAATTGCCGCCCGTAGCGTCAGTATGCATAAAAGTCAGGGAGTGGGCACTCCGCCCCGGCGCGGTGCGCGTAAGGAATATTTCAAGATCCTCGCGGGCAAGCCCATGACGAGTGCGCTTTTCGATGGGGTCGACACCACCTGGGCACGCGTCCCTCACTCGGAGGACGTGGCCGCGAAGATTAGTCGCGTCATAACCGATTATCGGCCCGCTGATCCGGCGGCCTCGGTGCCAGCCCTTCTGGAAGCTCGGCGGGCGCTCGCGCAAATGGCAGACAACGATTGGGCGCCGCAAAAGCGGGCGGAACTCGACCAGCTCATGGTGGCTTGTCTCGGTCTGCATATCGAAGCTTCGACGGCCCTCGCCGTGGTTACGCCGGGCCAGACGTTGCCGATCAAGATCGAGGCGATTAATCGATCAGATCTTAAGATCGAATTGCAGGAGGTGCGATTTCCCCTCTCGAACGAGCTCCTGCAAATCAAGGCGCCTTTGCCGCGCGACGAACTTGTCGCCAAAGAAATTACGCCGACCGTGCCGGCCGGGATTTCCCATTCGCAACCCTACTGGCTGCGTCAGCCCGGAACGCTCGGAACGTTTGCGGTGGATGATCAGAAGTTGATTGGACGTCCCGAGAATCCGCTGCATTTCCCGGCCGAAGTGGTGTTCAAAATTAATGGCGAGGAATTGCGCTTTACGCTCGATACCCGTTATCGGATGGTCGACCCCGTGGCAGGGGAGGTGCGGGAAGCACTGGTGATTGCGCCGCCCGCCTTCGCTAATTTTGCCAACCGCGTCATTGTCTTTCCAGACACGCAACCCAAATCGGTGCAGGTAAAGGTCACGGCCGCGAGTGGCCCGGTGCAGGGGAATTTGCGGCTGGCCGCTCCGGGAGGCTGGTCGATCAAGCCGGCCTCCATTCCGATCGATCTGAAGAGCGCGGAGGGCGAGACACTCGCGACGTTCACGGTGGCGCCACCCGAGCAGGTTGGAGAAGCAAAGTTGAACGCCGTTATTTCGACGGGCGGTGTCGATTATTCTTTCTCGAGTGTGCGCATTTCTTATCCGCACATCGGCGTGCACGTATTGATGCCTCCCGCTGAAGCGAGGATGGTCCGGGCCGATGTCCGAAAAAAGGGTCAACTCATTGGCTACATTCCGGGAGCGGGCGACGATGTGCCGGAGGCTCTTCAACAAATCGGTTACACGGTTAAGGTGCTGGAAGGATCTGAGGTGAACGCGCGGAATCTCGGCCAGTTCGACGCGGTGGTGCTGGGAATCCGCGCCTACAACACGCAGGAGCGCATCTCGTCGTGGGTGCCACAGCTTGTCGAGTATGTGAAGGGTGGGGGAGTGGTGGTGGCGCAATACAACACGACGGCCGAATTGAAGACCAAAGAGATTGGACCCTACCCACTGGAGATCTCGCGGGATCGGGTCACGGAGGAGAGTGCGGAGGTACGCATCCTCGCGCCCGATCATCCAATCATGACCACGCCGAACAAGATCACAGCCAAAGATTTCGAAGGCTGGGTGCAGGAGCGTGGTCTTTATTTTCCGGACAAATGGGACCCCGCCTGGATTCCGATCCTCTCGTGCCATGATGGCAAGGAGAAGCCACTCGATGGCGGTTTGTTAGTCGCAAAATCGGGCAAGGGTTATTTCGTTTACACCGGCTATGCGTGGTTTCGACAATTGCCGGCCGGGGTCCCTGGGGCTTATCGCCTGTTTAGCAATATGGTTTCACTCGGTGTGAAATGAGCAAGACTAACGAAACGGCTACGGGCGGGGCTCGGTCCTGGCGAAAAGCCTACGGTGTGGCGCTCGCCCTGTTCGCCCTGGAAGTGGTTCTTCTCTATCTCTTCACCATCCGGTTCGCGTGAACCGGCTCGACTATCTCGTTCTGCTCGCCTCCATCCTGGCGATCCCCCTCTACGGTCTGTGGCGCACCCGGGGCGACGCGTCGCTCGGTCAATATCTAAAGGGAGACGCCAGTATCCGCTGGGCCACGATCGGCCTGTCGGTGCTGGCTACGCAAGCGGGTCCCATAACGTTTCTGTCCATGCCCGGCCAGGCCTACGAAAGCGGACTTGGGTTCATCCAAAACTATTTTGGCCAGCCGCTCGCCCTCATCGTGGTCTGCGCCGTCTTTGTGCCGATTTATCAGAAGCTAAAAGTCTACACAGCCTACCAGTATCTTGGTCAAAGATTTGATCGCAAAACACAGTTGCTTGGCGCTTTTCTTTTTCTTGTGCAGCGGGGCATTGCGGCCGGCATCACCATCTATGCACCGGCTATCATCCTGTCGGCTCTCCTCGGCTGGCGTCTCGATCTAACCATCTGGCTGGCCGGCGGATTGGTCATCATTTACACAGTGGCGGGCGGAACGAAGATCGTTAGTCTGACCCAGCGCTACCAAATGATCATTATTTTGGTGGGCATGGCCATTGCGTTTCTGGTGGTAGTTATCCGGTTGTCGCCGGAGATTTCCTTCGGACATGCCGTGGCCGTTGCGGGGAAATTGGGAAAATTGCAAGCGGTCGATTTCTCGCTCGATCCGCACAAGCGTTATACTTTTTGGTCCGGCATCGTGGGCGGATTCTTCCTCGGCCTGTCCTATTTCGGAGCGGACCAATCCCAGGTGCAGCGCTATTTGGCGGGAGACTCCCTCAAGGCCAGTCGTTTCGGTCTCCTTTTTAACGCGGTGGTGAAAGTTCCGTTGCAGTTTTTCATCCTGTTGCTTGGCGTCATGGTTTTCATGTTTTATCAATTCGAAAAACCGCCTCCTTATTTTAATCAACCGGCCTACGAGCGTGCCGTGGCCAGCGGTCGGGGCGCGGAGCTGGGTGCGTTACAGACGCAATCCGATCAGGTATTTGAAGAAAAACGTGCGGCCCTCCGTCGCGATTCCGGTGCATTGACGGAACCAGTCGCGACGCAATTGCGCGAGCTCAATGGACGCGCGCACGAAATCCGCGAGCAGACAAAGAAAGTCCTCGAGCAGGCGGGAGCCGATCCCAAGAGCAAAGAGTCGGACTACATTTTCATTACGTTTATTCTCCAGCAAATGCCCCATGGCTTTGTCGGCCTGCTTGTTGCCGTGATTCTCTGTGCGACCATGTCGGCCACCGCCGCCACGCTCAACGCCCTGGGATCGACCACGGCCATCGATTTCTATCGGCCCTTGCTCCAGCCCAAAGCGAGCGATCACCATTATGTCGTCGCGACGCAGGTGCTCACAGCCGCCTGGGGTCTGGTGGCCATCGGGGTTGCCTCCTTCGCCAACCTGGTGGAGAACCTGATTGAAGCCGGCAACATTCTGGGCTCCGTTTTTTACGGGAGCATTCTCGGCCTTTTTCTCGTGGCCTTCTTCATTCGCGCGGTGGGCGGGTCGGCTGTTTTTCTGGCCGCGCTCCTGGCCCAATCACTCGTGTTTCTCCTCTTTTTCACGACGAGTATTGGATACCTTTGGTACAACGTAATCGGGTGTGCGGCTGTTCTCCTTTTTGCTCCGCTCCTGCAACGCATTATCTTCCGCAGCGCCCCGACTACGCCGGGCGTATGATTTTTTCGCGGCACCATGGATTCCCCCGTTATTTGCTTCGGCCAGCAGCCCTGCGGAATTTTTCCGAAACGTTTTCTCTTTGCCAAGATCGTGACGGCCCGGCGTCTCCGGGAAGAGATCGGGGGCCAGATCGTTTTCTTTTATCACGATAGCGATCACGATCCGCGCGAGACGGTGACCGTGCTGCGGGAGCGGCATGGGGGGAAGGAAACGGCCGTCAATTTCGAGTTCGCCAACAAGATACAGAAGCTCTTCTCGCCGCTTTACCTCAAGCGGGTGTTGCCGGAGTGGAAGGCGAAGATGGCGCGTCAGTTGCCCGCCTGCGTCGCATCCGAGCTGGTGGAATTCTTCAAAGCATCGGAGAGTTCCAACGTGGCTGACTTCTGTCTCGAAATGTATGGCCGCATGGGTTTACTCGAGGGCATTCGAGTGGAGCGGTCGGGCGATCCCTTGTTTCGCGAGCGCGCCCTTCCGGTGGACGATTATTTCGTGGACGTGCTCTTCGCGGGTGAAATCGTTCGTGCGCGCATCCGGGGTGGAAAACTTTGGCTGCACCGGGGAGGCGACCGATTCGAGGAGGTGCCCTGCCTTGGTTACGAACGCCGCCAAATCAGCCCGACGCGCGACACACGCTTTCGTTGGATGCAGGCGGTCATCGGTTGTACGCACTACATTTCGGGTGCGAGCGAGCAGGATTATATTAACAAGGCGGACGGGCCCGGCGTGAATTTCATCACACGCGATCCCATTTCGGATCCGGACATGGCCTACCTGGGCGAGTGATGGGGGACGCTCGACTCAAAATCGGGATTGCCTGCTTTCCGCTGATTGGCGGCAGCGGGATTCTGGCCACGGCTCTTGGATCGGAGCTGGCGCGACGCGGCCATGAAGTGCATTTCTTCAGCTATGCCCGGCCGGTTCGACTGGAATTGCCCAGTCCGGGACTCCATTTTCACCGCGTGGATGTGGCTCACCATAGTTTGTTTCCCTGTCCCGATTACACTTTGCCGCTGGCCGTGAAAATGGCGGAGGTGGCGCGCGCGCAGGGGCTCGATCTTTTCCACGCTCATTACGCGGTGCCCCACGCCCTGGCCGCCTGTTTGGCCGCACAGATGCTGGGCGCGGCCGCGCCGCGCATCGTCACCACCCTGCACGGGACCGACACGACCCTGCTCGGACAAGATCCGGCGTATCGCGCGGCCATCGAATATGCGCTCTCGCATTCGGATGCCGTCACCGCTGTCTCTGAGAGCCTGCGTGAACAGACCTTTGAAATCCTGGACGTGCAGCGCCCGATCGAGGTGATCCCGAATTTCTTCACTCCACGGCCGTCTGCGCGCAGCCGGGAGCAGGTCCGGGAGGAACTTGGCCTAACCGATGAGTTTCTCGTTCTGCACATGTCGAACGTGCGCCCGGTCAAACGCATCGATCTTCTCCTGCAGACCTTTGCCCTGATGAAGAACCGATCGCACTGTCGGCTGCTCATTTTGGCGGGCGGCTCGCTCGATCCCTACCTGGAGCAGATCGATCAGCTCGATTTGCGTGACCGGGTCATCATTCGAAACAACTCCTCCGCCGTGGAGGAATATCTCGGCGCGGCCGACGCCGGACTCTACACTTCCGAGTACGAAAGCTTTGGCCTGAGTATTCTGGAAACCCTGTTTTTCGGAAAACCGGTGGCGGCGTTTCGGGTGGGCGGTATTCCGGAAGTGGTGGGCGATTCGTGTCCGCTTTATCCGTTCGGGGACGTTGCCGCCCTGGCCGCCGGGATGGATGCCCTGGTTGATTCGCCCGAACTGGCCCGCGACCTCGGCGAAAAAGGTCGCGACCATGTGAAGGAGCGGTTTTCGTCTGACCGCATCCTGAGGCAGTACGAGGCCCTCTACGATCGGGTCGCGGCGCGGCCGGCCTCCTCCCTCTCATGAAGCTCAGCGTGGTCATCCCGTGTCTCAACGAGAGCGAGACGGTGGGAGAATGCGTCAAGACGGCGCGCCTTGCCATTGATTCGTTAGGTCTGGTCGGCGAAGTGATTGTGGCGGACAACGCCAGCAGCGATCGCTCCGCCGAAATTGCCGGCGCGGAAGGGGCGCGCGTCGTGCGGATTGAAGCGAAAGGATATGGCAGCGCGCTGGATGGTGGCATTCGATCGAGTCGCGGGGAGTTCATCATTATGGGCGACGCGGACGGCAGTTACAATTTTGGGGAGCTTGCTCGTTTTTTGGAACGCTGGCAGGCCGGGTTCGAATTGGTGGTGGGTTGTCGAATGCCTTCGGGCGGCGGAACGATCGAGCCGGGCGCGATGCCTTTCCTACATCGCTGGTTAGGCAACCCGGTCTTCTCCTTTATGTCGCGCTGGTGGTTTCACGCTCCGATTCATGATGTGAATTGCGGGCTGCGCGGCTTTACCCGCGATCTGTATGAGCGCATTCGGCCACAGGCGCACGGCATGTCTTTCGCGGCCGAGATGATCATCAAGGCAGCCCAACAGGGCGCGGCCATCACAGAAGTGCCCCTTGCTTTCCGGAGGGATGGACGAAAAGAAAACGCACCGCACCTGCGCACCTTCCGTGATGGCTGGAAGATTTTGCGCATGTTTATCAATTTGCGCGGAGAAAAAGGAGGGGGGCGGCAGGAGTCGGCCCACTCCGGTCGGGCGAGAAAATTGAAATAACGCTTCCCGACTGAGTTTCACGTTGCGTTTCGATTCGTCGCCGCATACTTTCACTACAGACGCGGGGTGGAGCAGCCTGGTAGCTCGTCAGGCTCATAACCTGAAGGCCGTGGGTTCAAATCCCACCCCCGCAACCAATTTTTGGGCTCATAACCCGGCACTCGCCGGACCACGGATTCAAACCCCAACCCAATTCTTTTTTCGAAGGATGGCGGCCCTCTATCGCGTCTACCCTCTGCCAAAGCTCGACGGCAACTTCTATCTTGGACTGAGCCAACGCGTCATTCCATCTCGGCTTCGGGTGGATGCGGCGGGTAATTCATCCCTTCGGAAACAGTGCTCATGAAGATTCGCTCCCCGATGTCTTTCGGATGTTGCGCGTTGCTTGCTTTGGCCTCGCTCGGAGCGCAAACGCCCGCTGTCGATGAAGCGAAGGTGGAACGGGAAGGCGTTCCGACACTGGTCAACCCGGCCATCCGCTCGGATCTGCGGCCCACGTTGGATCTTAATGGCGAATGGGATTTTGCCGTCGATCCGAAACTGAGCGGTGAATCCGCCGGCTGGTATCAGCCAGGGAACGCGCTCCCATCGGCCCGGACGATTACGGTGCCGGGATGCTGGGAAGCGCAAGGCGTCGGTGAGCCGGGGATGAGCCATGCCGAAGAGAAGAAGCTCGCCTTCGAGTTGGTCAATTTACCGTTGTGCAGCGCTTACGCCGGGGCCGCCTGGTACAAGCGGCGCGTCACGGTGCCCGCGGCTTGGCAGGGCAAACAGGTCTGGCTCAAGCTGGGCGGGATCAATTGCCAGGGCTGGATTTGGGTGAACGGGACCTACATTGCCCACAACTGGGCCTATTGCGGGACTTGGAAATACAATATCACGGACTTGGTCGTGCCAGGCCAGGAAGCGACCGTTGCTGTGTTGGTGCGCAACGATGTGCCCAGCCGCCGTGGCGAGACCAATTGCGTGCGGGCTTATGGCGGAATCGCGCGTGGGGTTGAATTGGAAGCGACCCCGACGGTGGCAATTGACAATGCCTATGCCGAGCCGTTGTTTGACCAAAAGAAAGCACGATTCCATCTCACCCTGCGTAACAGTGCGGCAGCGGTTCCGACGGAGCCCTACACCGTGCAAGTGCGCGTTATGACCCACACCGGTCATCAACTCGTGGGAGAGGTCACGCAGGCGGCCACGATCGGAGAGGGCGCGCTGAGCGAATGGACGGCAGAGGTTGATCTAAATCCGTTCCTGCCGTGGTCGCCGGAAAGTCCATCACTCTATGAGGCTCAAATCGTTCTCATGCACGGTGGAAAGGCCGTGGATGGATGGGCCGAGCGTTTCGGGGTTAAGAAATACGAAGTGCGGGGCCCCGACCTTTATCTCAACAACGCACGCTTTTTCGTGCGCGCTTGTGGCGAAGACCATGCTTATCCGGAGACCATTTGTTCGCCCGTATCCCGCGAAGTCCACGCGGGACATCTCAAAATCGTCAAAGACTATGGTTTTAACTATGTGCGCTTGCACACGCACTGCGAGAACCCGGAGTACTTCGAAGCTGCGGATGAAGCCGGCGTCCTGATCCAGGCGGAGCTTCCGTATTACGGAGCCTATGTCGAGTCGAACGTACTCAACCACATGTCGTCCGCGCCGCCCACGCCGAAAGAGGATCTCCGTGAACTCGTTACCCACTTTCGACGTTACGCCTCTTTGGCCGTCTATTGCGGTGGCAATGAAAGGCTGATGCCGGCACCGCTCGGTCGGGAACTCTTTGCCCTGGCTAAATCACTCGATCCCACCCGGATTTGGGTGGCCCTCGATGGAGGCAAAAACAACTCGTCGGAAAATTCCGAGGCCGACCATTACGGTTACGGAGCCAACCTCGCTTTCCTGAAGGAAGATCGCTGGCCGAGCGTCCGGCACGAGTTTTCGAGCCTGGGCATCTATGAAGATCCGCGGGTCGAGCGAAAATTCAGCCATGGCTACGCGCCTAACCAAACGCTCGATCATGCCAAAGCGTTTGTCACCGGAACGGTCGGGCTCGATTGGAAGTGGGCGGAAGCAAGCTTCGACGCGGGCGGCGCGCTCCAGTCAATCTGGCAAAAGCTTGTGATCGAATCAGCGCGGATGGATCCGTATCTGGATGGATTCAGTTACTGGCTGATGGTCGATCTTTCACCCGCCGGGCAATGCGGAATCCTCGACACTTTCTGGGGACGTAAACAGAGCACGTCCGAAACCTTCCGCTCATTCAACGCCCCGACCGTTATCTGCGCGCGCGCCGTGGGATCGAAATCGCCCGAGGTTTTGGGATTAGATCCGGCTACGCTCATTCACACCGAGGGCGACAGGTTGGAAGTGGACTGGGTCGTCTCGCATTTTCAAACCGACCCGTTGAAAAACGCCACGCTGCGCTGGCAATTGATGGCGGGCGAGCGGACCCTGGCCGAGGGTAAGATCGAATGCGTGAACCTGAAAGCAGGCACGGTGCCAGTCGTGGGCCGAAGCCGGATTGTCATCCCCGCAGTGAAACGAGGACTCAAAGCCGCTCTGAAAGTCGACTTGGAAGCGGCGCACTCGAGCAATTCCTGGGATCTTTGGATCTATCCGAAATTTCAGCCGCAGCCCGACTCCGGTAAAGGAATGGCGGTCTCGCCGCGGCTCTTTGATCTCTTGGTCGGGAGATATCCCGGATTGACCAAGCTTGGAACTCCGCCCGCGGCCGAGGCCACGGTAATCGTGGCTCGCGATCTCTTAGAGCCGGGCGTGCCGGAAGCGTTAGACCAGGGTAAGCGAGTAGTCTGCCTTTCCCTGCCGGGGTTTGACCTGCTCAAGCCTGGAACCACGTTGGGCGAATGGGCCGTCGCGGTCGTGAGTAACCAGGCGGGGACGGCTATCGCCGATCATCCCGCTTTTGGCGCTTTTCCGCATGGCCCTTTCCTCGATCAAGGGTGGTTTCGCCTGGTCGACAACGCGGAGAAGCTCGATGCGGGGCACAAACTGCGCAACGTCGAGCCGCTCATGGTGGGCATTGGACGGGTGAGCAATTACGTATTCAGCAAATCGGATTACCAGGTGGGTTTTAATCTGTATGCGTTCCAGGCGATGGTCGGCCGCGGGAAATTGCTCGCCTCGGGTTTGCGCCTCGATTCTGAAAACGCCGAAGCGATCTACCTGCTCGACCAGTTCATTCGTTATGCCAAATCCGTCGAGTTCCAGCCCAAAGGTTCTTTCGATTTGGCGGCATTGCGCCAACATGTCGAGAGCCTGAACAAGCAACAAGCGGAGGAAACGGCTGCGCTGGCCAGGGCGCATGAGGAATTCGTCACCCGCAATAAAATCCGTGCAGAGGAGGCGAAAGCCCACCCGGTTCCGGCCCACACCGTCGTTGTCCTTCCGGCTGCGGCCTTCAGTGCCCAGGGCGGCGGCGCTGTCACGACCAGGAAAAATAAACGCGGCGCGGTCGGACAGGCCTTTAATAATTGGAACGCGACCGGGCACTGGCTCGAGTGGACGGTTGAGGCGCCCGCCGCTGGATATTACAACGTCACTCTGTGCTATTGCAGCGAGATG
>JBBRQE010000066.1:0-17572 GCA_038226905.1 Chthoniobacterales bacterium | reverse complement strand
GCTTAGTTTTGTAATTATGGCATCGTCCTCCCTTTGGCAACGTTTCCAGCAGTATCTGCTCCGTTACGAAGCCCTTGGTTTTGGCCTCGATATCAGCCGTATGAAAGTGACAACCGGGGGGCATGCCGGGGACGATGAGTTTTCGGTTGCTCCCTCCCGGTCCAACTCAGACTAGTTGCCCTATGGAGATGAGAGGCTCGGGATCAACCACACCCAATCAATTATCCGACGTAGCTTGGGATGACATCGCCCGGTTCGTCCGGCAACTCAGCCACGATCTGCGTAACCATATGAATGCGGTGGAGCTGCAGTCTTCCTATATCGGGGAGATCGCGACGGACCCCGAAATCAAAGACGAGGTCAAGCGGCTGCGCGGCATGCTCGCCGGGCTGGGCGCTGCGTTGCAAAAATTGTCGTCTGATGTCGCACCGCCCCGCCTTACCCTGATCCCCTACAAGGCCGCCGATTTTTTGGAGGATCTTCGCTCGAGATTTGCATCGACTGCCGGCCAAGGGGGCAAACCCGTTACGTGGGAGGTGCAGATATGCGACACGATGATGATCCAGCTGGATCCGCAACTCATGCCCCTGGCTGTGCAGGAACTGCTCGATAATGCCGCGCGCAGCGGAGATGGTCCGTTCAGTCTAAAGGCGATCGCTGATAAGAGCGGCAACCTCCAGTTGATGTTGGTCGAACCCAAGGTGGAGGGCGAAGTGAAAACGCGGGACTGGGGACGGGAACCTCTGAGAAATATCAGCCAGGGCCATTACGGCCTTGGTTTGAATCGAGCGCGCCTTATCATCGAAGCGCACGGTGGCCAGCTCGCCGCGCACTATGAACAGGGTTCTCAGACACTCGTTAGCACAATTACCCTTCCCGCGTCATCGGCCAAGGGTTGAATCCAGGTCGGGCCGAAAGGAGATAAATGGGGGCAGAGCAGAACCATCCGCCTAACGGAGTGAAAGGCGCCGCAAAGTCGGAGAATCGTCGCATTTTGATTGTGGACGACGAGCGTCCTATTTTGCTCACGCTGGAGGCGCTGCTGGGGCGGCGCGGTTACCAGGTGGAGACGGCGGCCACCGCCAGCCTTGGCCTGAAACTGCTCCGCTCGAAATCGCCCGCCCTCGTCCTGCTCGATTTGCAATTGCCCGACGCGGAGGGCCTCGAAACCCTTGACCAGATCAAGACCGAGTTCCCCAAGGTCCAGGTCATCATCCTGACCGCTCATGATTCACTCAATAATGCGATTGAATCGATCAAGCGGGGGGCTTACCACTTCATCAGTAAACCGTACGCCCCGGAAGAACTCCTGAGCCTGGTCGATCAGGCCCTGGAGAAACAATCTCTCCTGCGCGAGACGGCCGAGTTGCGGAAGAAAACGGAGCAACTGGAAAAGCGTCTCGAGCTGGCCGAAACCCGGACGGGTCCCATTTTCACGAGCAAGGTCATGCAGGGAATCCAGGAGCTGATCACAGCCATGGCGCCTTCCGATGCCAACGTTCTGATCACTGGCGAAAGTGGCGTCGGCAAGGAGGTCATCGCCAATACCATTCATCAGCGCAGCCGGCGAGTGGGCAAGACGATGGTCAAACTAAATTGCGCGGCCTTCCCCCAGGCCATGATCGAAGGGGAACTTTTCGGTTACGTAAAAGGCGCTTTCACCGGCGCGATGAACGACTTTCCCGGAATGATTGCCGAGGCCGACGGCAGCACCCTGTTCCTCGACGAAATTTCGGACATGCCTTTGGACTTGCAGACGCGTTTCCTCCGCGTCCTGCAAGAGCGGGAGTACCGGCCGCTCGGCAGCACCAAGGTAATGAAGGCTGATTTTCGCGTCATCGCGGCCACCAATCGGCCGATCCCTCAGGCGTTGGCCGACAACAGATTGCGCTCCGATCTCTATTATCGTCTCAATACTTTTCAGATCGAAGTGCCGCCATTGCGTGAACGCAAACAGGATATTCCACCGCTGGTCGCCACCTTCGTGAAACAATTTTCCCAACAACTTGGCAAAGAGGAACCGGCCATCGCGCCCGATGCTTTCCAGAAGCTGCTAAATTACTCCTGGCCGGGCAATGTGCGCGAACTGCAAAACACGATCGAGTATGCCGTGGTCTTGGCACGACAAAATATGATCGGAGTGAAGGAATTGCCCGCGGAACTGCAACTGCCCGCGGCCTTACAGCAATCGGAGCGGGTTGCCACTTCCGCGCGAGACGGAGTGCAGAGTTTGGACGACATGGAGAAGTCCACCATCCTACAAGCGCTGGCTCAATGTCACGGCAACAAGAAGCGGGCGGCGCAGTTGCTGGGGATACAGCGTCCCACCCTTTACAACAAACTGAAACGCTACGCGATTGAACTATAGGTCGATCGGCCTCTCCGAGGGCGACTAATCACCGTCGGTGTTTGCCAACCGATCGCGCTCGGAGGAGGGCAACCCACCTTGCGAGACGCCTCCTGCCGCCATTGCTCGGGTTTGCAAATAGCGAAGCGAAATCGACAATAGCTCAGCATCATGTCTCGCCACTTGGAACAGGTCCTGGCCCACGCCGAAAATCAGCTGGCCGCCACCGGGGCTCGGCGCCCGACCGAGGTTCTCCCTCTCTATAAGAAGTTTCTAAAAATCGAGGAGCATCGGCTGCGCCTGAAACATCAGGCGGGCGGGGGCGGTCGCGAGATCTGCGAACTCCGCGGCAAGTTGGTGGACATCCTGCTGCGCCATGTCTTCGCCTCGGCCGTGCGCGCAGCGGGCACTCAGGAAAGTGCGACCGAGCAGCCCCTGGCCCTCATCGCATTGGGCGGCTACGGTCGCGGCGAACTCAATCCCGCCAGCGATGTCGACGTCATGCTACTGCACGGGCCGAGTCGCGGGAAAGTGTCGCCCTACATCGAACAGATTGTGGAGCAAATTCTCTATGCCCTCTGGGACGTGGGCTTCAAAGTGGGTCACTCCACCCGCTCAATCAAAGACGCCATCGAGCAGGCCAATCGCGACATGCTCACGAAGACCGCCATGCTGGAGTCGCGCTACCTCGCGGGCAACGAGAAACTGGCACACCTGTTTCGCGACCAATTCCGCGCCAAGTGCGTGGTGGGGCACGAACGCGAGTATGTCGAGATGCGCATGGAAGATCAGGCTACGCGACACACCAAATTTGGAGACAGCGTCTACATGCAGGAGCCCAACCTTAAGAATGGCTGCGGCGGGTTACGCGATTACCAGAACCTCCTGTGGGTCACCTTTTTCAAGGAAGGTGCTCTTACCACCACGCATCTGGTGGGAAAAAACTGGCTGACCGAAACCGATCGCCGCCGGATCGAGGCGGCCTACGATTTTCTGCTGCGCCTGCGGACGGATCTGCATTACGTGACGGGCCGGGCTAACGACATTTTGCATTTGAACATGCAGGAACAGATCGCCAGGCGGCTGCATTATTCCGCACCCCGGGGTCAGCTCCGCAGCGAAACGTTAATGCGCGAATACTACGAGCATACGAGAAACATTTTTCGAGTAACCGAGCGCATCACGGAGCAGTTTGCCGAAGGCTACGCGACCGAACGGACGAGGTCTCTCTTCAGTTTCCTTCCATTACGCAGAGGTATTACGGAGAAGCGCCTCGAAGAATTCACCGTCCGAAACGGGCGTTTGCATACGGACCGGCGCGATCTGTTTCAGCAGGACTCCACCCAAATGATGCGGGTCTTTCAGCTGGCTCAGGAGTACCGCCTCGAACTGAGTCCGGAACTGGAAGATTTGCTGTATCGTCGACTGAAGTTAATCACGCGGACTTATCAATACGCGAAGATCCCCCGGGAAATGTTCATCGATATGCTATCGAAGAAGGGAGAAGTCGGGCGCGTTCTGCGCATGATGCATCGCGTCGATTTCCTGGGACGCTACATACCGGAGTTCGGTCAGCTGACCTGTCTGGTCCAGCATGAGTTTTTTCACCGCTACACAGCCGACGAGCACACCCTGGTTTGCATCGACAAATTGGACGCGCTGGCCCAGACGACCGATCCAAAATTCATCGCTTATCGAAGGCTCTTCGAAGAGCTGAAAGATCCGTTAGTCCTCTACCTGGCCCTGTTGCTTCATGATACGGGCAAAGCGGTTCGCGCCAATCCCCACGCCGAGGCTAGTGCGCTCTTCGCCCAGCGCGTCGCATCTCGACTGCAATTGTCATCCGAACAACGAAAATCTCTTATCCTCCTGGTCGATCACCACATCACCCTGTCCAACATTGCGCAGCAGAGAAATTTGGACGACCCCGCCACCGTGGTGGAATTGGCCAATTTCGTTAAACAGCAATCCAACCTGGACGCTCTCATGCTTTTGACCCTGGCGGATGGTCAGGGAACGGGAGCGAGTGCCTGGTCGGATTGGAAGGAATGGCTCGTCTGGCAGCTCTACCACGGGACGACGAAGTACCTGGCCGATCAGGAATCGTTCTATAATCAGGGGAAGATCGAGCGTGCCAATCTGCAGACAACCATCACCAGCACACTGCCGCCCGACTTCGGCGAGGAGATCGAAGCGCACTTCGATTACATGCCGGATACGTATTTCCGCGGCTCGGCCGTGTCCGAAATAATCGGACACATCAAATTGTTCCGAAACTTTCTGGAACTCGCCACGGAAGGCGAGAAATCGCTAGTGCCGGCCGTCAGTTGGGAGCCGTTTCCGGATCAGGGCCACACCATCGCGGCCTTTTATACCTGGGACAGGGAGCAGCTTCTGGCCAAGATCGCCGGCTCGTTTGCCATTGTTCCCATCAATATTTTAAGCGTCGACACTTTCGGCCGGGGCGATCACACCGTTCTCAATGTTTTTCATGTCTGCGATCCACAGGGGCATGCCGTCACGGAAAAAGGCGATTTCAAACTGGTGGAAGAAGCGCTGCTCCGCGCCTTGCAGAAGCAGAATTATGAATTTGGCGAGCTCATCGAAAAAGGACGACGGCAGACGCGTCTGGTGGCCCCGCAGGAATTAGAGTTCCCAACGCGCATTACGATCGATAACAAGGCGCATCCTGCCTATACCCTGATCCAGGTTCGGACAGCGGATCGCGTGGGATTATTGTACGATCTCCTCGAATGTTTCGGCCACAACGGAGTGGCCATGGCCGTTTCGCGAATTCTCACACAGGACGGCGCCGCCATGGACACGTTCTACGTCTCCGACAGTGCCACGCGCGGAAAGATTACCGAGGCCGCCCGGATCGCAACTTTGCAGAAGCACTTGCAACGAGCCACGCTCCCAGGCAAGAAGACAAATTAACCGCACGTGCCCCACAGGGCGCGCCCGACGCTTGCGCCCTGCCGAAATCTCGCCGACTCATCAGACCCATGAATGTACTTATTCTCGCAGCCGGCTACGCGACCCGCCTCTATCCACTCACCCTAACCAAAGCTAAGCCGCTCCTCGAAATCGCGGGCAAGCCCATGATTGAATGGATTGTCGATCAACTGGGCCCCCTGCCCGGTTTGAACACCGTCTACATCGTAACCAACGATAAATTTGCCTCGGATTTTCAAGCTTGGGCGCGCGGCTATGAGCAGCAGCACTCCGGTTTTCAATTTAAGGTCGTTAACGACGGATCAACCAGCGACAGTGACAAACTGGGTGCGATCGGAGATATCAACCTCGTCCTCACCCGGGAGGATCTGACGACGGAAGATTTGCTCGTGATAGCAGGAGATAATTTGTTCAGCGAGTCCCTCGGTTCATTCGTGCAATTTGCCAGCGACAAGCCGGCGACCGTCGCGCTCTATGATGTGGGCGACCTTGAGGCGATCAAAAAATACAGCGGCGTGACCGTCGATGAAAATGGCGTTATCACACATTTCGAAGAGAAGCCGGCCAAGCCTACCAGCACCCTCACGGCCATCGCCCTCTACTTTTACTCGCGCGAGATCCTGCCGCTTTTTACCACCTACCTGGCCGCCGGTAACAATCCCGATCAGCCCGGCCGTTTCCTGCAATGGCTGTATACGCGCAAACCCGTCCATACTTTCGAGGTGAAGGGCATCTGGCTGGACATTGGCAGCCGAGAAACGCTGGAAGACGCGAACAAGGTTTTCCAGCAATTGCGGTAGGGACGCCCGGCTGCCGCGTCGGCTCCGCATAAAGAGCAAACTTCTGGCGCTAACGCATATGGTTGACGTCGTCGCAGGAGCTCCGCCCTCAATTCAGCCCCTCCCCATGGAGGGGCGAATGCCCGCGAACCCACATCGAGCGGGCGAGGCGGAGGTGCCCCTAACCTCTGCCATCTTGCGCTCGACCAATGGTAGTCGACTACTTGAGTCGACCTTCGTCGAACTCGATTAGATCGAAGTAGGTCCTGATATCTTTGCGTCCGTCCCCACCCGCTTCTTTTAAAAAATGGACGAACCGAGCCTTCTTCGCAGCAGTATCAGGATGCCGCGAAATCATGGCCTCGTTCCATTCCTCGATCGCCTCGGCCTGATGACGCACAGCGCGTTCCGTGACCCACGGCAAAATGGCGGCATCGTCATCGAGACGATTGGCTGCCTCCTCGAAGGCGTCCGGGTCGATTTTGAGAAACGCAAGGAGGTGCTTGTCGAAGCCGACGGTTTTGTAGTTATAACCGTTCAGCAGACCTTTGCGATGCAACTTGGCCTTGTCGATCAGCCGCGGCAGATGAACGTAGCCGCCAAGCTTCTCGTACGGACTCCGCAGATGCAGCTTTCGCTTCAACGCCCAGACTAAGTCGCCGGAAGGGGCTGGACCGTAGCTGCGGGAACGACGGCTTCTTTCCCCTCGTCCGCCGCCGGCTTCGATTCGGGAATCAACTCGGCCTGCTTCAAATCGCCCTGGCCTATGACGAGTCCACCCGAAAAGATTCCGCCCTGATCAATAGTCAGGGATTTGGCCGTAACATTTCCGTCAAGCACGCCGGTCTTGTGAATATTGACAGCACCGGTGGCGATGATTTCACCCGACATGCGTCCTTTGATATCGATGCTGCCGACGGTGACGCGGCGATAGCATTGCACGTCCGCTTTACGTTCCACACTAACGTAGTTGGCGGTGAGCCGGCCGGGAATTTTACCGACGAAATTTATGGTGGCGGATTCTTCGCACTGCAAATTTCCACGGAGCCTTCCTTCGACGACAGCAGAGTGGCAAGTCACGCTCGTACTGCTTAGATCCCCCTTGGGGGTCAGATGAATCTGGCCGCGAGTCCGAATGGAGCGGCTGAAGGGCGTCGTGATTTTGTAATCGCGCAGATCGATGTGAGCGCTGCAGCCAGGACAATTGGTCGAAGTGGCGGCATCGCTCACCTCATGTTTCCGTTTGCACTCGAAGCAAGCAACCAGCCGACTGCGCTGGCGACCCCAAAGACTTTCGATCTTGCGAAATCCGGTGGGCTCAGCTGCGGGAACCGGTGTCTCCTTAACGCGAAGCTGCAGGGCCGGCTTGGGATCGGCGGGCGCAAAATGCCGCCCGCATTGGCGGCACATCGTGCTCTTCGCCGCCGCATAGTCCATCTGCTTAAAGCCGCAGTGCGGACACTCCACACTGACCTTGGCAGGCGACGGTTTTCCCACGGTAACGACCGGCGGAAGGCCTTATCCTTAAGCGCGCGCGGCGAAGGCCGGTTTGGCCGGCTCGTCGTTACGCACGATCTCAGGGCGGTTGCCCGAACCCTTGGCCGCGGTCACACTCATTCCGCTGGTCACTTCGGATTTACCAATAAAGGTGGCGCCTTCTTCGATAACGAGACGCGCCGCCTTCAAATCGCCCTGCAAAATGCACTTCGATTTTAGTTCGCAACGCTCCGTCACCGTAATATTGCCCTGCACCTTGCCGTAAACTGTGATCGACTTCGTTTTTACTTCACCACGAATGTCGGCGTTCTCACCAATCGTCAGGACTCCCTCGGAATTGATTTCACCTTCGACTTTGCCGTCGATCAGAAGCTCTTTTTGGAATTTGATTGATCCTTTGATTTCTACATCGCTTGACAGGATGTCTTTGCCAGAATGTTCAGCCATAGTTTTTTGGTAGTCGTTTGTTTGTGACGGTCTTGGTTGTTCGCTGTAAGCGGAACGTGTGTTCTCTTCTGTCCCCGAAACCAAGGATCCTTCTCCGATCGATGACATCGGCTTCTGCGGGATGAACTTTTTTAACACGCGCTATTATTGACATCACGGTCCGTTCTGTCAACGAAATCCATGGGAGATTCACAGGTTTTTCACCGGTTATTCGCAATTTGGAAAAGTTTGCCCGCCCGGTTCTGGCCCACCGGAACGAGAAAGTCCTCCGAACCGACCGAAGACCCGTCCAGCACGTAACACAGGGCCGATCGGCCCACCGGATGGCCCAGAATCTGGCTGCAGTTTTCGGCCACTCGATCGCCCTCGTAGCCGAACACGAACCGGACTTGTCCATCCTCCAGGATTTTGCGCGCCTCGCCCATATCGGTCGCCGCGTAAAAGCGGGCGCTGGCCACGATCCCGTCCATGCCTTCATGCGAACTTCCGGCGACGGCCGGCTGCTGCGACCAATAGGCCAGCGACGGGGAGAGCCACCAGGGAGCCAGAAAAGGGCGAGTCTCCGGCGAAACCATGGCGGCGGCGAGCTCGCGCAAACCCACCTTCTCCAGACGATCGGCCGCGCGTTCGGTCAATTCCGCTTGGTTAGGCCACAGCCTCTCATCCCATTCACGCGCCATGGGCCAGAGCGAAAGAGCAAAGGCCATCGCCACCCAGGCGCATGAACGCCATGAGTCAAGCAGGACGGGCAACGTGATGGCGAAAACTGAAACAAAGAAATAGCCCCAGCGAGCCTGTCCCATGGTCAGAAGAAAAGTCCCGCCTAACGATGCCATAAGCATAACCAGCGGGTGCGGGGTGGCCGCTGCGAAAAGATGGCGACGCTGCCACCAGACGAGCAAGGGGACCGCCACGATCAGCCAGCCGGTCCAGCCAAACCAGGTGTCGCTAAAAAGAGGCACGTGCTGCAGTTCCCCGATAGTGCGCGTCCACTGCCTAACGAATGGATCGGTAACCAGGTTGGCAAACGAGGGAAGGCGTCGTTCGATCAAGAGGGCCAGAGCCAGGGCGAAAGTAAAACAGAGCCAGCCGGCTTTCCGCGTCGGACCGAACATTTGCCATCGCTTCGATCCCCTCTGAAAAAAAGATGCGATGAGAACGATCCCCAGAAGGATGAGCGGTTCGTAAAGCGACACCCATAAGGCGAATCCCCAGGCACACCCGGCGGTGATGCCCCAGCCACGGGAGGAAGTAGCGAGCCACGACCATTCGGCGCACAGGGCGACGGCGAGCAGCACCATCAGGAGGGACTGGTGATCAGGTCTCCCCATTTCGGTGCCGTGCACGAGGATCGGGCTAAAGGCGTAGACGACGAGCATAGGCCAGCGATGTCTGAATTTCATTCGGCACGCCCACCACCAAAGGTAGCAGCCGCCTAACAGGGCCAGCAAAGGCGAGATGAACGCACCCGCCAGGTCGAGCGCATGAGCGGTCCAAGGCGTGAGAACAACCGCGAGGACCAGAATGAGGTAATCGAGCGGGGCCGTCGTGTGCGGAGTTATTCCCTTGGGAAAATTCTCGAAGTCATGATGACGCAAGACCAATCCCGGATGGGCAAGGCAGAGCCGAACGCGGCTCATACGAGCGTAACAATCCGCGTCCGTAAAGTAAACGTTCCCGGCCACGAAGACCTCCTGGTGGTTCGCGCAACGCGGCACCACGATGAGGGCGCTGAGCAAGACCAACTCGATGCCTGCCAGGACCGAACCCCAGAGACGGCCGCTCATGTCATTGTCGGTTGATCTTCAACGTCCGCGTTCTCTAATCAGATTGGGCCCACCAGGATTCGAACCTGGGACCAAGGGATTATGAGTCCCCTGCTCTAACCGCTGAGCTATAGGCCCGTTTGCAAAGGTAATTAAGGGAGTGTGCAAAACGCTTCGACTTAGACGCCTTGTTCTTCACCGCGTCGCACGTTGCCTGAATTCGTTGAGCGGAGCAATGAGGATGATTGCTTTGAATTCATTAAACAACCGGAGAATCGAATCGCGCCAGTCCATGGTTGAACTCACCGAACTTGGATATTCTAATCAGGGTATGGCTGCGTGATGGCCTAATGCCCCGCCGCTCACATACCCCCAACTTTGTGAGCACGTCGTGCTCATACGCCAGTTGGAACACCGCCGCGAGATCAGTGCAACAAGGTCGGGTCCGTCCACTCTCCAAACACCTTGGCAGCCGAGCCGACCGGCTCAATCTTCAGGGTCAGGACGCGGGCAGCCCCGAGTGTGAAGCGGAGTGGCAATGGCTTGTCCGCAATGCCGGATGGAGGTGAGCGAGAGAGCAGCAACCCGTCGCCGTAGACGGCGAATGATATCCGCGCACCGGGTGGTGCATCCTTTCGCACTGCGATCCCACACGTAAAACTAGTGTACCCTGGAGGAATCGCATAACTGATGGCTGCGTTGGCGGCAGCCGTCACGACGAGCGAAGCCACCCCCGAGGAGTCATCAGCGCCTTTGCCAAAGTTAACGGCCGTATTCGCATCCAATCCGGGCGGAGGATTTACGCTGAGAGGCTTTTGCTCCGCCAGCTTGTAATAGCGGCCGCTCCCAGCCTGAATCTGCACGAGGTCGTCGCCTTTGATTCTCACGTCACCAACGATGGAATCTTTAAGAACAATCGTTCCGCCCTCGAATCGGACATCATCGACCAGGAACCTGGAGCCCTGCACCGTAACTACCTCAAAACGGGTGGGAGATAATTTCAGGTCGCGCAGAGCGACGGCCAGAAGAGCCTTCTGTTTTGGCTCGAAGAGTTGCGGGCCGAAGATAACGGAATTCATGGCGACCTTTCCTTTGCTGATTCCGGTAAACGTTCCGGGGAAAAAATCGCCACCCGCCAAAATCGCTCCGGATTGGCCGGCCGGAGCGCTCAATAATTTTTCGCGCGGACAGGGGCCGACGACGAGCCACGCGACGGAGTTTACGGGAACGGTTATTTTCTCTTTCCCTAAGGTGGGAGTCGGGTTTTCCAGCCAGGCGGCGGGCGCCTTGTCCGCAATGCCGGAGCCGTTAAGGAGGACGACTCCCGGTTGGTAGGCGCCGGCCGGTTGCGCGCCTTTCTTAAAAGTGGCGTCGAGAACGCCGAATAGATCGACCGAAACGGGCGAGCCACCTTTGTCGGTGACGGTGATCCCACTCGCACCCACTTCCACTTTCCCATCGAGAATTTGACCTGATAACAACCGAACGGAAGCCGCGGCAAGGTGGATGCCAGACAGCAGCACGACACCGCAAAGCAAAAACCGAAAACGCTTTCTCATTCCGGTCTAGCGTTGGTAAAGCGGCAGGTAATGATACGGCATAGCCAGGATGTGGACGTAAACGGCGGTGCAGAAGACGGGACCTAAATCCCCCTTGGGATCCTTTGGTTCCCAGTGCGCCATGTCGCCGCTGCGCACCACATCCGACATGAGCACAGATTTCATTTCCCCGTACCAATTGCGCCAGGTCTCCCCTCCTATCATGTACTGCGCGGGGGCCGCGTAGTAACTCCCATAGGTCCAGTAAGTCTCACGCTTTTTGAAGTTGGAAAAAAGAAAAGCCGAGCCCGCCTTCACCTTGGGGTCGTCGAAGTTTCCCAGGACTTGTAACGAATAAATGGCGGCGGCCGTGCGGGCATAGCCGGGTTCCTTAACGCCCGGCTGATAGGTAAACCCGCCGATCTGGTCGTTGTAACAGGAGCTCACATATTGCAGCGCCTTAGTAATTGCATCCTGTGGAACTGAGATGCCCGCTTCCTGCGCTGCGCGCAGGGCTACCGCCTGCATGACCGTAACCGAAACATCCGAATCCTTCGGCTTCGGACTGTAACGCCACCCGCCTTCCGGCGCCTGCGCTTTGAGAATGACGTTGATGAGACGCTCCAGTTTGGGCCGGATGGCCGACGAATGACCCGCCCCATACATCTCGGCCAGGGCGATCGTTCCCATGCCATGGTTGTACATGTACTGACCGGCAGGAGACTGGAAAAGTCCGTCGGGCTGAATTTTATCGAGCAGATATTGCATGCCCGCCGTCATGTTTTTGGCGTAATCCCCTTCGTCAGGAAGATTGCCGTTCGCCATGTAGGCCAGCAGAACGTAGCTGGTCATCGCGATGGGGAATCCCTTGTTTCCTTCTTCGACGGACCACGAACCGTCGGGATGCTGCTGAGTGGCAAGATATTTCAGAGCACCTTTGATTACGGACTTCGTTTGCCCATCGATCTTGACCCCCGCGTCGGCCGAGGGAGGCTCGGCGGCACGGACTCTCGGCCAAGTGCCGATCAATGCTGCGCTCGCCGCCAGCAGGCAGCCGAAGCGGCTAACGCTTACTGCTCTCATCAGCCAGGTTTCGGAGATACTGCTCGACGTCGACGGCGTATTCCTGCGGATATTTTTCCGATTGCGCCTGGCGAATCGTGGCGCGGTCGCGCTCGGGCAATCCGAGAAATTGTGCCTTGCTGGCGACAACATCTCCCGCCTGGCCTTCGACCGCCCCGCCCAGAGCCAAGGAGCCCGTGCCCGTTCCCCCTGGAGCAGGAGGTCCGTCGCCGGGACCCGGTCCGCCGGGGCCATCCGGTCCGCCCGGCCCGCCCGGGCCTCCGGGAGGCGGGGGCCCGCCTGCCGCACCCGCAGCGCCTGCGGCGGGGGGAGCGGAAATGCCAGCGGCCGCCTGGCCTAACGACGCTTGCGCGGCTGCCATGGCTGCTTGCGCGAGGGCGGCGGCGGCCTCGGCTGATTCAGCCTGGTCAGCCCCAGCTTGGGCGGCAGCTTCGGCGAGCGCCGCCGCGGCGGCTCTCATGGCATCCTGGGCGGCTTGCGGTAGGGGTCCGCCTTGGGCGGCGGCAGCTCCAACGGCACTCGCGGCGCCGGCCAATTGACCTGCGGCCTGCTGCATCGGAGCACCGGGCGCACCAGGAGGAGGGGCGCCGGGCGCACCGGGTGCAGGAGCCCCAGGTGCAGGGGCGCCGGGAGCTCCGGGAGGAGGAGCGCCGGGTGCACCGGGCGCAGGAGCCCCAGGTGGAGGGGCGCCGGGTGCACCAGGAGGAGGAGCGCCGGGAGCGGATGCGCCGGGAGGCGGAGCCCCTGCCGGAGCGGCTGCGGCCAGAGCCGCGGCGGCCGCCGCTGTTTGCGCTTGCGCCTGGGCTAGCGCCGCTGCGGCAGCTGCTGCTGCGGCGGCGGCCGCCTGGGCATCGGCGGGCGCCTCGGCGCCTATTTGAGCTTGCGCCGCGGCTAACTGCGTTTCGAGTTTATCCTGAAGGGCATAAAGATCCTTCAACGCCTTTTGTTGCTCGGGATCGGCCGCCTTGCCGTCCCCCTTCTCGAGATCGCTCTTCGCTTCGTTCATATGCCCGCTCGCACTCGCCAGAATTGTTGGATCAGGCGCGGCTGCGGCAGGAGCACCCGCCGGTTTGGCAGGCGCAGACGGTGCATTCTTGAGCGCCTCCGTATCCCGGCAAATGCTCGCCTGACGTGGTGCAAGGGGCTTGAAAGCTTCGGGAGTCGCATCCTGTTTCGCCGCACCCGCAGAGGTATCGAGCTGAAGTTTTTGTTGCGCGGCGATCACCTTGGCCAACGCGGTAAGAGCCTCCTGAGTGGCAGCTGCCGTGGCTTGAGCCGCCTGCGTTTGCGCAATTTGTTGGCCGAGTTGCTGGTTGGCCTGCGCAAGATTTTGCATCGCCTGCTGCTGGGCGGGGACGGCGACCGATGGGGCAGCAGTGTTCATAGCAGCGCCGGCCTGCTGCATGCTGTCGGCCGCTTTGCCGAGCGACTGCGCTGCCGCTGCGGCGGCCGTGGCGGACTGTTTTTGTAAATCCTGAGCCTTCTTCGTCAAAGCATCCTGTTGAGCCGCATTAGCGGCGGCCTGCGCGGGAGTCTTGGGCCCCGCATTTTGCTGGGTAGCGGCGGTTTGTTGTTTAAGCAGATCCTGCGTCTTCTTCTGCAGATTTTGCAGATGAGCCAGCGGATCGCCCGCTACGTCCGTGGCCTTATCCAGCGCGGCAAGACGCTGACCTATTTCTGCTTTCGCCTTTTCCAGCGCGCCGAGCGCGTCGCCCAGAGCTTTACGAGCTGGCTCGGCTTCCTTAGCCTGAAGCGAGGCGCGCGCGTCCTGCATCTGTGGGATCGAATTGCGCAAAGAATCGGACGCGGCTTTGTCAACAGAGGCCAAATCCTGACTGATGACATCGGTTTGCGCCACCAGGTCTCCTTCGCGATTTTCCAAACCGGCTAACGGATTCTGTTTATCCAAACGGCTCTTGTAGGCGTTGTAGGCTTTCTGGACGCCCTTGTCGTCCATGGGAGCATTCTTTGGCACCGTCAATTTTCCGGCGGCAATTTCCTTCGCGACCTGGCTTTGCGGATTCTTCAGCCCCTCCTCCAACCACTTGTCGATGGGCAAAGGCTTTTCCTCTTTAAGGGTGGCTGCGATGAGCCCTTTCTGCTGTGCGATTAATTTCTCTACCTGTTCTGACGTTTGTTTCAATGTCTCCGCCTCGTCGCGCGCGGGAGCGATGGTGCGAGCCAGTTGCCGCATTTCATCGCGTGCCGCCTTCTGGGCGGTCACGGCGTTAAACACCTGCTTGTCGGCCAGCGCTTTGACTGCGGCATCGAGCAAAGGTGCGACATTCGCGCTTTGCTGCGCTCCTTTGGCGAAACGTTCAGCAACAGTTTTATTTTTGGGATCTTTCGCGAAGGTGGCAATCTTTTGGCCCATCGTCTTGAGATCCTCGCCGATGGCCTTCTGTTCGGCCGATTGGCCGTCGAGCGAGGCATCCGCCTCCGCCTGGTCGCGCTTCCCGCCGCTGAGCGAGTATTGCGCATTTTCGATACCTGTCTGCAAATTGGCCGCCTGCCGATCGGCCAAGTCCGACATCTCCCGCGAAAGCTGGAGCGCTTCCTGATTGCGTGCATTGTCCGCGAGGACGCGATTAAGCTGCACCAACACGCCTTTTTGCGCCGAGTAGGCGTCGGCTATGGCCTTGAGTGCAGCCTGCGGATTGTTCTTCTCTCCACCTTGCTGCAGCAGCTGGCGGATCCTCTCCATGTCCTTTTCATTGACCCGGCCTAAGACAGCGCGCAAACTTTTGAGCGTATCCAGCTCGGGGCCCGCCAGGCCGTTGCGATCGTACTCATCGATCACCGCATCAATTTGTGTGACGAGGCTTTGCGACGCCGCTTGGATGGCCTTTTGCTTGACCTCGCTCTCGCGTGCACGCTCCACCGGCGAGGCAAGGAGAGGATGGCTGGCGTTCAGGCTTATCAACGCCACGATCAGGCAAAAATATGTTTTCAATTCTTATGGTTGGTCGGATGGTTTCGCGAAGATTGTTTCCCCCAGCGCTTTATTCAGTTCCTCCTGAGTGCCGGCTACTTCGCCTATGCCGCCTAGAGTGTCACTGAATCGGTTCGCGAACTCCAGACGTTTCTCGTCCTGGGTGACCACCTTGATCTGATAGTGCTCAGTGGTCGCTGCGCCCGGCCCGCTCACGACGTTCGTGTCGGCGACGGTCACCCAGTACTCGAGCACGTCCCCGATCTGTGGATGGGGATTGAGCGACGGAAGCTTCCACTCGAAGCGCCGGTTCAATCTCCTTCCAGTTTGCCTGCCCAGATCAAAAGTAATCGTCTTCTCCGGAGTCGCTCCGCTGGTGTAATGCAGCATCGCTTTACTGAGACCGAAATCGTCCTCTGCCTCGAAAGCGATTAAGGCGGTCGCCGCTGGCGTGGCCAATTCTTCGCGGCGCGTCGGGTAGGTGATCTTTATGGTTGGCTCTCGATCGGGCACCAAATCGATCCGGTAGGTCGCCGTTTCGCCCGACTCGATCCCCGCCTTATCCACCATATGAACGGAAAACCCGGTCAAGTCTTTTGGCGGAATTTCGATCTCCCCGTTCAGCATTTGCGGCTTGTGCGGATCGATTTGCAGCGGCGCGTCTTTATCCGGACCGACCAACCGCAACCACGCTCTGTTGATTCCTGTGCTCGCCTTCACCGTAATTTTCAGGTGACTGCCGGCCAGCAGCTTGAGATCGCCGGGAGATCTGTCGACGGCTTTTAATTTCAAGTACGATGGATAAATCTGCTGACACGTGAGCTGCACCACGGCGGGCCTCAGCAAGGTGGTCGCGCGATAGCTGGGCGAGGTGGCGTCGTTCAGTTTTACCAGATACTTGAAGGATTCCTGCGGACTGCGAATAACCGTCTTAAAGAGTCCGCGTTGTCCCGGCTCCGCCTCCAGAGGGAACTCGCGCGTTTGTCCTTTCGCGGAAGTGGTGACGACAGTTCCGCGCGGAGGAATGACACCCGTAGCGGTGACATCAATATGCAGATCCTCGCCGACACCAATCTTCCGGTCGCCGGTGATGCTAACGATCTGCGTTTTGCGCGGAAGGGGAACGGTAAACAGGGCCGCGCGCTTGACCAGCAGCGGCGTCGCACTCCCCCCGAACCAGGCCAGCCCGATGACCGCCGTCATAACGGCACCCGCAATGAGCAGCGCCCTCTTCATCTTCTCGAGTTTGACGACTTCGCGGAAATTCAAGGTGGCCGCCAGCGATTCCGTTTGGGCAAGCAACGCGCGCACGAGCGAGGAAGGCTGCTGCTCCGCCCGCGCCAGTTGAATGGACGCGATGTAACGCGTGCGAAAAGTGGGCAGGGCCCGCTCAATAACCAGCGCTATGGCATCGTCATTCAGCTGCGTTCGTAAGGGTTTGATGACATCGCGTCGGATAAAAAATCCTGAAACCCCGAGCGTGCCAAGCAGGATCAGAGCGCGCATCAACCACGGCAACTCGACCAGCCAATCCAGCAGCGATTCGACCGTCACCGAAGCGAGGAAAATAGTGAGGGCGAGGGCGACGCCGGCCGTTACCATGACCGTCACGCGCTTCCGCCTCACGCGGTCGATCCGGTGATGGAGGCCGCGCAAATCCTCAACCGTAGACTCGGCCGTGGTGATCATTTGAGTTTATACTTCTTGCGCAAAATCCATTCGGTCGTCACCAGGCCAAACATCAGGAGAAAATAGAAGGGCGATGCCCATAAATCGGCATCGACCACGCGGCTGATACGCTCATCTTTTTCCGACAGTTTTTCGGGCAGCGTCGCCAAATCTTCTTCCCGAAAAAAGGCGCCGCCCGCCACCCGCGCCATCTCTTTGAGGAGTGGTTCATTCATCGCCGTGGCACCGAGTTCGAACTTCGGCTTTATGACGGAGAAATCGAGCACCGTCTTGGCATCGCCCGCCACGGAAAATCGATAACCTCCCGGCTCGGACGCGACAAAGTCCCCACGATACATGCCCGGCTGGTCCGGGACCGCGCGCATCTGCACGTCCTGCCTGGCCCCGGCGGCTGTGCCCGGCGCGGCCTGCGCCAGGTAGGAACCCTGGGCGGATGTTTCTTTGAGCGGAATGAAATTCTGGTCGTAAAGCCGCGCGAAAACCGTCACGCGCTCACCCGTAGTATAGCGTTCCTTATCGGAACTGAGCTGCGTCCGTTT